>CACMAH010000001.1 GCA_902611605.1 uncultured Alphaproteobacteria bacterium
CTTGGATCGGATAAATGGTTATTACATTTAGAAGCTAGAAAACTAAAAAAAAATAATCCCAATATAATTGAATTAACGATAGGTGAACCTGATCAACCCCCTCCTGAAGAACTAATAGAGAAATGCTGTGATTCCATGCGATCTGGTAGAACTAAATATTCTAATGGGAGAGGTGAGGAAATTCTTCTTGATGCTCTTGTACAAAAATACCAAAAAAGAACTCCTTTAAAAGTAACAAGAAATAATTTTTTATGTTTACCTGGAACTCAAACTGCTTTGTTTGCAACAGTAATGTGCTTGACTGAAGAAGAAGACGAAATTTTGGTGGGCGATCCATATTACGCTACTTATGAAGGTATAATTAAATCTTCAGGAGCAACAATTATCCCAATCCCTTTACATGAAAAATATGACTTTTCATTACAGGAAAAAGATTTTCGTATGAAAATAACTAGTAAAAGTAAAGCTTTACTTCTTAATTATCCTCATAATCCAACAGGTGGTATTTTAAGAAAAAAAGATTTATTCGAATTGGCTGATATTGTTAAAAAACATAATTTATGGATTATATCTGATGAGGTTTATGAAGAACTCATTTTTAAAGAGGATTTTGTTTCTCCTCTGGAAATACCTACTCTAGCTGAAAGAACAATAGTTGTATCTTCAATTTCAAAAAGCCATGCATCACCAGGTTTTCGATCAGGATGGGTTTTTGCCTCTGAAGAAGTTATTAATAAAATGTTACCATTAGCAGAAACTATGCTTTTTGGAAATCAACCTTTTATAGCCGATATGACGGCTTATGCTATTTCAAACAAAAGTCAAACCGCCTTAAAAATGAGAACAGATTATCAGCGAAGGGCTAAGTTAATTTGTAAAAAACTAGCTAATACAAAAAATATTCGTCCTATTATGCCAAAATCAGGTATGTTTATTCTTATAAAACTAGAGCTTAAAGATTTTAATGATGAAAAATTTGCCTGGAAACTTCTTCATTCAGAAGGTGTTGCTGTGATGCCAGGCTCTTCATTTGGTTTAAATGGAAAAGACTTTATTAGGTTAAGTCTGACAGTACCTGATAAAGAGTTAGAAAGAGCATGTGAAAGAATAGATGAATTTGTAAAAAAAATAGATTAATCTTATTTAATGATTGAAAAAGATAAAGAAAATAAGCATTCAACTATTGGGAGTTCTTTATTACCTATATTAGAAGAATATGGTGTAGATATTATTTTTGGAATACCTGGAGTTCATACTGTTGAAATTTATCGTGGTCTTCAAAAAACAAGTATAAAACATATTACCCCACGGCACGAGCAAGGTGCCGGATTTATGGCTGATGGATATTCTAGAGTAAGTGGCAAGCCTGCTGTATGCTTAGTAATAACTGGTCCAGGACTTACAAATATATTAACTGCCATGGCCCAAGCTCGAGCAGATTCTATTCCAATGCTTATTATTTCGTCAGTCAATCCTTATGATAATAAAAGAAAACACTCAGGATTACTTCACGAATTACCTCATCAACAAAAATTGTTAAAAAAAATAGCAATTAGTTCTTTTACAGTAAAAAAGACAAAAGATCTTCTTCCTGCAATTAAAAAGTCATTTTTAAAAATGCTTGAGGAAAGGCCAGGACCTGTTCACCTAGAAATTCCAACAAATGTATTAAATTACGAATACCTTAAATTGAAAAAAAATAATATTTGTATTAGGAAGAAAAAAATCAAATCATCTGAAAAAAAAATAAATGAAGTTTCAAACTATTTAACCAATGCAAAATATCCAGTATTGCTCCTTGGTGGTGGCGCAAGAGGATGTGATGAATATATCCTTAAGATTGTAGAAAAATTAAGTCCCTATGTAATTACTACAATAAATGCGAGAGGTATTTTAGGGGATCATTCAATGTGTATTCCTGCAAGTCCAACCTTAAAAACGGTTAGAAAAGAACTAAAAAAAGCAGATGTAGTGCTGGCGGTTGGTACAGAGTTTGGAGAGACAGATTATGATATGTATAAGGATGGCAATTTTCCTAAATTAAAAAAATTAATTCGGGTCGATATAAATAAAACTCAACTAACAAAAAATATTCAACCTCATTTGTCAATAAGGAGTGATGCAATTCATTTCTTTAAAAAATTGTCTGAGATTTTGTTGGTTAAAAAGCATTATAAAAAGTCATCTTTACAAACTCCTCAAACAGCAAAAATAATTAGAAAACTTTGTTTGAAAGAGATTGAACCCAAATTTAAAGTTCCACTTAATTTAATTTCAACAATATCAAGTAATTTCCCGGATGCGATTCTTGTAGGCGATAGTACTCAGCCAACGTATGCCGGTAATCTTTATACTAAAACATCAAAACAAGGCAAATGGTTCAACTCAGCGACGGGTTACGGTACTCTTGGCTATGCTCCTCCTGCATCTATTGGTGCTAAATTAGCCAAACCAAATAAACCAGTAATATGTATAGTAGGCGACGGAGGTTTACAATTTTCTTTAAGTGAACTGATGACTGCCTCAGAAGAAAAGATTGCTGTTATTTTTTTAATTTGGAATAACTTTGGCTATAAAGAAATTAAGGATTTTATGGTTTCAGAAAATGTGAATCCTATTGGAGTAGATATAAAACCTCCTAATCTCAAAATTCAAGCTGCTGCTTTTAACCTACAATATTATGGTTTGATTAATAGGAATAATCTAGTTAAAACTCTAAAAAAAACAATAAGGGAAGAAAAACCTTCAATATTAGAAATTTGTGAAAATGAATATTAGTTCCAAAGAATAAGGATCCAAATTATGTCTTTAAATATTAACTCTGAAGTATTTATAACTTGTGCTTTAACTGGATCCGGAAGTACACAAGAAAAAAGTAAATTTGTTCCAAGATCACCAAAAGAAATTGCTGATGATGCTATATTGGCTGCTAAATCAGGTGCTTCTATAGTACATTGTCATGTTAGAGATCCAAACACAGGAGTCCCCTCTAGGAAATTAGAATATTATAAAGAAGTTACTGATAGAATAAGAAATTCAAATACAGACGTCGTTTTAAATCTTACTGCAGGAATGGGAGGAGATATGGTTTTTGGACCAACTTCTAATCCTTTAAAATTAGGAAAAGGTACAGATATGATAAGTGCAGAGGAAAGGGTAGAACACATTGCTTCTTGTTTACCTGAAATATGCACATTAGATTGTGGAACCATGAATTTTGCTGAAGCTGACTATGTGATGACAAATACTCCCGGAATGCTTGAAAAAATGGGAAAGCTAATAACTGACTTTGGAGTTACTCCAGAAATAGAGGCATTTGACACAGGACATCTTTGGTATGCAAAACAATTAGTATCAAATGGAATATTAAAAAACCCTGCTCTTGTTCAACTTTGTATGGGAATTCCTTGGGGAGCACCAAATGATTTAAATACATTTCTGGCCATGGTTAATAATGTTCCTAAAGATTGGACTTGGTCTGCATTTTCACTTGGGAGAAATCAAATGCCTTATGTAGCAGCTGCAGTTTTAGCGGGTGGGAATGTAAGAGTTGGTTTAGAAGATAATTTAATGATTTCGAAAGGAAAGCTTGCAACGAATAAAACATTGGTAGAAAAAGCAGTAGAAATAATTGAAAATTTAGGCGCTAAAATTCTAACACCTAATGAAGTAAGAAATAAACTTAATCTTACAAAAAGAGCCCCAAATTGAGTAATAAAATTCACAATGTTGCGTGTATTGGATGTGGAACTATTGGTGCAGGATGGGTTACAAGGTTTTTAGTTAATCAGATAAAAGTAAAAATATATGACCCTACACCTTATGCTGAAACTAGATTAGAAATTGTAATAAAAAATACTAAAAGGGCTTATAAAAATCTTTTTCCTAATGAAACAATTAACTTTAATAATTTCGAATATTTTAATGAAATTTCTCCTGCGATAGAAAATGCTGACTTAATCATAGAAAGTGTTCCTGAAAGACTAGATATAAAACAAAAAATCTTTAAAAATATTGAAGAGGTTTGTTCAAACCAAACAATTATAGCTTCATCAACTTCTGGTATAAAACCAACAGATTTACAAAATGAAATGAAAAATCCTGAAAGATTGATGGTAACACATCCTTTTAATCCCGTTTACCTTATACCTTTAGTAGAAGTAGTTGGAGGAAATAAAACAGAATATAAATTTATAAAAAAAATTATTGATTTTTTTAATTCAATTAATATGCAACCTATTCATTTAAAAAAGGAAATTGAAGCTTTTGTAGCTGACAGGCTTCTAGAGGCCATTTGGAGAGAGTCTCTATGGCTCATTAAGGATGGAATTTGTACAACTAGTGAACTTGATGATATTGTTCGCTATGGATTTGGTCTTAGGTATGCACAAATGGGGGTTTTTCAAACTTACAGGACAGCAGCAGGTGAAGGAGGAATGAGGAAATTTCTAGAGCATTTTGGTCCTTGTTTAACATGGCCATGGACTAAACTAATGGATGTACCTGAATTTAATGATGAGCTTATAGATCTAATTACTTATCAGTCTGATAAACAAGCTAATGGATTAAGTGTTACTGAACTTGAACAAATTCGTGATAAAAATTTAGTTGAAATTCAAAAAGCATTAGAAAAAAATAATTATGGTGCAGGAAGATTAATAAAAAAAGCTAGGGTTAAAAAAAGTCCTTAGTTTAATTGGAGATAATAAATGGAATTTAGTTTGAGTGAAGAACAAAAACTCATTATCGATACAACAAAAAAATTTGTGGAATCTGAACTATTCCCGCACGAAGAATTAGTTGAAAAAACCGGAAATTTGCCAATGGATCTTATAAAAGAAATCCAAGCAAAAGCAATCAAAACTGGTATATATGCCGCTAACATACCTGAAGAATTCGGTGGAGGTGGATTAGATACTTTAACCTGGCTTCTATATGAAAAAGAATTAGGAAAAGCAAATTATGCTTTACATTGGACATGTGTTGCAAGACCTTCAAATATTTTATGCGCTGGGACAAAAGATCAAAAAGAAAAATATTTAAAACCCTGTATAGAAGGTAAAAAATGGGATTGTTTAGCAATGACAGAACCTAATGCGGGTTCTGATCTAAGAGGTATGACAGCCTCTGCTAGAGAAACGACTTCAGGAGATTGGGTATTGAATGGGACAAAACATTTTATAAGTCATGCAGATATTGCTGATTTTACTATTGCTTTTATGGCTTCAGGAATTGAAGAAACTAATAAAGGTCCAAAAAAGTTAATAACTGCTTTTTTTGTAGATAAAGGCACACCAGGTTTTAATGTAAGGGAAGGATATGATAATGTATCACATAGAGGTTATACGAATTCCATATTAGAATTTTCTGATGTTAAAGTGCCAAAGGAGTCAATACTTGGTGAAGTACATAAAGGATTTGAAGTAGCAAACAAATGGTTAGGAGCAACTAGACTTCAAGTTGGAGCAACCTGTTTAGGAAGAGCCGAAAGAGCTTTTAATCATGCCATAGAATGGGCGGCAACAAGGCAGCAATTTGGACAACCAATTGGAAAGTTTCAAGGAACATCATTTAAACTATCAGATATGGCAATGGAACTGAAGGCTGCTCAATTACTTATTTTAGAAGCAGGTTGGAAGTATGATCAAGGAATAGCAACAGATTTAGACATGGCAATGGCAAAACTTAAAGCATCAGAAATGTTGGCTATGGTTTCTGATGAAGCAATACAAATTCATGGTGGTATGGGTTTGATGACTGAACTTCCGTTAGAAAGAATATGGAGAGATGCAAGACTTGAAAGGATTTGGGAAGGAACATCAGAAATTCAAAGACATATTATTTCTAGGTCACTACTTAGGCCATATGAAAATTGATGTCTTCTTATAACCTGAAAAGATTATTACAACCAAAATCTATTGCACTATTTGGTGGATTATGGGTTGAAAATGTTGCAACTCAAATAAAAAATTCTAGTTTCAATGGAGACGTTTGGCCAATTAATCCCAGAAGAAAATTTATTGCTGGGTTTAAATGTTTTAAAGATATTTCGGAATTACCAGGTGTACCTGATGCAGCATTTATTGGTGTAAATAGAAATAAAACTTTAGAAATTTTAGAAAAACTAGATAGCATTGGTTGTGGTGGTGCAACTTGTTTTGCTGCAGGTTTCTCTGAAGTAGATAATTATGGAAAAGAGTTACAAAAAAAACTTTCACAAGCGTCAAAAGATATGCCTTTCTTAGGTCCTAATTGCTATGGTTTTTTGAATTATTTAGATCATGTTTATATGTGGCCAGATCAACATGGTGGAAAGGAGTTAAAAAAAGGAGTAGCCATAATCGCTCAATCATCTAACATAGCAATAAATCTCACAATGAATACTAGAAGTACTCCGATTGCTTATATTTTAACAACTGGAAATCAAGAAAAAATTGATGTTTCAGATCTTGGACTAGCAATGATAAGTGATAAAAGGGTAAGTGCAATAGGAATATATGTTGAAGGTTTTAAAGATATAGAGAAATTTGAAAAAATGGCTTTTGTTGCGTTGCAACATAATATACCAATTGTTGTTCTAAAATCTGGTAAAACAGCTTTAAGTAAAAAACAAAGTTTTTCCCATACAGCTTCAATAACAGGTGACTCTGACATTTCGTCTGCTTTCTTAAAAAGATTAGGTATTATAGAGGTTGATGATTTAGAGTTATTTTTAGAAAGTCTAAAAGTTTTAAATTTTAATGGAAGACTACAGAAAAATTCCATAGTTTCTGTAAGCTGTTCTGGTGGAGAGGCAAGTTTAGTATCAGACCTAAGCGAAAATATGTCATTAAAATTTCCAAAATTTTCAAAAGAAAAATCAGGTAAAATTCGTAACACTTTAGGTGAACTTGTTACAATTAGTAACCCACTTGATTACCATACTTTTATCTGGGGTGATCAAAAAAAAATGAATGAATTATTTATCACTATTTGCGAGAATACAAAAGATTTAGTTTTATTTGTTTTTGATGTTCCTAGGAGTGACAAATGTGATCCTAGTAGTTTTAACTGTGGGATAAAAGCCATAATCAATGCCAAGAAAAAAACTAATGCTAGAATAGCTGTAATTGCCTCTATAGCAGAGAGTATGACTGAAGAGTTGGCTGAAATTTTTATCAAAAACAAAATTCTACCATTAGGTGGACTTAAAACTGGACTTAAAGCTTTAGAAATCTCAAATAAAAGTTTTTTATCTTCAATGCAAGTAGAGGGGACAAAAGTATTACTCAAAAAAAGAACTTCCCAATATGATAAGAAATTTCTACTTGAAATAGATTCAAAAATTATTCTTAAAAAATTTGGAGTACCAATCCCTAAATCGCTTATAACAAATAAATCAAATTTAAAAAAAAATAATTATTCCATAAATAAACTTAAATTTCCAATTGTTTTAAAAGGTACAGGAAGCAACCATAAAACAGAAAATGGATTAGTTTTTCTAAATATAAAATCCAAAGAGGAATTGATTAGCATTCAAAAAAAAATGAATAAGATTAAAGGAGATATCTTAATTGAAGAAATGATAGGCCCAATTAGTTTGGAACTGTTAATTGGTATCACAAAAGATGAAACTGGTTTATTTGCTTTAACTATCGCACAAGGGGGGATTTACAGTGAATTATTCTCCAAAGCAGTTAATTCCAAAGAATTAATTATTTTACCAGCAAGTAAAAATTCTATTCAAAAAGCTCTAAAATCTTTGGCTATCTATCCAATTTTTCAAGGATACAGAGGTCTTCCAAAAGCTAATTTGAAAAAAACTATTGAAGTAATTATGAAAATATCATCTCTTATTGAAGAAAATGACAAAAATTTTGAAGAAATCGAAATCAACCCCCTCATTATTACACCAAAAAATGCATATGCAGCAGATGCCTTAATTTCAATACAAAGTAACTCTTGAGGTTCATATGAAAAAAAATAAAGTTTCACATCTTAACCTAGAAGAAGGACCTATTAAAACAAAAACTATAGGTAAAATTTTAAAAATTATCATTGATAGACCAAAAGCAAACGCTATTGATCTTAAGACTAGTAGGTTAATGGGAGAGATCTTTAAATCATTTAGAGATGATAACAAATTAAGAGTAGCAATATTGACTGCAGCTGGAGAAAAGTTTTTTTGTCCGGGATGGGATTTAAAAGCTGCTTCTGAGGGTGATGCTGTTGATGGTGACTATGGTGTTGGAGGATTTGGAGGCCTTCAGGAACTCCCAAATATGAATAAACCGGTCATTGCAGCAGTTAATGGTATTTGTTGTGGTGGTGGATTAGAAATAGCTTTGTCTTGTGATATTATATTAGCAGCTGAGACTGCAACATTTGCTCTCCCTGAAATTAATTCAGGTACCGTAGCTGATGCTGCATCTATAAAACTACCAAAGCGTATTCCTTATCATATAGCCATGGAAATGCTAATGACTGGCCGTTGGATTAATGCAGAAGAAGCGGCAAAGTGGGGACTAATTAATCATATAATTAATCAAAAAAATTTAATGCAATATGCCCTAAAAATGGCTAGAAATATTGCAGCTGGACCGCCTCTAGTTATGTCAGCCATCAAAGAGGTTGTAAGGGAAGCCGAAGCAGCCAAATTTCAAGATACATTAAATAAAATTACTAAAAGACAACTTTCAACTGTTGATAATTTGTATGGATCTGAAGACATATTAGAGGGACAAAGGGCATTTGTAGAAAAAAGGAAACCTAATTGGAAAGGAAAATAGCTAAAAAAAAATTTAAAATTTTAATGGTTTGTCTAGGTAATATCTGTCGCTCTCCAATGGCACAGGGAGCAATGGAGTTTATGGCCAAGAAAAATTCTTTATCATTAATTGTGGACAGTGCTGGAACTCAAAACTGGCATTTTAATAAATCACCTGACCAGAGAGCCCAGAATGTTGCAACTAGCAAAGGTTGGAAAATTAGTTATCAAAAAGCTCGGCAAATTTTATCCGGTGATTTTAACAATTTTGATTTAATAATAGGAATGGATAAAAGTAATATAGCAGATATTGAAAAAATAAGACCTAAAAATTCAAAAACACCAGTTATGCTCTTATTAGATTTTTCCAACATCAAGAATAAAAATTTACCAGATCCTTATTATACCAATGATTTTGAAGGTGTCGCAAAAATGATAGAAATTGCATGTGATAACTTGTTAGTACAATATTTTAATTCATAACTAAAAAGGTATAAAATGATCAAATGGGGAATACTTTCTACTGCTAAAATTGCAACTGAACAAATAATACCTGCAATACTAGAATCAAAAAATTCTATCATTTATGGAATTGCTAGTAGAGATTTAAAAAAAGCAAAAAAATTAGTAAAACAGTTTGATATAAAGGAAGCTTTTTCTTCTTATAAGGATATATTAAATTGCAAAAAAATTGATGCTATATATATACCACTACCAACATCACAACATATTGAATGGTCAATTTTTAGTTTAAGAGCACAAAAGCACGTGTTATGCGAAAAGCCAATTGCTTTAAATGTGAAAGAAATAGATAAACTAGATTTAGAAATAAAGAAATCCAACAGAATATTCTCTGAAGCCTTTATGGTTTATTATCATCCTCAGTGGAAAAAAGTAAAAAAATTAATTTCAGATGGTGAAATTGGAGATTTAAAACATGTACAAGGATGTTTTACATATTTTAATATAGATCCAAAAAATATGAGAAATATACCGGAACTAGGCGGTGGAGTTTTACCTGATATCGGCGTTTACCCATTAGTAACAACCAGAATGGTGACTGATCAAGAACCAATAAGTATAAGATCAAAAATTGAATATGACAAAAAATTTAAGACGGATATATACGCTAGTGTTGAAGTAAATTTTAAACATTTTGATCTAAGCTTTTATGTTAGTACACAAATGTCTTTAAACCAAAAAATGGTATTTCACGGGAATAAAGGAAAAATTGAAGTACATTCACCATTTAATGCAAGATTATATGGTGACGCAATAGTCTCACTAAGTAGATCTGATAATAATGAAAAAGTTTATTTTCGTTTTGGAGAAACAAATCAGTATAGATTACAAATAGAGGCCTTTGCCCAAGCAATCAAAAAAAATGATTCTAGTGATTTGTTCTCAATTACAAATTCACGGAATAATCAAAAAATAATTGATAAAATTTTTCAATCACACAAAATAAAAAAAACAGTTAAAATTTAAATGTTTGTTGGTTGAGGTTAAAAAAAATTTCACTCACTAGAATTTGAAAAAATAAACCCCAGAAAGTTTAACAAAATTTGTGCTGCCAGAATTGCTGTGCTGTCAGTGGGATCGTAATCAGGGGCTACCTCAACTATATCTATACCAATTATAGAGTTCTGAACTGTTATACTTTGAAGCAGTTCTAAAACTTCATAATATAAAAAACCACCATGACTTGGAGTGCCTGTGCCTGGAGCAATTGATGGACAAAAAGCGTCTATATCTATTGTAACATAGAGTCTTTTTCCTTTTGGAATTCTCTTAGCAATATTTTTCATTCCAATTTTTCTTGCTTGTCTTACTGAAATGATATCACTACCCATTTCCCTTGCTTTTTCATAACCTTCTTTTGCAGTCGAAGAAACATTTCTTATTCCAACCTGGGTTAAACCTGAAACATAGTCTTTTTCTGCAGCTCTTCTCATTGGATTCCCATGACCATATCTGACACCATGTCTTTCATCTACAAAATCAAGATGTGCATCTATTTGCAAAATATGAAAGGAACTTTCATCTTTATATGCTTCAATACAAGGTATATTTATAGAATGGTCACCACCAATAACTACTGGTAAACTTTTTGCATTTAGAGCAGCTTTAACAGCTTTACAAATATTATGATGGCTTTTTTCTGTATCAGTATGAACAATGTCAGCATCGCCAAGATCTACTATTTTGACAGATTTATCCAAATAAGTTTTTTCATCTTCATGATCATAAGCACCTGCGTGTCCAAATGAAAATAATGTTGATGCTTCTCTTACGGCACGAGGTCCAAATCTTGCACCTGGCCTAAACTGAGTACCAAAGTCAAAAGGTGCACCTATAATAGAAACATCCGCTCTAAAATTATCCCAATTCTTTATATACTCTCTTTTTGCAAATGTAGAAATCCCAACAAAAGGTAAATCTAATCTTCCGTTATCATAATTATTAGAAATTGTAGTACCTCTTTTATTAAAATTTTCGTTTTAAGATTTTTTCAATTATGTATATTTAATATAAATTAAAAACTTAATCTACTCATCATTACAAAATCAATGTTAAATAATTTTACAAAAAATTCTATTATTACGGATATTGGAAAAATTATTTATTACAAAAGGGGTGATGGTCCGCCTGTATTGTTGCTACATGGCTATCCACAATTTAGTTTAATGTGGGAGGAATCTGCGCTCCTCTTATCGCAAAAATATACAACTATTATCCCTGATTTAAGAGGATATGGTGAATCTGCAAAACCAAAAGGATTACCTGACCACTCCAATTATTCTAAACGAGCAATGGCAAATGATCTTATACAAATCATGGATAGTTTAAAATATCAAACATTCTCTGTGGTGGGTCATGATAGAGGTGGAAGAGTAGCTCACAGATTATGCAGAGATTTTCCCAATAGAACAGATAAAATGGTAGTACTTGACATTTGTCCAACTTTAGACATGTATAAAGCCACAAATAGCGAATTTGCTTTTGGTTATTTCCATTGGTTTTTTTTAATACAAAAATATCCGTTACCAGAAAAATTAATAGCTAATAATGCATCTATATGGTTGGATGACTGTTTTAATAGATGGTCGGGCGGTTTCAACTTTAGAAAAAAAAAGGAGGTATATTTGGAAAAGTTTAATAACCCTGAAACTATTCACTCAACATGTGAAGATTATAGAGCAAGTTTTAGTATCGATTTAGTGCATGATAAAGAAGATGCTGAAAAAAAATTAAATATTCCTATTCTAGTCTTATGGGGAAAACATGGCTTGATAAACAAGTGCTTTAATCCCATTGAAATTTGGCAAAAATATTCAGAGAAAGTTGTTATTGGAGAATCTCTAAATTGTTATCATTTCATACCAGAAGAGATCCCAAAAATTTTAGACAAAAAACTTAAGCATTTTTTGAAATAGAATTTTAATTTGGACCTCTTAGATTTCTTCTCAAGATTTTTCCAGTACTAGTAGTTGGGAGTTTTTTTACAATTTCTACTTCTCTAGGATATTCATGAGCAGATAAATTCTTTCTTACAAAAGATTGTAATTCTAATCTTAAAACTTTACTGTCTATAAATCCTTTGTTTAAAACTATAAAAGCTTTTACGATTTGTGTTCTTAATGAGTCTTTTTTACCAATTACGGCAGCCATACTAACTGAAGGATGCCTCATTAAACAATCTTCAATTGGTCCTGGTCCAATTCTATATCCTCCAGATGTAATTACATCATCATCTCTTGCTACAAATCTAATCCAATTATCTTTTTCAATGACCCCCTTATCACCTGTAATCATCCAGTCATTAATATATTTTTCATTAGTTGCATTAGTGTTATTCCAATATCTTAAAAACATTTGTGGAGAACCTTTTTTTATTGCGATTGTACCTAGTTGACCCTTTTTACATTTTGTTCCATTTTGATCTATTACACTCACAATATTCCCTGGTACTGGTGGTCCTACAATCCCAGGTCTAGGTTTCATTATTTTAGAACATGATGAAAGCACTAAATTGCATTCGGTTTGACCATAAAATTCATTTATATTTACTCCTAATACTTTATTACCCCAATCCAAAAGTTCTGTACCTAATGGTTCACCACCACTAGCTACTGATTTTAAAAATAATTTTTTTGATGTTGTCTTTGGTATTGCAGTTCTTAACATTTTTAAGGCAGTAGGAGGTAAAAAAGAACCTGTTACTTTAAATTCTGACATTAATTGAATAGCTTTTAATGCATCAAATTTTTCAAACCTGTAAGCTAAAACAGGCACTCCATGATGTAATGATGAAAATAAAATATTTAATAAACCACCAATCCAAGCCCAATCTGCTGGTGTCCATAATAGATTATATATTTTATTTTTATAGGTTGAAAATAGATCAAGATAAAATTCAAATGCTGGTAAGTGACCAAGTAAAACACGATGGGCATGTAAAACGCCTTTTGGTGGACCCGTAGTACCAGACGTATAAAGAAGCAGAGCAGGATCCTCTGAGTTTGTCTTTTCTATAATAAATTCACTAGATACATTAATTTCTGAAAAATTTATTGTGATACTTTTTAATTTTTTAATATTACCTTCAATAGTAAAAATAATTAATTCCTTCTGAAGATCGTTTCCCATACTTCTGATTTTTTTTGCACCTGACTCATCTGTTATAATGGTTTTTATTTTTGCATCAGAAATGCGATATTCTAAAGCATCTGGACCAAAGAGTAAAAAAAGGGGAACAGATATAGCACCAATTTTGAAAACTGAGATATGCGAGACTAAGCATTGTAGCGATTGAGGGAGTAATATTCCTACCCTATCAAATTTCTTAACTCCAAAACTTTTTAAATAATTTGCAACTTTATTTGAGAACAAATTTAATTCTTTAAAATTAGTTGTATTAATTTTTCCTGAGGGTAGCAAATCAATTATAGCAGGATTTTCTGGGGTGTTTATTGACCATTTTTCACAAATATCATAACCAATATTATAAATTTTTGGGATATCCCACTGAAATTTATCGTATAACTCTTTATAAGTTAAATTTTGGTACTGCATATTTAAAATAAAAAATTCTTAATTTATTTTGTTTCTTCAAAAATTTCACGACCAATCAAAATTCTTCTAATTTCAGATGTACCTGCTCCAATCTCATAAAGCTTTGCATCCCTTAGAAGTCTTCCTACAGGATAATCATTTGTATAACCATTCCCACCAAGACACTGAATTGCATCTAATGCAACCTGTGTAGCTTTTTCTGCAGAATAAAGAATACATCCTGCAGAATCTTTTCTTGTTATTTTTCCTTTATCACACGCTTCAGCGACACGATATACATAAGATTTACACGCATTATATGTTGTATACATGTCAGCTATTTTAGCTTGCATTAGCTGGAAACTACCAATGGCCTGTCCAAATTGTTTACGCTCATGAACGTATGGAACAACTGTATCAAGAGCAGAAGCCATAATACCTAAGGGTCCAGCAGCTAAAACAACCCTCTCATAATCTAAACCTGACATTAGAACTTCAACTCCTTTTCCTTCTTCCCCCAGAATATTTTCAAAAGGTACCTCACAATTTTCAAAAACTAATTCACAAGTATTAGAGCCTCTCATTCCTAATTTATCTAATTTTTTACCAGTACTAAAACCCTGCATTTCCTTTTCTATAATAAAAGCAGTTATACCTCTTGAACCTAAATTTTGACTAGTTTTAGCATAGACAATTAATGTTTCTGCATCTGGACCGTTAGTTATCCACATTTTATTTCCATTCAAAATAAACCGATCATTTCTTTTCTCTGCATTTAATTTCATTGAAACAACATCTGAGCCAGCACCAACCTCTGACATTGCTAAAGAACCCACTTTGTTCCCAGAAATTAAATCAGGTAAAAACTTCTCTTTTTGCAATTCATTACCACAACGGAAAATCTGATTAACACAAAGGTTAGAATGAGCGCCATATGACAAACCAACAGAAGCTGAGGCTCGACTTATTTCTTCTACAATTATACAGTGTGCTAAGTATCCTAAACCAGCTCCCCCAAAATCCTCTGATACTGTAACCCCTAATAGACCTGCATTCCCCATTTTTTCCCAAAGTTGGTTAGGAAATTCATTTTCTTGGTCTATGGAATGTGCAATATCTTTTATTTCTTTTGTGGCAAACTGATTAGCCAGGTCTCTTAATGCAGCCAATTCTTTACTTAGCCCAAAATCGAGTGATCCCATAAACATAATGAATTTAACCTTTCATCAAATAACTTTAATATTTTTTAATAGTTTTAATCAACTTCAATAGCAATGGCGAGTGCTTCCCCACCACCTATACATATTGCGGCAACTCCCTTTTTTAAATCTCTTTGCTTAAGAGCGTTGATTAATGAAACTAAAATCCTAGCTCCAGAAGCGCCTATTGGATGACCAAGGGAGCACGCACCACCATTCACATTTATTTTTTCACGAGATATTTTTAACTCTTTCATAAAAGCCATGGGTACTACTGCAAATGCTTCATTTACCTCCCACAAATCAACTTCTTCAGTTGACCATTTGATCAATGATAACAACTTATGCGTTGCAGTTATTGGAGCTGTTGTAAACCAACCAGGCTCATGGGCATGTCCGGTATATCCTTTAATTCTAGCTTTTATTTTTAAATTTTTTTCTTCAGCATACTTTTGAGAACATATTACTAATGCTGCTGCACCATCTGAAATTGAAGAAGAATTTGCAGCTGTGACTGTGCCGTCATTTAAAAATGCCGGTTTCAAGGTTGGGATTTTTGTAGGATTACTTCTTTTAGGTTGTTGATCTTCAGTAATTAAAATTTCCTCTTTATTTTTTTTTGAAATTTTAACAGGTACAATCTCATTCTCAAAAAGACCCATTTTCTGTGCACTTAGGGCATTTTCCAGTGATTTAATCGCATATTCATCTTGTTGTATTCTTGTAAACTGATAATTTCTTGCGCAATCTTCAGCAAAAGAACCCATCAATCTACCTTCTTCATATGCATCCTCTAAACCATCTAGAAACATATGATCATACATTTTGGCATGACCAATTCTTGCCCCTTCTCTATATTTTTTTGAAAGGTAAGGAGCATTTGTCATACTTTCCATACCACCAGATACTAAAACATTATTTGTTTTTGCTTTAATTTGCTCTGAACCCATTATAACTGTCTTAAGTCCAGAACCACACATTTTATTTACTGTTACAGCTGGTATATACTTTGATAACCCCGCATTAAAACCTGCTTGTCTTGCTGGGGCTTGCCCTATCCCTGCTTGCAAAACACATCCCATAATTACTTCTTCAATATCATCAAAATTCACACCTGATTCTAAAATTGCTTTTTTTATAGTCTCTCCTCCTAATTCAGGAGCAGAAATTTTAGATAAATCACCTTGAAAACTTCCTAGTGGAGTTCTTGCATACCCACTTATGACCACATCATTCATAATATTGTTTTCCTTATAACTAGATTTAAATAGTTATTACTTAATGATTTTAAAATAAACCTTTACGAATTAAAAAAATACAAACAATAATTATAACAGTAATTAAACATATGGAAATATGAAATGAAAAAATACAGTTGTTTTGATGTAATATTTGATAATCAGCTTGCACACATTATTCTGAATAGACCAGAAAAAAGAAATTCGATGACAACTGGTTTTTGGAAAGAATTTCCTGAAATTGTATCAGATATAAATCAAGAAGGTATAATTAGAGTAATAATAATAAGTTCAACTGGACCACATTTTTGCTCTGGTCTAGATTTATCAATTTTCCAATCAGATCTTTTAGAAATAAATAAAGAAAAAGCAAATAAAGCAATACTTTTGAATAATTATATTGAAATTTTACAAAATGCCTTAAATATTTTACAGGAATGTCGAATACCTGTTATTTCAGCAATTCAAGGTGCTTGTATTGGAGGTGGTCTAGACCTTGTTTGTGCAAGTGATATACGCCTAGGTACCAAGGATAGCTATTTTAGTATTTTGGAGACTAAATTAGGCTTGGTAGCTGATATTGGAACATTCCCAAGACTAGTTAAATTAATTCCAGATGGATTAGTTCGTGAACTTGCATTTACAGGAAGAAATTTTAATTCCAATGAAGCAAAATTATCTGGTTTTTTGAATAATGTATACCCTGATCAAAAAAGTATGATAACTGCAGCATTTGAACTTGGCAAAGAAATATCTAATAATTCACCTACAGTAGTTTTTGGTTGTAAAGAAGCAATTAAATTTTCAAGAGATCACACTACTGCGGAAGGTTTAGATTGGATAAAAATGTGGAATTCGGCAATGTTCAACATGAAAGAAGTAGAAGAAAGCTTTAAAGCAAAAATTGAAAAACGTACTAGTAACTTTGACAATCTCCCAAAAAAAATAACTAAAATTAATTAATTTTTAGTTATCTTTTATCATCAATTATAATCCCATCTTTAGGTAACGTGTTCGGTTTTACTTTAATAATTTTGGCTCTAAGATTAATTATGTCTCTAAGGTTTGGTAAATAATCATAAGAATTATCCGACTCAACTTCAATTTTTATAGTTAATTCGTCCTGATTATTAACTAAACTTATTTCAGCTCTTACCTTCTTAATTTCTTTATGCCTAGAAATAAATTCCTTTATTTGCTCAGGTCTTAAAAACATACCTTTAACTTTTGCAGCTTGGTCAGCTCTACCTCTCCAACCTACAATTCTTGTATTTGTACGCCCACATTTACTTTCACCTGGAGCAAAAGCTGACATATCTCCAGTTGCAAATCGAATAAGCGGATAATCTAAATTTAAATTAGTAACCAGTATTTCACCAATTTCACCAGGTCCTACATGTTCACCTGTTCCTGGAAATACAATTTCTACTATAACTCCTTCATCTACTATCAGTGGTTCATTTTCAATTGTTTCGGTAGCAATATTACCCAAATCGGCAGTAGCATAAGACTGCATACATTTTATACCACGTTCAGAATATGCCTTTCTTAGATCGGGAAATAATGGGCCACCTCCAACACAAGCAATATTTATATTCGATAAATCAAGATTTAGCTCATCACCCTTTTCTAAAATCTTAAATAGAAAATCTGGTGTACCCGCATAGACGTTAGTCTTTAAAAAAGATGCAGCTTTTGCCTGTAATTCTGTTTGACCAGTTCCAGCAGGTATTACTTTAGTTCCAATTTTTAAAGCACCTTCTTCAAACATCATACCTGCTGGAGTAAGATGATAAGAAAAACAATTTTGTAAAACCATTCCTTTCCTTACTCCTGTTGCATACAAGAATGGCGCAAAACGACCCCAATCTAGTCCTCTAGTACCTGGTTCATAAATGGGACCTGGTGATTGGAAAAAATGCGTAGTTTTCTGTTCTTCAGTCCTTTCAAAACCTCCAAATGGAGGAAACAATTTTTGTTTGTTTACAAGTTCAGATTTACGTAATACAGGTATTTTTTGTAAATCTTCTATACTTCTGACTTCATTTGGATCAATACTTTCTAAATGATCTTTAAAACCCAAAGTTTCTTCTTTCGCGGTTTTTAATAATTTAGGTAAGAAAGTATTTATATATGATAACCTTGAATCATGTGTGCGAACTTCTTCTTTATTAAAAAAATCGCTTTTTAATTCAGCCAACGTTTTCTCCGCCTATATGATCTTCCATCTCTATAGGATTTACGTTTATCGCCAGATAAACCAAGATAAAATTCTTTAACATCTGGATTTTCTCTTAACTCTTCTGCAGGCCCATCCATTACAACTCTTCCACTTTCTAAGATATAACCAAAATGTGCAAACCTTAAAGCCACATTTGTATTTTGCTCAGCAAGAAGAAAAGATACACCTTCTTTTTCATTTAGTTTTTTAACAATTTCAAATATTTCTTCAACAAGCTGTGGAGCTAAACCCATACTAGGTTCGTCAAGTAAAACAGTTTCAGGTTTTGACATTAAAGCCCTTCCAATAGCACACATTTGCTGTTCTCCACCTGAAGTATACCCTGCTTGACTTTTTCTTCTTTGTTTAAGTCTTGGGAAATAGCTATAAACCATATCTAAGTCTTCAAGCACCCTCTTTTTTCCCTCTTTCCTTGTATATGCTCCAGTCAGTAGATTTTCTTCAACAGTTAAATGTTCAAAACAATGCCGGCCTTCCATTACTTGAATTACACCTGATTTTACTAAATCTGATGGATTTAACCTATCTATTTTTTCATTTCTATAAGTTATAGATCCCTTAGTAACTTCACCTCTCTCTGAATGAAGTAAGTTAGAAATGGCTTTTAAAGTTGTCGTCTTTCCTGCTCCATTTCCACCGAGTAATGCAACTATTGAACCTTTGGAAAGAGATAAGCTTACCCCTTTTAAAACAAGTATTACATGGTTATAAACAACCTCTATATTATTTACTTCTAAAAGTGTTTCACTATCTCTTAACATTAGACTTCCCATTAAAAAGGGCCCAAAAAAATAGGGCCCTAATTATTAAATCATATTAGTTACAACGCTCTTTAATATTATTTTCTGCAGCATATTGAGCGCTATCTGCAAGTATCAACGGTTCAATCACACTTGCGTCTGAGTTCATGTATTCAGTGATAAATGACCAAGTACCTTTTTTTGCATCCCATTGCTGAATAGCAGCAGATCCTTGACCTCCATGATTTTCGCATGTTGCTTTAAAAGTAGGTGAAAAACCAGCAATTCCAATTGCAGCCATTTTTTCTTCTGACATTTCAAGATTTTCCAGACCGTCGCGCATCATTGTAGGTGTAATTTTGCTTACTCCATGAATTTTCTGAGCAGTTTTAGCGGCTTCAGTAGCCATAATTGCAGCATACATTCCTCGACTATATAAAACCGTACCTACGTTTGATCCATCACCAGCGCCAAGTCCTTTATCAATTACAAACTTTCTCATATCGTCATAAACAGGAAAATTATCACCTGGAGCGTGCATAGCAAGGGACTTGTATCCATGAGCGGCATCACCGGCTGGAAGAACATCATTTTCAGAACCAGACCACCAAACTCCTATAAAATTTTCCATTGGAAATCTAATATTAGCTGCTTCTTGGATTGCAACTGAGTTCATGACTCCCCATCCCCACATAAAAATATAATCAGGTCGCTCTCTTCTTATTTGAAGCCACTGAGACTTCTGCTCCTGACCTGGATGATCTACTGGAAGAAGTGAAAGCTCAAATTTATGTTTTTCACTCAATGCCTCTAGTGTTCTAATAGGTTCTTTACCATACGCAGAATTGTGATAAACAAGAGCAATTTTTTTACCCTCTAATGATCCACCACTCATATCCATAGCATGCTTTGTTGCTATACTTGCTGCATCCCAGTAGGTGCCCGGAAAGTTAAATACCCATTTAAAAACTTTACCATTTCTACCAGAAGTTCTTCCATATCCAGAAGATAAAATTGGAATGCTATCTGCTGCTGATTTAGGGATAAGCTGATATGTTATTCCAGTTGAAAGTGGTTGATAAACTAAAGAACCTTCACCTTTTGTAGATTCATAACATTCCACCCCTTTTTCTGTATTATAGGCGGTTTCACATTTAACAACTCGAATTGGTTCACCCCCAAGACCACCGTCTCTTTCATTTAAAAGCGTAAAATAATCTTCATAACCATCAGCAAAAGGAATCCCGTTTGGTCCATAAGGGCCAGTTCGATAGCTTAAGGATGGAAATACTAATTCTGCTAGAACTGGAGACACTAAAAATAAGGTTGCCAGTGCAGAAAAAATTGTTTTTTTAAAATTCATGTTTCCCTCTCTTTAAATTTGTCTATTGACCCTCTAATTACACCTTTTACTTAAACTGGAGTCAATATATAGTATTAATATTTAATACTTAATTTTACCATTTTAATAAGGAAATGGCCAAATTCTAAGTTTTTGTTTAAGTAAATTCCAAAGTTGAGCTAAACCATGAGGTTCAACTATAAGGAAAAATATAATTAATCCTCCAATTATTATAAATTCAAAATGAGCAGCAATATCTACTGACCATCCAAATTGTAAAACTAACAAATTTTTCAGAGCAACTGGCATCAATACCATAAAAGCAGCACCAGCAAAAGATCCAAATATAGAACCTAATCCACCAATGATAACCATAAACAATACTATAAAAGATTTTTGTATACTAAAAGCTTCTGTTGGTTCAACAGCTCCTAAATATACGGAAAAAAATAAAGCACCAGCTACACCAACATAAAAAGAACTAATAGCAAATGCAGAAAGTTTAGCAATCAATGGGTTAACTCCTATAATTTCTGCTGCTATATCCATATCCCTGATTGCCATCCAACTTCTACCTATCTTACCTCTGGTAAGATTTCTAGCTACCCAAGCCAATAAAAAAACAAACAGAAAACAAAAAAGATATTTAGCAGCTGGAGTAGATTCTGAACCAGTAATAAAGAAACTACCTACACTTCTACTGGGAGAAGTTATCATTCCAGTAGCAGAGTAATTATAAAACCAACCTACTTTGTTAAATAACCAAATCAAAAAAAACTGCGCAGCCAACGTTGCAACTGCCAAATAAAACCCTTTAATCCTTAGACTTGGCAACCCAAATAAAGTACCTACTAAAGCAGTTACAAAACCTGATAAAATTATAACAAAAAAGATATTTAAATCAGGAAAAGCAGTCATGAGCTTATAAGAGGCGTAGGCTCCCACAGCCATAAATCCACCTGTTCCTAGGCTTACTTGACCACAGTAACCAGTCAAAATATTAAGTCCCAAAGCAGCAATAGCATAAATTAAGAATGGTAAAAAAACTGCATTAGCCCAATAATCATTTATAACAAAAGGAATAAATAATAATCCAACAATAATAACAAAATAATATCTATACCTATCAAATCTTATAGGAAAAGTTTGACTATCCTGAGCATAAGATGTTTTGAATTCACCAACTTCTCGATATAACATTTTTAAACTCTTTCTATAATTTTCTCACCAAATAAACCTTGAGGCCTAAAAACTAAAAATAATAGTGCAAGTACATAAGCAAACCAATTTTCAGTAGCTCCACCAATAATAGGGGCCATAAAAAACTCAAATAATTTTTCTCCTGCACCAATTATAAGACCGCCAACTATGGCACCAGGTATTGATGTAAAGCCCCCTAACATCAACACTGGTAATGCTTTCAAAGCAATCAATGATAAAGAAAATTGAACACCTGATTTTGCTCCCCACATCATTCCGGCTACCAAAGCTACAAATCCAGAAATTGACCACACAAGAACCCATATTACTCTCAAACTTATACCCACTGAAAGTGCGGCCTGATGATCATCAGCAACTGCTCTAAGTGCTCTACCTGATTTAGTATACTGAGAAAAGACAGTAAGAAATAATACTAAACTTATAGCGATGATGGCCGCCCACACATCTAAAAGATCAACATACATACCATAGAACTTTTCACCCTCAGCAGCCCATCCAATGGTAAAGTCTTCAAACCATAACGATCCACCTTGAGGAATGCCTACATTTAGGGTTTTTACATCAGATCCCCACATTAAGTCACCAAAACCCTCCATGAAATAAGCAAGCCCTATAGTGGCCATAAACAAAATTATTGGCTCTTGATTAACTAAATGTTTAAGAATTAACTTTTCTACTAATACAGCAAATAAAACCATTACAAGTATTGTAAAAATAATTGCAGCAATAGCAGGTAATGTCCAATCAAAATGATGTACTTTAGTACCAAAGACTGCATTTATAAGATGAGCAAAAGGTACCCTACCTTCTTGTAACCCTACTAATGTAAGTGCAGCAAATAAAGCCATAACACCTTGCGCGTAATTGAATATACCTGAAGCTTTAAAAATAAGGACAAATCCAAGAGCAACTAATGAATAAAGCACTCCTGCCATTAAACCATTTAATATCACCTCAATTGTATATAAAAAATCAGCACTCATTATAAACCCCTAATGCTCTGAAACACCCAAATAGGCGTCAATTACAGCTTGATTGTTACGAACTTCATCTGGGGTACCATCACCAATCTTTTTTCCATAATCCATAACAACTACCCGATCAGAAATATCCATTACAACACCCATATCATGCTCGATTAGGGCAACAGTAGTCCCAAACTCATTATTTACATCCAAAATATATCTACTCATGTCTTCTTTTTCTTCTACGTTCATACCAGCCATAGGTTCATCAAGTAATAGTAGTTCTGGCTGAGCAGCTAATGCCCTACCAAGTTCAACTCTTTTTTGCAAACCATAAGGTAGTGCACCAACAGGCGTTTTACGAATGTGCTGTATTTCTAAGAAATCAATTACTTTTTCAACCACTTCTCTATTCTCATATTCTTCTTTGGAAGCTCCTCCTGCCCAAATTATTTGAGAGAAAATACTTTTTTTCATATGAGTAAATCTACCCGTCATTATGTTGTCTAACGCCGACATCCCTTTAAAAAGGGCAATATTTTGAAAAGTCCTAGCAATACCTTGGTGTGCTATTTGATAAGGTTTCATAGATCCCCTTTTTTTACCTCGAAACCAAACTTCTCCTTCTTGAGGATGATAAAATCCATTAATGACATTGAGCATAGACGATTTTCCTGCACCATTAGGACCAATAATAGCTCTAATTTCACCTTTAAATATGTCAAAGGAAATATTTTGTATAGCTACAACACCACCAAAGCGTAAAACTATATTTTTAATATCCATCATTTTGGTGTTATCTACATTCATGCAGCTTCTACCCTTTTAAAAGTTTCCTCAAGCTCTTGAATTTTAATTGAAGCAGATATTTTTCCTTTTCTTCCGTCTTCATATGTTACTTCTGTTTCTGTATAAATTTCTTTTGATCCATCGTATAAAGCTTTTATTAAATCAGAATATTTATCATTAACAAGATTTCTTCTTACTTTTCTTGTTCTAGTTATCTCTCCATCATCAGGATCTAATTCTTTATGTAGAACAAGAAATCTTCTAATTTGACAATTCGATAAATTTTTATCTTTAGAAAGTGATAAATTCACTTCTCTAATATGTTCACCAACCATTTTGTAAACTTCAGGATGTCCTGCTAATTCCTGATAAGAAGCATAAGAAATATTATTTTTTTCAGCCCAATTCCCAACAGCTGTTAAATCAATATTAATCATAGCAACACAATATTCTTTTCCAGAACCAAACAAAACTGCCTCTAAAATATTAGGATAAAATTTTAATTTATTTTCAACATATTTAGGAGCAAATAACGAACCTTGTTTTAACTTTCCCACATCTTTTGCTCTATCAATAATTTTAAGATGTCCTGTTTCTTCATCAATAAACCCTGCATCACCTGTAGCTACCCATCCTTCTTTATCTTTTGTTTTTTTTGTATTTGAAGGATCCTTAAAATATTCAACAAAAGAACCAGGTGAACGATAAAGTACTTCTCCTGAATTTGATATTTTTAATTCAACCCCATTTACAGGAACTCCAACTGTTTCGGGATGAACCTGTTTGTCAGGTTGACAGGTGACAAAAACACAGGCTTCAGTTTGTCCATAAAGTTGTTTTAAATTAATACCCAAAGATCTAAAAAATTGAAAAATCTCTGGTCCAATTGCCTCTCCAGCAGTATAACCAACTTTTGTTTTTGAAAGTCCCATTCTATTTTTTAAAGGGCCGTAAATAAATATTTCACCCAGGAAATATTTAATCCTATTAATAAGTCCAACGCTCTTATTTTCTAAAATTTTTTCACCATTTTCTTTAGCAGTCGCCATGAAGTAATTAAATAACGTTTTTTTAAATAAACCTGCATCGTCTATTTTAAGATTAACAGAAGTAAGCAGTGATTCAAAAAATCGTGGAGGACCAAAAAAGTAACTAGGACCAATTTCACGCATATCGTCATGCAAAGTTTCTGCACTTTCTGGACAACATATACACATTCCAGATTGAAGACCTAAACCCATTGAAAATGCAAAATCACCAACCCAAGCCATTGGCAAGTAACAAATTAGGGAAAAATTGCTGTCAATTTTATCAAAAACAATACCAGCTTTTCCACTTTCAATAACATTTTTATTTGATAAAACAACTCCTTTGGATCGTCCTGTAGTACCAGATGTATAAAGTAGAATTGACTTCGTATCTAAGTTTTGTTTGGCTTGTCTCTTTTTCAATTCAGTTTGAAACTTGGTTATGTTTTTTAGCTTATCTGGAGAAGAAATATCGTCTAAAGAAGATAAGTTATTTTTTTTGTAATTTCTAAGTCCTCTAGGATCCAGATAAATAATATTTTTTAATAAAGGAATGTCTTTTTTTATCTCTATAAGTTTATCAACTTGCTCTTGATTTTCTACTATAGCCATTTTTGCAGAACAGTGGGAAATAGGAAAAATCATTTCTTGAGCAACTGCATCTTGGTACAAAGGAGTTGGAATTGCCCCAACATTTTGAGCAGCAATTATTGACCAATATAGATGAGGTCTATTGCGTCCAATTATACAAATATGATCACCTTCTTTGATTCCCAGGCTGATTAAACCTAAAGACAAGTTGTTTACATACTCATATACATCTTTCCAAGACCAAGATTGCCAGATACCAAACTCCTTTTCTCTAAAAGCAGGTTTTTCAGCAAATTGAATTGAATTTCTTTCAAGGATGGCTGGTAATGTATGTAAATTTTCAGTCAATAAATGACCCCATTTAACTTTATAACGTGAATACGCAGTTTTATATTTTTAATTACTTTTTGCAAGTACTGTTTTTATAAAGTTACTTTACCATAATACATAATATTTCAAAAAGAATTGATGATCCCAAAAATGCCGTGCCACCACTGGGGTCAAATGGTGGTGAGATTTCTACTACATCTGCACCAATCAAATTTAAACCATTAAGTTTTCTTACAACATCCAAAGCTTGAAATGAGTTAGGTCCTCCTACCTCTGGAGTTCCCGTTCCAGGTGCAAATGCAGGGTCTATAAAATCAATATCATAGGAAAGATATGTTTTTTTATCACCTACTATTGATTTAACCTCAGAAATTACATCGGGGATTCCTCTTTCAAAAAATTCCTCAATTGTTATGATTCTGATACCTTCACTTTTTGCAAAATCTCTATCCTCGCTATCATAGTTAGTTCCTCTTATCCCTACTTGTACAGTTCTCTTTGGATCAATTAAGTTTTCCTCAATGGCTCTTCTAAATGGGGTTCCGTGTGTATACATTTGACCATCAAAATAGCTATGGAATAAATCAGTATGGCTATCAAATTGTATCAAACCCACAGGTTCATTCTTGGCTAGGGATCTAAGAATTGGCAACGAACAAAGATGATCACCTCCTACTGTTAAAGGTAAAATATTTAAATCTTTTATTTTTAAAAAATAACTTTCAATTCTCTTTAAACTATCCTCCAAACTTGCTGGGTTTGGTGCTATGTCACCTAAATCTGCACAGTTTTTTAAATCAAAAGGACGTAAATTATTAACACCATGTTGAGCTCTAATCATTGTAGACATATCTCTGACTTGTCTTGGTCCATGCCTAGGACCTGGCCTGTTGGTTGTTCCAGCATCCCATGGTGCACCAATAATTCCAATATCAACTTCAGTAATTTTGTCATGACCTAAACCTACATGTGGAAGTCTCATAAAAGTTGGCATTCCAGCAAACCGGGGTAATTCAAAACCTGAAATTGGTTCAAAAAAACTATTTTTTCCCATAATTTATCTCCATTTATTGGTCTTTAATTAAAATTGCTCGAAAGTCATTTACATTTGTACCCGTTGGTCCTGTTATGAATAATTCACCACTTGATTTAAATGCACAATAGGAATTATTCTCGATTAAAAGTTTGTCTGGATTTAAATTTTTATTTCTAATTTTGATTAATGTATTTTCGTCTATTATAGCACCTGCGTTGTCCTCAGTCCCGTCAATCCCGTCTGTATCAGCGGCTATCGCAACAAAGGACTTGACTCGCAATAACTCTAATTCAATAGCAAGACTTAAAAGATATTCAGTATTTCTACCACCTTTTCCATTCTTATTTGTAACCTTTACTGAAGTCTCACCACCAGAAACAAAACAAAATATTTTTTTCGATTTTTTAAATTTAATTTTTTCTATATAGCTTTTTATGAAGCTTGCATGTTCTTTTGCAACCTGTGTAGCATGTCCTTGACTTTGATCTGAAATAACAATTACTTCCAAATCCATTAACTTAGCAAAATTAGAAGTAGCATTCATTGATTTTTTTGCTGAAGCCAACAAATAAGCGGAATTATTTTTGAACATTATGTCAGTCTTACAAGGTATATCGTCATTATTTTTTGTTATATGATTTAATATTTTTTTTGGCAAAATTACTTTATGCTTTTCAATACAGTGAATTGCATCCATAGGTTTCCCAGTACTAGGTAATGTAGGACCAGAAGATACTTGTGAAAGGTCATCTCCTGGAATATCTGACACTACGTAAGTTTTTACTTTGGAAGGATATGCTAATCTAGCTAATCTACCTCCCTTAATCATTGAAAAATGCTTCCTTACAAGATTTGTTTCTTTAATGTTCATTCCTGACTGTAAAAGTTTTTTATTTAAATTTATTTCATCTTTTAAATTAAAACCTTCTGGAGGAGATGGTAAAAGTGAAGATCCACCACCTGAAACAAAAAAAATTAATAAATCATTTTTTTTAAGTTTATCAACTTTTTCAATCAAATATTTTGAAGCCTCAAGTCCATTCTTGTTTGGGACTGGATGCCCTGCAAAAAAAATTTTAAAATTATTTAAATTTTCTGATACATTTTTAATTTTTGTGGATATTATAATTCCTTCATATTGAGATTTAATTTTATCTTGAATTTTTTCACAATATGGAATTGACGCTTTTCCTACTCCAACTAATAAAGTTTTTCCCTTAATATCAACATTTTTAAAGCTTTTAAGACAAATTTCAGGAGAAGCAACTTCAACATATTTAAAGAATAAAGTAGTGAGCTTATCCCTTAAAACTTGATTCAAAATAAAATTTTTCTATTAAACATGCTGACCACCATTAATGTGCAGCTCTGCACCACTTATGTAACTTGATTCATTGCTACATAGAAAATAAATAGTATTTGCAACTTCTTCGGGTAAACCTAGTCTCCTAAGGGGTATTTTTTTTACTATTTGGTCAGTGCCTTCACTAAGAATATCTGTTTCTACTTCTCCTGGTGCAATGGCATTAACTCTAACTTTAAGTGGACCAAAATCAGCAGCCATTTCCCTTGTAAGCGCAGCTAATGCTGCTTTTGAAGTTGCGTATGCCGGACCTGCAAATGGATGTACCTTACTACCTGCAATAGAGGTAATATTTACAATAGCACCTTTTGCAGATGCTAATTCTTTTTGTAAACCTCTTGCTAATACTACGGAAGCAAAAAAATTCACATGAAAAACTTGACCCCAAGTTTTTAAGTCAGTGTTTAAGGTATTCAATCTTAAACCATTTTTACCTTTTGGAGAAATGCCAGCATTATTAACTAAAGCATGAAGGTTAGGTCCTATTTTTGACTTAATTTCTTCTATTGCTTCTATTGTTTGGTTAGGATTTGACAAATCAAGTTGAATATGATTCATCTCTCCACCAGGCCATGGACATCTATCATCAAAAGCTTGTCTAGAACAAGTAATAACTCTCCAGTTCTCAGAAGCAAATTTTTTAACGGTTGCATGCCCTATTCCCCTACTGGCTCCAGTTAAAACAACTATTTTTTGATCACTATCTTTTTCCATAACATTTTATAAAAAAACTTAATTATCATTCTAAATTATGATTATGATAGTACTAAAAAGTTACTTTTTCAAAAAAAAATTCAGAACAATAATTAACCACAAATTTGAGTACTATTGCTTAATTGAACCTTCAGAAAATACACATAAAATTTTTGCTTTATTGTCTAATAGAAATTCTCCTTTTTTTACTAATTTTTTTAAAGCAACAAAACCAGCAGAACTAGATTGTGAAATATTTATGCCTCTTTCAGATAAAAATTTAGTTCCCTTCAATGATTCATTCTCAGTAATACTAACAAATGCGTTAGCTGTTTTTGAAAGTGAATAAAATGCTTGTCTAGATGGAAATTTACAATCTAACCTTCCCATATTAGATGCTGGACCCTTAACCCCAGTAGGCCTCCCCATCTCTATTGATCTTTGCAAACACGGAGCATAACTTGGCTCTACAATTATAATTATTGGAGAATACCCTAATTTCTTTCTACAATAAGCTGCAAAAGAGGCAGCCAGACCACCAACTCCTGCTTGTAAAAATATATGAGTTGGATCCTGATCCATTTTATCCAGCGCTTGACTTATTGAAATTAAATAACCCTCCATAACATCCAAACCAACATCATAATTCTTCCAGGTTGAATCTGAAATTAAAATCCATCCATTTTTTTTTGAATCGTCTATAGCTATTTTTAAGGATTCATCATATGAGTTTCCAACGATAGAAACAGTTGCGTCCATTGATTTAAGTTGCGAAATAAAATTTTTAGGAACATTTTTTGATACATAAATAATGGATTTTGCCCCAAATAATTTTGCACCAGCAGCAAGTGACAAACCATGGTTGCCTGCACTTGCCGTTGAAAATATTAAGCCTTTAAATTTTTCTTTTGCTTCTAAAAGTAAGTTTTTATTGTCTTTATTGATAAAATTTCCTAAACCTATTTTTGCTATAGCATAAACAGCTCCAAGGGCTTTAAAGCTTCCTAGTCCTAATCTTTTAGATTCATTAATTGCAACTAAAGAATTAATTCCAATCTCATTACTTATATGATTTAGATTTAATAGATTTACTTCATCCCTTTTGGGACACAAGCTAAAAAACTTCAAGGGGTCAGAGATATTATCGCTGACAGTTCTTTTAGATAAAGGATCCGTACCGTCATTAAACCCTTTTGATACCATAGAGTTAAGTACAATTTTCAAATTAAAACCAAACTTATTTTAAATACATTTTGGCTTTATATTATAATCCAAAATAAAAAAAAAGTATATTATGGTTTCAATTTTGCTCGATGAAGAATATTATTTATCTTCTTTTTTCTTATCATTAGGTAAAGGCTGCTTTTTGACTGGTGCTGGACTTACTATTTTTTTCACTATCCCATTAATTGAAGATCCATTTTCAATTGCAAGAACTTCATAAGCAATCTCAGCATCAACAGAAGCTCCTGCGTCTAATCTAATTGATTTACCTTTGATTTTCCCTTTGAATTTTCCACTGATAATTATTTCATCTGCAGTAAGAGTGCCATCCATAACGGATTCAGGTCCTAGTATTACTTTTTCACCATTTAAGTTTCCATTTATACGACCATCAATTTGTAATTCTCCTTTACAAGAAATTGAGCCCTTTAAACTGAAACTATTAGCTAATATAGAACTAGAAAATTTTTGATCTGAAAACAATTTCAACTCCTAATTTTTAAAAAATTAAAATCAATCACTCCAAAGAGAAACCGCTAATGTAGTTTTATTTTTTTTATCATTATTAAAATGCTTTTGCATATCTATCAACCTCGCTCTAACTCTTCTACCACTTTTAATGCTAGTATTCAAAATATTTGCAATCTCGGAGGGTAAGAAACCTAATTGCTCTCTCACTTTTCTTTTAAGTCCAAAGAAAGACGAATTTATATCAGCCCAAACTGAAACTCTACCATCGTTGTCAGCCTCTACTCCTAACCAATCACCCAGATTCAAGTATTTTGAAAATTCAGAATCTCTACTGGATTCAAGTTTAGCTTGATTAACTAAATACATATTCTGCTCCATATATTATTTTTTTTATTTTTTGTTTTGTTAAGTACAATTAATACAGATTTTAAGCTCTTAGTGCATAAATTATTTTGTTTAACAACAATTAAAAACATTAAAATATGGCACGAAAGCAACACTTTTCCCTACTTTATTTTCAACAATATTTTGCATAATTCATACCAAATTCATCATCAAAACTATAAGTTGATGTTTAATCATAAAATTATAATAAATATAGTATACTCAATGCAAATTAATGACTCACTAATTTGATTTAACTTTAAAAAAACAAAGGAAGACAAAATGATAGTTGGTTTTATTGGTTTAGGGAATTTAGGAGAAAAATTGGCTGCAACACTGTTAAGAAACAATATTAACTTGATAGTTCATGATAAATTAAAAAAAAATGCAGTACATTTGATAGAAAAAGGTGCTAATTGGGAAGATTCTCCAATTGAATTAGCAAAAAAAAGTGACTTTATTATCACTTGTCTACCATCACCTTCTATTTCTGCCACAGTCATGGAAACTAGATACGGTGTTATTGAAGGCATTTCAAAAGGTAAGATCTGGATAGAAATGAGTACAACCAGCAAACAAGAAGTATCAAGACTATCAAAACTTGTTCAAAATAAAGGAGGATTTTCAGCCGACTGCCCTGTTTCTGGTGGTTGTCATAGGGCTTCAACAGGTAATATTTCTATTTTTTCCGGTTGCGAAAGAAACGTATTTGAAAAAATAAAACCAATTCTTTTTATAATGGGAAAAAAAATTCTCCATACTGGAAAAATTGGAACGGCATCTGTGTTAAAAGTTATGACTAATTACTTGGCAACTTCTAATTTAATATCATGTTGTGAAGCTTTAATCACTATGAAAGGGGAAGGTATAGACTTAGCAAAAACATTTGAGGCTATAAAAATTTCATCTGGGAATTCTTTTGTTCATGAAACAGAAAGTCAGGTGATATTAAATGGAAGTAGAGATATAAATTTTACAATGGATTTAGTACTTAAAGATATTGAGCTTTTCCAACAAATAGCAGATGAAAGAAATATACCTTTAGATATTTCTCCAAAATTAATTGAAATATTTAAAGATGGAATTTCTAAATATGGAGATAGAGCATTTTCTCCTTCAATTGTACAAAGGCTTGAACATAAAACAGGACTAAATGTTCAATGTGATGGTTTTCCTGAAAAAATTGAAGATTATGATGGGGAAAGTTTGGGTTTTGAAGTAGTTCTAAAAAATTAGATTATTTTAAAAGTCACAAAATTCTAACCACCGTAAATATAACCCCGCAGAATATTTACCTAGTAACCCTCCATCCCATTCAGAACGAAAATCAGAAAATAATTCTAAGTTTCTATCTGCACCAAGAATTGCGTCTTTAGTCGATAAAGCTGCAGTTGGGGCTGTATTCATACCATGCCCACCAAATCCTGTAATACAAAATAAATTATCACTATTTTTAAAAATTAATGGCATAAGATTTGAAAAATATCCAAGTTGACCTGACCAGGCATAGTCAAAACTTAAATTATTTATATTTTTTTTCTCATGATCCACTGCCAGTTCCATAGAATGTATATAATTTAAATATGAGGGACTAATACAAAAAACTATTTTATTATAACTAAAACTTACTATCTAAATCAAATACACATTTTTTAAATAGTAAGAAAAATCAAATTATAATAATTTATCATGGTACCATATTTAGTAGTCAAAAAACTTAATAAAGATTTTGAAAGCTCAGGTGAAAGTTTTGAAGTTTTTAAAGATTTAAATTTTGAAATTAATTCAAATACATCAACTGCATTAATTGGAGAAAGTGGTAGTGGGAAAACTACACTTATTCATTTAATTGCTGGTCTTGAAAGCCCAGATTCCGGTACAATAAAAATTGGTGATTTTGATATCTGGAAATATTCAGAACAAAAAAGAGCAAATTTTAGGTTAAATAATATTTCTATAATTTTTCAGCAATATAATTTAATTCCATCTTTGAACGTGTTAAGTAATATAAATTTTCACTCACAATTGATTAAAAACTATGATCAAAATTTTAGAGACGAACTTATTAATTTATTAGGTTTAAGTAAACTTTTAAAAAAATATCCAGAAGAAATTTCAGGTGGTCAGCAACAACGAGTTGCTATCGCAAGGGCAATTTTAACAAAACCAAAATTATTGCTTGCTGATGAACCTACTGGAAACCTTGATGAAGAAAACTCTACAAAGGTGACTAATGCTTTTGAAATACTGCAATCAAGATATAATTCGACCATTGTTATAGCTACTCATTCAAAAAAATTAGCACAAAATTTGAATTTAAAACTTATCATCAAAAACAAAAAAATAAATAAGATTTGATATGAGACTATTTGATATACTTATAATGTGTAATTTTAAGCATTGGTTTAGAAAACCATTACAATTGTTTTTTTTATTCCTTGGAATATCTTTAGCAACTACTCTATGGTCAAGTATCCAACTAATAAATACGCAAGCTAAAAAATCATATGAGAGTGCAACCTTACTTATTTCATCTAATCAAAATAAAATTATTAAATCAGTTAACAATGAGTTAATTGCTTTTGGAAGTTTTGCTAAACTTCGAAGGAATAAATGGCCAGTTACTCCAATTCTGGAAGGTGGTTTACCAAATAACGACCAAATTAAAATTATTGGGGTTGATCCCTTCACATTATCTAAGAATTCTAACTTTTATAAATCTTTTTTTGAAAAAAAAGACCGTTACCAAGAATTTTTAATAAATAATAGATTAGCATTCGCCTCTCCAGAAACAATAAACAAAATATTAAAATTAAATCTTAATTTAGAGTTAGTCAAAACAGATAGTTTGGTAAAAAACTTGGTTTTAGTTGACATAAGTATTGCTGAAAATCTTTTAAATAAATCAGGAAGAATTACACGATTTGAACTAACTGACAGAATACCAAAAGATAGGAAAATACTAACTGAAATTGGTCTTGAAATTATTAAAACTAAATCAAGTGATGATCTAAAACAATTAACAAGGAGTTTCCATTTAAATCTTACCGCTTTTGGTTTTTTAGGATTTATTGTTGGTCTATTTATAGTTTATTCTACTCTTAATTTATCATTTGAACAACGAAAATCAGCCTTTACAACATTAAGGCTAATGGGCATTTCTATTAAAACACTCTTCCTGTCTACTTTATTAGAAATAATTTTACTATCTTCAATAAGTGGATTGGTAGGAGTTTTTTTTGGACACATTTTAGCATCTTTTTTATTACCGGACGTGGCATCTACGATAGGTAATATCTATGGTGCAAATATTAAAGATCAATTGGTTTTCTCAGTGACAGAGATTATAATTGCGCTTTTGATGCCAATTTTTGGTGCGATTTTAATTTCAACAAGCTTTTTGATACAAATATATAAATCTGAACCTCTTAGCAATTATTTACCATTTCTAAAGATTTATTTTAATTATTATAAGAATTTTACTTCAATACCAATTATTTTTATATTAGTGATCTTATCAGTTATTATATTGTTAAGTCCGAAGGAATTGTTCTTAAGTTTTATGCTAATTGCAATTTTAATTTTAAGTTCGTCTCTTTTACTTCCATTATTTCTTAGATTAATTTTATCTCTCATTAACAATTCAATCAAATTCAAGAACCCACTTATTACATGGTTTTTTAGAGATACTTTCAAACAGATAAGAAGAATATCACTTAGCCTTAATGCACTTATGTTATCGATAGCCGTGACTATTGGGGTTGATAATATGGTAAAAAGTTTTGAAGAAACTTTTTCTATTTGGTTAGATAAACGCCTGATTACTGAGATGTATGTAAGAACAAATTCTGAGACTGTAGCAAAAAAAATAAGCATGGAAACAGAAAAAGAAGAAAATATCATTGATATTTATCCAATAATTGAAACAGAAAGTTATTTTGATAATTCAAAGATATCAGTTGTCGGATTTAAACCTAAAAAAATATATATTGATAACTGGCCAATAGTTCATAAGTCCGTTGATATGTGGAAGAAAATTCAAAAATTTAATGGAATAATAATCAACGAGCAATTTCATTATAAATTTGGTACTAATATTGGTGACGAAATACAAACAACCGACCTTTTAAACAATAATAATAAACTAAAAAGTGTAGTTGTTGGAATTTATCCTGATTATGGTAATTCAATACCACAAATTATGATAAGCTTAGAAAGGTTTAAGGATTACTATTCGAATAGTTTTCCAAATAATTTTGCGGTTGATGTTAAGAAAGGTTCTTTCAATAATGTATCTGAATACATTCAAAACAAATATGACATTTTAGAAACAGACATTATAAATCAAAAAACTATCAAAGAGTTTTCTAAAAATGTGTTTGAAAAAACATTTACTGTAACTAGATCGCTGTCAGATGCTATGATTATCATTGCAACACTGACATTGTTGACCTCACTAGTTTCCTTATCAGAAATACGTGTAATAAATTTATCACCATTATGGGCATTAGGTATCACCAGAGGATCATTGCTAAAAATTGAATTTGCACAATTTTTATTACTAATATTAATAACTTTATTTTTTGCTATTCCTGTTGGTTTACTTATATGTTTTTTATTAACAAATTATTTAAATATTTCTGCTTTTGGTTGGAAATTACCGTTCCAATATTATCCTGCTATGTGGGGTAAAACGTTATTTGTTTCGTTGATTTGTTGTATAATTTCAATTGCATTACCAACGTTTTTGATGTTTAAAAATTCAACATCCTTGATGGTAAAGAGATATAAAAATGAATGTTAAGTCTTTTCTGATAGTTGTATTTATTTTACTCCTCTCAAATATAGGAGGTGCCCAAACTTATAATCCAAAAAATAGTCTAAACGCTGAAGGCCATTTAAGTGAAAATTTTGATCTCAAATTCCCAAAAGATCATAATGCACATTACGACTTTAAAACAGAATGGTGGTATATTACTGCTAATCTAAAAAACACAAACGGTGACTTATTTGGGATACAATGGACTCTATTCAGAAACAAATCTGATTCAAACAATTTAAAATCTACTGAAAATATAAGAAATCCATGGATTAGCAACCAATTATGGATGGCTCACGCAGTCGTTACGTCAGAAAAAAATCACTTTTTTAATGAAAAATTTTCTCGTGGGGGAACTGGACAAGCAGGAGTAAAAATATCACCATTCTTGGCTTGGATTGATGACTGGGATTTTTCTAGTAGTGATGACTGGTCGGTGGCTTCCATAAAAGCTGGCGGTAATAATTTTTCTTACAATCTGAAATTTGAAAGTGATGGACCACTTATATTTCACGGAAATAATGGTAAAAGCATAAAGACTAAAGATGGCCATTATTCAGCATACTACAGTCAACCATTTTTTAAAGTTAAAGGCAAATTAAATATTAATAATCAACAATTTTTAGTAGAGGGAAATGCATGGGCCGATAGAGAGTGGTCAAATGCAATTTTAGGTTCAAAACAAGAGGGATGGGATTGGATTTCTCTCCATATTGATGATGAAACAAAATTAATGATATTTAGGGTAAGAGATAATGAAAATGGAGATTTTTACTCAGGAACTTACATACATAATAAAAATAAAAAAATTAATTTGAATGATAAAGATATAGAAATGATCCCGTTGACCTATAATACTGGTTTAAATAATTTGAATAAAAAATCTTGGAAAGTCCCAACATCATGGAGAGTAATTATTAAAAAACATGAAATAGATTTAACATTGAAAGCATTAAATAAAAATGCATACGTTGATACAGTAATTCCATACTGGGAAGGTCCAGTGTCATTTACAGGATCACATAAGGGTTTTGGCTATTTAGAAATGACTGGATATTAATAGAAAATCTAGGCAGCTTTACCATCCAATACGGCCCCTACTTTAACTTGGGCTTTTTCTTCCTCTACTCCATCAACTGCAGCTACTTCCCTAGTTAATCTTTCTAAAGCAGCTTCATATAATTGTCTTTCTGAGTAAGATTGTTCTCTCTGCTCATCATTCCGATGTAAATCGCGAATAACCTCGGCAATAGATATCAAATCTCCTGAATTTATTTTTTGCTCATACTCTTGAGCTCTTCTAGACCACATAGCTCTTTTTACTCTAGCCCGTCCTCTAAGAGTACTCATAGCTTTACCAACTATGTCAGGTGATGAAAGACTTCTCATACCTACTGCATCAGCTTTTGAAGTAGGTACTCTTAAAGTCATTTTATCCTTTTCAAAATGAATAACGAACATTTCCATTTCAAAACCAGCTATGATTTCCTTTTCAATAGCTTCTATTTTTCCAACACCATGTGATGGGTAAACAACATAATCATTTTGTGAAAATTCTAGAGAGTTACTCATATTGATAAAGTTCCTTATTAACAGAAAAAAAGGAATCGATTAATTCGATCCCCACATGATATTATAGCAATACTGAAATGATTATAATGAATTTATAATCTAAAGATTCTAGTTTATAACACTTTTAATAAAAAAAATCAACTTTTTGAGATTTATAGACTTTAAATTGTAGTTTAATCTCCCTCACCAGGATTTTCAGAAAAATATTTTTTTAATTTGTCATCTTCATCAGCTTTTGAATCAGCTTCTGGAAGAGGATCTTTTCTAATCGTAATTACTGGCCATAACTCGGAATATTTTCTATTGAATTCCACCCAATCACTTGCACCTGGATCAGTATCAGGTTTAATTGCGTCAACAGGACATTCCGGTTCACAAACACCACAGTCAATACACTCATCAGGATGAATTACCAACATATTTTCACCCTCATAAAAACAATCAACAGGACAAACTTCTACACAATCCGTATATTTACAATCTATACAATTATCATTTACAATATATGTCATTCAATTACTCATTCGAAATAACGTTATTTTACTATTAGATTACAACTGTCATACATGTAGTCAATTTATTTAGTTTAAAAAGATTTACAAATGTTATTTAATTAAATTCCCAAAATTTTTAAGCTTTGACAATGCTCTTCTATCCTTTTTATTTGGACGTGAAGAGTTTTTAAAAGCATCAATCACATTATTTTTATTTTTTACAAGATCTGTAATTACACTACTTTTCTTTTCATACAAAAATTTTGCTTTCTCATAGCCTTCTCTTTTTTCAGCAAAGCTTTTTACTTTAATTCTTATTATATCATGAGAGTTTTTGATTAGAATATCATCTTCTAATTTTAAAAGTTGAGATTGCTTTTTTATTACTAATCCGTTTAAAAAAATCAATTTTTTTTCAATTGCCCTTAAAACTTTAGTCCTAGTTTTAAAAAACCGAGCAAAAACCAGCCATTTATCAATTCTCAATTAAATTTATCCTTATTATCTTTTATTAAAGATGCTAGGGCAGCAAATGGATTATTTGGATCTAGTCTTTTCCTATCTTTATTTTTTTTTATTTTAAAATTATTTTTATTTTTAATTTCTATAGCCTTAGTATGATTATTTTTATTTTTTGTACGCTTGTTAAAAGTTTTACTTATTTTTATTTTTTTAAAATCAAATTTGAAAATAATTTGATTAGGGTTAATTTCATCAAGATCTAATTTTGCTTCAGGTAGGCCTAAATTTTTATCTTTATCATTATTTTGAATAATATTTTTTAAATTTTTTTCTTTATCTATTCCTAAGGTTTTGATTTCTGTAAGTGGAATATTTTCGGATTTATAACCCAAATTTTCTAAAATATCCTTTAATTGAATAAAGCTAAGACCTGTAATTGACAACATTTCTGAATTTGCCTTAAATCCTTTTTTTGTATCTTGAGCCCTTATCAAATCTGCTAACCTCTCTAACATATCAATTCTTATAGCCCTTGATCCAAGATTTTTAAATCCAGCAACCTCATAATAGGTGTTTTCAACTCCATCTAATATTGGAATAGTAACTAACCCTGGTAAAGGAGGATCAATACTCTTTTCTACTTGAGTAAATATTTTCCACAAAGTCATCCTTAACCTTGTAGGTTCTGGTTTTAAAAATAATGGGTGATAAACACTATACTGACCAAATCTAAATCCATATTTTCTAAATTTTGATCTACAATCTTGATCAAGACTGTTAACTTCCTTTTTCACATGGACTCTTGATAAAACCCCCAAATGCTCACTCATTATGAAAACCAACCCAGAAGAAATACCAACAATTTCTTTGTCGTCTATAATTGAGAAGAGTGAGGAAAAATTTTGTTTGATATAGTTATTTACAAAATATTCAATACGGGTTTTTATTTTTTCTACAATTGAAGATGGAACAATATCAGAGATAATAGGTATAACAAAGGGTTTATATATTAAATTTCCTCTTTCTAGTTTTCCAATTATATTTTTTTGCCAAATAATCTCTCCCAAATTATTAATTGAGAATTCTGTATCAGGAGTTTCATATAATTGGTTAACTATATTTTTTATTTTAGAAACAACAATGTCTTTAGTAATCAATAGCAATCTTTTTTTCTCTATTGAACTTTCAGTATTGTTAAAAATAAAATTTAAACCTTCAACTCTCCCGATTATTTGATTTTCAACAATTAAATCATTATCTTGATTAAATTCTGCGTTCAACTTTCCTCTTTCCCTAATTTTTTTTAATAGTACTGTTGTTCTTCTATCAATAAAGCGCTCAATAAGAAGTTGATGAAGCTTATCTGATAATTTTTCTTCGATTGATTTTGCAGCTTTTTGTAAAAATGACGGATTTTCGAGCCAGCTACCTCTATTAGCCACATAATTCCATGTTCTAATATATGATAATCTCCTAGATATTTTTTCAATTTCACCATCATATTTATCTAATGATATAATTTTTTTTTCAAGCCATGTTTCAGGTAATTCACCTTTATCAATTAATAATAAAAAAATTTCAGTTAGAATTTGTACATGATCTGTTAAAGAAATTTTTCTATAATCTGGTATTTGACATACAGTCCATAAAAGTTTTACATCTTTAATATTTAGTATTTTTTCATATATCAATTGATTTTCTGACATCATCTTAAAAGTGCTAAGGTCAGTACTTTCTCTAGATTTCATCAAATCTATCATTTTTGGCTTAATATTTAAAGATTCAATTAGAGAGTTAAGGTTCTCAAAAGATAAATTTGAATTTCTCCATTGAATTTTCTTTATATCTAAAAAACGATGGTTTTCTATATTATTGATTACATCATATGTTAATTGCTCACAATTAGCTGTAGTACCGAATGTACCGTCAGTTGTATATCTGCCAGCCCTTCCAGCAATTTGAGCTAGCTCATTAACATAAAGTTTTCTGTGATTAAATCCATCAAATTTGGTTAAACTTGCAAAAGAGACATTTGCTAAATCTAAGTTTAAACCCATACCTATTGCATCAGTAGCCACAAGATAATCAACCTCACCACTTTGGTATAAAGCAACCTGTGAATTTCTAGTTTTGGGAGATAACCCACCTGTAACAATAGCAGCTCCACCTTTTTCTCTTCTTATTATTTCTGCAATAGCATAAACTTCCTCAACAGAAAAACAAACTATTGCAGACCTGGGTTGAATTTTGTTTATCTTTCTAGAATCTGAATAAGTAAGTTTTGACAATCTCTTTCTAGATAAAAATTCAACATCTGGTAAAATTTTAGATAGTATTCTTTTTATAGAACTAGAACCTAAAAAAATAGTTTCCTTTTTTCCCCTAAGGTTAAACAACCTGTCAGTAAAAATATGACCTCTATCAAGATCGGCACATAATTGAATTTCATCAATTGCTACAAAATCAAGTGTTAGACTTACAGGCATTGCTTCAACTGTACAAATCCAATATCTTGGATTTTCAGGCATAATTCTTTCTTCACCAGTAATTAAAGCGACATTTTGTTTACCACATTTTTGAGAAACTTTCTCATAAACTTCTCTTGCCAGTAATCTTAAAGGAAGGCCAATCATACCAGTTGGGTAATTAAGCATTTTCTCAATTGCAAAGAAAGTTTTTCCAGTATTAGTAGGACCTAATAATGCTTTTATATTTTTGTTTGAGTAAATTTTTTTAAGCATCAATTATAAATTATTATCTACATCAAATAATAAGGTCTTGATTCTAATAACTACAAAAATTAATAAAAAATCAGAAACCAGAAATAAATTTCATTTTAAATTTTTGAGTTTCATTTTACAATAACTAAAACTTTGAAAAAATATAAGGAATTCTTATGTCAAATATAATAGAAACAGCCATTAAGGCTCTGGAAGAAAAACTTCAAGATAAAAGTATCGATTTTAGTGCAAAATTTGAAATTGAAAATGAGGGATCCATAGTTGTTGACAGTAATGGTGTTAGAGAATCTACTGAAGAAACAGATTGTACATTAATAGCAAGTGCTGAAACTTTTCAAAATATTTTAGAAGGAGAAATGAATCCAACTTCAGCGTTCATGGGGGGCAGTCTTAAAGTAGAAGGAAGTATGGGAGTAGCAATGCAGTTAGGTAATATCCTTGCCTAAAAGTACACTTAATCCTTTACCTAGATTAGGTATTAAACTCCTACCTGAAGGAGTACTTGATTATATTCAAACTGAAGACAGAAAATTCATAAGATACGGCTACTGGGAAAAAGGTAATAGAGGTATCGTAATAATTCTTACAGGAAGAACTGAATATATAGAAAAATATAATTTTGTAATTCAAGAATTTTTAGATAGAAACTTTTCGGTTTTGTGTTTTGACTGGAGAGGACAAGGTTTGTCACAAAGACCACATGGAAGAACAGATATAGGTCATGTAAAAGATTTCTTTGAATATCAAATAGACTTAGAAACTATATTAGAACACTTAAAAGATACTTTAAATCAAAAGCCCAAATTACTCTTAGCTCACAGCATGGGCGGCTGTATAGGTTTAAGGTATTTGTTAAGAGATACAACTTTTCAATCTGCTATTTTTTCTGCTCCTCTTTGGGGATTACCCGTATCAGATTTAACTGTTTCAATTTTAATTCCAATCTTTAATTTAGCAATTTCTATGGGCCTCGGTCTGCTAACTTATCCCTACAAAATTGATGGATTTAATATTCTTACTAAACCATTTGAAAGAAATTTATTAACAAAAAATATAGATGCTTATAATGAAATGCGTGATAATTTACTAATAGATCCAAGGTTGGGTTTAGGACCGCCAACACTTAGTTGGCTAAAAGCCCTTAACGATGAATTAAATAAACTGGCGAAAATGCCTCCACCTGAAATACCTCAACTTACATTTTTGGGAGAATCTGACAAAGTGATTTCAAAAAAAGCCATTGAAAACCGAATGGCTAGAACTCCAATGGGTGAATTAAAAATTTTATCTGGCGCAATGCATGAAGTATTTTTTGAAACATTAGATATAAAAGAAATAATCTGGGAAGAGATTGATAAATTTTTGAACAAAAATTTTCCTTATTAAAAAAATAATTAATAAGTAAAGCTTACTAAATATATTTAGATAGTATTTCCAAAGCTTCTTTATGAACATGATCACTTCCACAAGCTAATATTCGTCCATCACTAAAATTATTACCACCTCTCCAATCTGAAAAAAATCCTCCTGCGGATTTGATCACACAAAGGGGTGCCTGTATATCATAGAATTGCATAGAGGATTCAACTATAAGATCAATATTACCATATGCTAATAATCCATATGCATAAGCATCCAGAGAATATCTTGAAAGTCTACAATAACTTCTTAATTTTGACATAGCAAAATTTTCAAGATTGGTCCCCATATTTGGATCAGTAGTATGAATAATCGCATTAGAAATTTTTTTACAATTTTTTACAAAAATTTTATTCGTCTTACTTTTATGCAAATAATTACAAGAATTATTAAATCCAATAAACATTTCATCGGTAAAAGGCTGGTATATGATGCCAAAAAGATGCTTGTCTCCTTCATTTAAAGAAATCAGTACTGTCCAAGAGGTTTGTCCTGCCATAAAACCTCTCGTCCCATCTATTGGATCTATTATCCATGAGAAGCCACTGGAACCCCTGACATCAATATTTTCTTCGCCAATTATAGTATCATTAGGTCTATGTTGAAGAATTAAATTCTTAATAATATTTTCTGCATTTATATCAGCTTTTGATACAGGATCAAAATGGGTCTGAGATTTGTTATCAAAATCTAAATTCGGCTTTCTAAAATATTTCATTGCCTCTTTTCCACCAGCAATTGCAACCTTTTTACCTAAATTAATTAAATCTTGCATCTTATTTGTTTTTAAAAAATTTTATTAATATCAATTTAATTTGATAAGAAAATTAATTCGTATTATTAAAGCTGTCTATAAAATTAGTAATAGTAGGTAGAATTTCCTGTACTATAATTTCAACTCCTTTTTCATTAGGATGTAACATATCTTCCTGAAGATAGAGAGATAAATCCTCTTCTTTATTTAAAATTGGAGCCATTAAATCTGGGTATAAAAATAACTCAAACTCATCTGCTAAGTTAGAGAACATAACATCAAATTCATTTTTATATTCTTTTCCATAGTTTTCAATTGACTTTATACCTATCAAAAGTATTGGCAAATTATTTTCTTTAACTTTCATTATTATTTTAGATAAGTTTTCCTTCGAAAAGCTTGGTGGTATTCCTCTTAACATATCATTAGCTCCAAGAGAAATAGCTACAGCATTTATATCATCAGTAATACTCCAATCAATTCTTGAAAGTCCACCTGCAGTTGTATCTCCCGATACACCACCATTTATCAGGAGAATATTAACTTTTTTTTCCAATAATTTTTTTTGTAACTGATTTACAAAACCTTTATCTTTTGGCAGTCCATATCCTTGAATTAGGCTATCACCTATGATTATTAATCTGGAGTTCTCTAATTTTTCTGTCGCATTTGTAAAGGAGTGAATAAACAAAAAGAATAAAACTAAAGATATCTTATTGTAATTAAAAATTATACTCATATATCAATTGCACCTATTAAAACTGGCTAAGATGAAAAAAAAGATACTCATCCAAACTACTGATTTAAGTTTATCATTTCCATCAGCATCTGGTAAACTACAAATTCTAAATTCAGTAAATTTTTCACTATTTGAAGAAGAAACTGTGGCACTTGTTGGACCATCAGGTTCAGGAAAATCTTCTTTATTAATGTTATTGGGTGGTCTTGAAGATAGTGAATCTGGTTCAATTATTGTTAATGGTAGTGAAATTACTAAATTATCTGAAGACCAATTAACTAACTTAAGAAAAAATACAATTGGAATAATATTTCAATCTTTCCACTTAATTCCCACAATCACAGCCCTTGATAATGTATCTATTCCCTTAGAATTAGCAGGTTATTTAAATGTAAAAAATAGAGCAATTGAAATTCTTAATGAAGTTGGCTTAGAAAAAAGATTAAACCACTTTCCTTCTCAGTTATCTGGAGGAGAACAACAAAGAGTTGCAATTGCAAGAGCCTTAGCAATAAAACCAAAAATTATTTTAGCAGACGAACCTACTGGAAATTTAGATCAAAATACTGGGTTAAAAATTATTGATCTTCTTTTTAGTTTAAATAAAAAAAATAAAAGTAGCCTAGTTATAGTAACTCACTCAACTGAACTTGCAAAAAAATGTCAAAGGCAAGTTAAATTAGAGAATGGAAAAACAATAGAAAGTCACCGGTAACAATCTTGTCTAATCTATCGATAATAAAATTTGCTTTTAAAGATTTAAGAGGTGGTTTAAGTAAATTTTGGATTTTTTTTATTTGTCTATTTTTTGGTGTACTTACTATTTCGTCAATTGGAACTTTTAGGGAAAGTATTAAAGAGGGATTACAAACAGAAGCATCTGAAATATTAGGCGGTGATATATCCCTTACTCTTGCTTATAGAGGTGCATCATCAGACGAATTAAATGAAATAAAAAAAATTTCTTCTTCTTTCACAGAGGTTATTACTTTCAGAAGTATGGTTACTACAATTGATATTGGTGATGAATACAACCAAGCCTTAGTTCAAGTTAAAAGTGTAGATCAAAAATATCCATTAATAGGTAAAGTTACAATAGAACCAGAAATAAGTATAAAAGAGGCTTTAAAAAAAAATGGCGATAATTATGGTATTTTAGTAGAAAATAATTTACTTGAACAACTAAATTTAGAGGTAGGTTCAAACTTAAAGCTTGGTGAATCTTTATACAAAATCAGAGGAACCATGTCTAGTATTCCCGATATTGGCTCTAATGGTTTTAGTTTAGGCTCAAAAGTTATAGTAGATACTAATTCATTAAAAAATTCAGGATTGTTAAAACAAGGTACCCTTTTTGAAACAAATTACTATCTCAAAATTTCAAATAATAAAGATTTAGAAGCTGTAAAATCTCTTTTCTTAAAAAAGTTTTATGGCAAAGGCTTTCGCTGGAGAGATACTAGAAATCCAGCTCCTGGTATCGAAGCAGTAGTAAATCGGTTGTATTTCTTTCTCACTATTTTGGGTATGTCTGGTTTAATTATCGGTGGTGTTGGAGTTAGTACTTCTGTTACTTCTTACTTAAATATTAAAAGAGGAACTATAGCAACATTAAAAACTATAGGTGCAACAAATAGCATATTGACTAGAATTTACTTAATTCAAATTTTGGCAATGTCATTTGTAGGAACTTCACTAGGCGCCATAACAGGTAGCTATCTGTTAAAATTAGCTGAACCTTCACTTAATGCTGTTATTCCATTCCCCTTAAAAGTAGAGGTATTTATTCAGCCAATTTTAATTTCCCTTATACTGGGTATTCTTATAAGCTTAATTTTTTCCTTAATTCCTCTTTTTAACTTTTGCGATAAAAAAATTACAGACCTATATAGATCCCATAGTCTTAATAGTAGGTTGGAATTACCTAATTTACGTCAATTACTCTATATGTTTGGACTTATTTTTACTCTAATCATAATTATTTTGCTTATCTCTCCTGATATAACGTTAGCTCTTTGGTTTATTTTTGGATCAATATTTTCTTTTATCATTTTAAATTTGATGTCCTTATTCCTGAAGCACTCAACTAAAAAATTAATTACTACTAATAAAATTAATAAAATGCTTTCATTAAAATTGGCTTTGGCATCAATTGGTAGTGAAAATGGTGAAAATAAATCCGTCTTATTATCTATAGGGATTGGACTTATAATTCTTGCAACTATGGGCCAAATTGAAAAAAATTTACAATACACGCTTACTAACGATATACCTAAAAAAGCACCATTATATTTTTTGATTGATATTCAAAAAAATCAAAAAGAAAGTTTGATTGATTCATTAAAAGAAAAAAAATTAATTTCTGACATTAAAACTGCTCCTATGCTTAGAGGTTTCATTACCAAGATAAATAATAAGGATGTGTCTGAATTAAAGATAGATCATTGGGCTCTTAGAGGGGATAGGGGAATTACCTATGAAAACAAACCTACCACTGCTGAAAAAATAACTAAAGGTGAATGGTGGCCATCAAATTATGAAGGACCACCACTAGTTAGTTTTGCTCAGAATGAAGCAAGTGAACTTGGCTTAAAAATTGGTGATACAATAACCGTCAATATTTTAGGAAGAGATTTGACAGGAACTATTTATAGTTTTAGAGAAGTAAATTTTGCAACAATGGGAATAAATTTTTTAATGGTTTTTAACCCTAGCGCACTCATAAATGCTCCTCATACTAATATTGCAACTATCTATGCACCTAAGAAATATGAAACAGAGATTATTAAAATCATAACTCAAAAATTTCCTAACGTTACATCAGTATCTGTAGGAGAAACAGTTAAAAAAGTAAAAGATATTATTTTGAAATCTTCATTAATTATTAAGTGGTGTGCTGCACTAATTATATTTCTGGGTTTTTTCGTCATTATTGGAGCACTTTCGACTTCTGAACAAAATAGGATTTTTGAGTCTTCTATTTTAAAAACACTTGGAGCTTCAAAAAAAATTATATTGTTATCTATTCTATTACGCTCTGTAATTATTGGTAGCTTTGCAGGCTTAGTTGCAATAATCTTAGGTGCAATAATGTCGTGGGTAGTCATTTCGTATTTTTTAAATAGTGAATTTTCTTTTTTTGTATCTTCTGCAATTTGGATAACATTAACTGGTATATTTATTTCACTAATTACAAGTACTTTTTTTGCTATTAAACCAATAAATTCAAAACCTGCAAAAATTTTAAAAACAATTGATTAACCTTAAGTAAATCAAGAAAAAATTCAAAAAACTCTTGAAATTTTCATAAATAAATACGATATTTATTTCAGTTTATTCCATAATGTGAAGGAGATATTTATGGCAGAATTTGAATCAATTAGATCGACTACAAGATCTGATAGTAACATAAACATTGATAGTGGTCTAAGAGCTCATATGAATAAAGTTTATGGCTTGATGGCAGTTGCAATGGTAATTACTGGTTTAGTTGCTTGGTCAATAGGAACTTCACCTCAACTTGTAGGTGCTTTATTCAGTAATTCTATTATTTCGCTTATAGTGATGTTTGCTCCTTTAGGCTTCGTATTCTTTCTCTCAGCAAGAGTAATGAAAATGAGTTATTCAGCTGGACAACTATCTTTTTGGTTGTTCTCTGCCCTAATGGGACTTTCTTTGTCAACTATTTTCGTAGTATACACTGGTGCTTCTATTGCAAACGCATTTTTTACTACTGCAGTAGCTTTTGGAGCAATGAGTTTGTTCGGTTATACAACCAAAAAAGATTTATCTGGTATGGGTAGATTTTTGTTTATGGGTGTAATTGGACTTATAGTAGCAATGATTATTAACTGGTTTACACAAAGTCCAGGCTTAGAGTTCGCGATTAATGTTTTAGGAGTATTAATATTTGCAGGTTTAACAGCCTATGATACACAAAATATTAAAAACACTTACTTAAGTATTAGAAGCGCACCAAACGGTGAAGAAATTGCTGCAAAAGCCGGAATTTTAGGAGCATTATCCTTATACATAAATTTCTTAAATATGTTTATGTTTCTTTTACAGTTTATGGGAAATAGAGAGTAAAAATATTTCTCAAAAGACTTATCATGAAAGGCCACATTTAGTGGCCTTTTTTATTTAATTTTACCCTCTTTATATTCTACGTGTTTTCTGGCTACAGGATCATATTTTTTTACAACCATCTTTTCAGTCATAGTTCTAGCATTTTTTTTTGTTACATAAAAGTGACCTGTGTCAGCAGTAGAATTTAGTCTAATTTTAATTGTTGTAGGTTTCGCCATTAATTTACCCTTCTATAAATTTAAATTTGTTCTACACAGAAAAAAAATTGTGTCAAGATAACATGAGACTAAATAATATCAAAGATATGTAAAATTACTTGATGAAGATCCTTCATTATAAAATGGTACTCTTTCTTTAATATTTCCATTTTTAATGATGAAATTTACTTCTTTTAAAACTATCCTTGTGATTATGGGAAGATCAAAATCTTCTGTTTTTTTGATTTCTATCCATTGCAAATGACTTAATTCTGAAGATGCTTTGGAAAAATCATCTAAATTGCAATGTAAGTCTTCAGCAAAACAGATAAAAAAACGAGCATCAAATCTTCTTGGTCTGCCAACTGGGGTTATAGCTCGAAAAAAAAATTTTAATTTTGAGACATCTGGCGCAATATTATTTTTATAAAAATCATCCCATCCGTGAATTCTTAAATTATTCCAATGATAAGATTCTGCAATTTTCAATCCTGTCTCTTCCCATAATTCTCTAATCACTGTTGCAGCCAGTGACTCAGATCGCGACATAGAACTTTTTAGTGATAAAAGAATTTTTTCTTCATCTGGAAGTGGTTTTGAAAAAGGAACCAAACTATCATTTTTTTCATATGCTCCTCCAGGGAATACAAATTTATTAGGCATAAAAACTGCCTCTTTTCCTCTTTGCCCCATTAATATTTTATACTTGTTATTTTCTTTTCTAACTATAACAATTGTAGCAGCATCTTTAATTTCTTTAGACTTTAAATTATTTTTGTTCAAATCATCTCCCTTGTTTAATGAAAATTTTCTATATAAAGTTCTCAATAATTTTAAATTTAATTTTTTTATAAATAAATAAAAGCCTATGATTGAAAAAACTTATAAACAAATTAAAGATTTAGATATAAAGTTAAACTTACCTCTTGTTATCGTAGATGCAGATGAAGTCATAGTACATTTTGCAAAACCTTTTATTTTATATCTAAAAGAAAGAGGCTGGGCATTAGAACTTAATGGATATACACTAAGTAATTCAATAAAAAATATAGAAACAAACAAAATTTTAGAAAATAGAAAATCACAAAAATTAGTAATTGATTTCATACAAAAAGAAACTCATAGGCAACCAATTACAGCGGGAGCTTTAAAAACGTTAAATAATATTTCAAAATTTTCCCAAATAATCATTTTAACAAATGTTCCTGGATATGCTTACGAGAAAAGGCTTAAAAATTTTAAGGATTTAAATATTTCATTTCCGATTATTATGAATCAAGGTCCAAAAGGACTAGCCTTAAAACAATTATGTAAAGGAATTCAAAAACCAATAATTTTCATTGATGATAATTTGTCACAAATTGAAAGTGCAAAAAAATTTGTGCCAAGTATTTATAGATTTCATTTCACAGGATGTGATCTTGTAAGGAAATTTCTACCAAAATCGTTTGCTGCAACCCATAATCCCAAAAGTTGGCAAGAGATAGAAATTTTATGTAATAGGTTTCTAATTTAAACTTTCATTAATGATTTTAGAGGTTCTAATAATTTTGAAGGAATTTTTTTTGGTTTTCTAGTTTTTACATCTACAAAAACATGTATAAAAGAAATTCTAGCCGCAGTTTTTTCTTCAAAATTAGAAAAAAGACCTATCTCATAATGGACAGAAGAATTACCTAATTTATTTAATTTTAGACCAGCCGTGACTAAGTCAGGGAATTTAAGTTCAGAAAAATAAGTACATCTTGTTTCTACTACTAATCCTACAGTTTTACTTAATGGGACATTTAGCGATCCTTTATTTATTAACCAGCTATTTACAATAGTATCTGCATATTCGTAAAAAACTGCATTATTCATATGACCATATACATCACTATCCCTCCAACGAGTTTTTAGTTCTTCAAAATATAAATAATCTTGTTTGACTGCAGGGACTTGTCTCATAACTTAAATTTCCTTAAATGTATAAGTCACAAATAGTATAAAGGAACCTATATTGAGATTTAAAGGACTAATTTTTGATAAGGATGGAACATTATTTCATTTCCAAGAAAGTTGGGGAGACTGGTTAGACGAAGTTTTAGAAATTCTAAGCGGTGATTCAATTGAAAAAAAGCAAAAAATGGCCTATCTATTAGGCTTTAATTTATCCAGAAAAAAATTTTTAAAAGGAAGTCCTTTTATTGCTGGAACAACCAAAGAATTTTTATACACAATTGAACCTTTCTCGAAAAATTTAAAAGGAGAAGCATTAGAAAAGTTTATAAATTCAAAATTAATGACACTTACCCCAAAACCAGTTGGAGACCTGAGAGCATTATTCTATTATTTAAAATCAAAAGAAATTTCTATAGGTATAGCAACAAATGATAATGAAACCCCCTGTAGATCCCAATTAAAAGATGCGAAAATAATCGAATTTTTTGATTTTATAGCAGGCTCTGATAGTGGTTATGGTTTTAAACCTGAAACAGGGCAGCTAGAAGCTTTTTGTAAATCTTTGAAATTAAATGTAAGAGATGTTGCTATGGTTGGTGATAGTACTCATGACCTAATTGCTGCAAAAAAAGCTGGAGTACATGCAATTGGAGTTCTTACAGGTGTTGCAGAAAAAAAGGAATTAGATCCATATGCAGATATTATTCTAACATCTATTGAAGATATTCCAAATTATTTAAATTAATTTGTAGATAATTTTCTTTACTTATTTTTTTTCTTGGTTTTTTATTAAATAAAAAATTGGTTACTATGAAAGAAATGAAAAAGTCTAGATCAGGTGGACGCTCTGGTAATAAAAGAAGAGAAAATAGTTTTTCTATTTCTCAAACTCCCTGGTCACTACCTATTAATAATGATAATTTCATTGAACCTATACCATTTGAAGGTATTGAAAAAATTCATAATACAGCCATGCGAATTTTAGAGGATATAGGAATTGAATTTATTAATAGTGAAGCCAAATCTATTCTCCAGAAAGCAGGATGTAAGGTAGACCCGAATTCTGACAATGTTAAGATGGATCGAAATTGGGTCATGGAAATGATAAAAAATGCACCTAATGAATTTGAAATCATACCTAGGAATAAAAAACATAAAGTAGTTATTGGTGGACGTCACATGACATTTGTCAATGTTTCTTCTCCACCCAACGTGATGGATTTAGACCGAGGCAGAAGACCTGGTGATTTTGAAAGTTTTAAAGACCTCCTTAAACTAACGCAATATTTTAATTGTATACATGTAGCAGGAGGCTATCCTGTAGAGCCAATCGATGTACATTCCTCCATAAGACATCTTAAATGCATATATGAAAAATTAATTTTGACTGATAAAGTGTGTCATGCATATTCACTGGGTTCTGAAAGAGTTGAAGACGCTATTGAAATGGTTAGAATAGCTAGCGGTCTTGATAAAGATGAATTTAAAAAAGAAGCCCGAATATATACTAATATTAACTCATCTTCACCCCTAAAACATGACTGGCCGATGCTTGATGGAGCAATGCGTTTTTCAAGAAAAAATCAGCCTGTTGTTGTTACACCATTTACCTTAGCTGGTGCCATGGCACCAGTTACCATAGTAGGAGCTGTTGCACAATCAATAGCTGAGGGATTAGCCGCAATTGCATTATTACAGTATATCAATCCTGGTTGTCCTGTTGTTTTAGGTACTTTCACTTCTAATGTAGATATGAAATCCGGAGCACCTGCATTTGGGACACCGGAGTATGTTCGTGCAACTCAAATAACTGGACAAATGGCACGATATTACAATTTACCTCTTAGGTCATCTAATGCATGTGCTGCAAATGCACCTGATGGTCAAGCTATGTGGGAAAGTTTAAATAGCCTATGGGCCTCAGCAACTTCGGGTACAAATCTAGTTTATCACAGTGCAGGTTGGTTAGAGGGTGGATTAATAGCTTCTTATGAGAAATTTGTAATGGATTGTGAAGTTTTACAACAATTCAAAAGATATTTTGAACCTGATTTATGTAATTTTTCGGAAGATGATTTAGCATTTGGGGCGGTATCAGAGGTTGGTTCAACAGGTCATTTTTTTGGATGCCAGCATACTCAAGAAAGATACTCAGATGCTTTTTATTCTCCTTTTTTGTCAGATTGGAGAAACTTTGAAGCTTGGAATGAGGCAGGAGCTGAATGGACGCATAAAAAAGCAAATAAAATATGGAAGAAAATACTAAATGATTTTGAACCGCCTCCAATTGACCAAGGTATCAAAGAAGAACTCAATGAGTTTGTTGATAAAAGAATAAAAGAAGGTGGAGCCCCAACAGACTTCTAAATTATTTAAATGTTTTAATCTATTTTAGTTAACAAACTATCGAGTGATTGTTTTGCATCTCCATAAAACATTCTTGTGTTTTCTTTAAAAAAGAGTGGATTTTGAATTCCAGAATATCCAGTTCCTTGTCCTCTTTTTGAAACTATAACATTTTTAGATTTCCAAACTTCAAGAACAGGCATTCCTGCAATAGGACTATTAGGGTCATCTTGTGCCGCTGGATTTACTATATCATTAGATCCTATAACAATAACAACATCTGTATCGGGAAAATCATCATTTATTTCGTCCATTTCTAAAACTATGTCATAGGGTACTTTTGCTTCAGCCAACAAAACATTCATATGTCCTGGAAGCCTTCCAGCTACAGGATGAATACCAAATCTCACTTTTTTGGATTTTGCTCTTAATCTTCTAGTTAATTCAGAAACTGTTTGTTGTGCTTGAGCTACAGCCATTCCATATCCAGGTACTATTATAATTTGATCTGCATCATTTAATAATGAAGCAACACCATCTGTATCTATTGCAATTTGTTCTCCATCAATTTCAGTTTCTGTCTGAACTTGCGATCCAAAGCCACCTAAAATTACACTTATAAAGCGCCTATTCATCGCTTTACACATTATATAACTTAATATTGCTCCTGAAGATCCAACCAAAGCGCCTGTTACAATTAACAAGTCATTTCCTAAAGTAAAACCTATGGCAGCAGCAGCCCATCCAGAATAAGAATTTAACATAGAAACAACAACAGGCATATCAGCACCACCAATACCCATTATCAAGTGCCAACCAATAAAACCAGCCAAAATAGCCATTATAATAATTGTCCAGATGCCTGACCCGTTAAAATATAAAAGTCCCAATAATATTGAAATTACCAAAGCAACCAAATTAAGACCGTGCCCACCTGGTAGTTTATAAACTTTACCATCAATTTTTCCTGATAATTTACCAAATGCTACTACAGAACCAGTAAAGGTAATAGCGCCAATAAAAACTCCAAGGAATATTTCTACAGCCATTATTGAAATTTCTGCAGAATCTTTGGATGCTATTTTTTTCGTGAATCCACTCAACTCATTTATATTACCAGTAAAACTCTTGACAAAAGATAATTCAAGTTGAGCATTGATTCCTATAAAAACTGCCGCTAAACCAACAAAACTGTGAAGGGCAGCTACAAGCTGAGGCATTTCGGTCATTTCAACTTTTTGTGCAACATAATAACCGATTACAGAACCGATAATGATCATGGGAAAAAGTAACCAAAAATTCCCAGAACTACCTCCAAAAACAGTAAAAAGAACAGATAAGGCCATACCAGCGATACCAAACCAAACAGCCCTTTTTGCTTTCTCTTGGTTGCTTAAACCACCTAATGACAATATAAATAATACACTTGCCGAAATATATGCTGCAGATACTAATCCATATTCCATAGGTATGTCCTCTAATTAAGATTTCTGAAACATTGCTAACATACGTCTTGCAACCAAGAAACCGCCAACTATGTTAATGGTCGAGATCAGTACTGAAATAGCTGCAAGAATGATTGCTATCCAACTTTCAGATGTCATTTGCAAAACTGCACCTATAATTATAATGCCTGATATTGCGTTAGTAACAGCCATAAGTGGTGTATGCAAAGCATGACTTACATTCCAAATGACTTGAAAACCAACAAAACACGCCAAGGCAAAAACAATCATGTGCTGCATAAACTCCGAAGGAGCATAATTTCCAATCACAAACATAAATAACCCACCAATGCATAATAAAATAGTTTGTTGGATTGTATTTTTTCTAAAAGCTTCAACTTCTTCTGCTTTAATATCCTCAGGAGTTTTTTCAACGGGTTTTGGAGCTTGCTTAGCTATAGCCTGAACTTTTGGAGGAGGCGGAGGGAAAGTAATTTCTCCGTTATGAGTAACGGTGCTTCCTCTTATGACGTCATCCTTCATGTTGATGTTAATCTTGCCATCTTTCTTTGGAGTTAAGTCATCAATCATGTGCCTAATATTCGTTGAATAAAGAGTTGAAGACTGAGATGCCATTCTACTTGGAAAATCTGTATAACCGACAATAGTTACATTATTTTTTGTAACTATCTTATCGCCTGGTTTAGTTAAATCACAATTACCACCTTTTTCAGCGGCCAAATCTACTATCACTGATCCTGGTTTCATTTTATCAACGAATTCTTTTAACCACAACTTAGGAGCATCCATTCCAGGTATTAGTGCCGTTGTAATAACAATATCTACTTCATCTGCTTGTTTTCTAAAACATTCTAATTGTTTTTCTCTAAACTCTGGACTTGATGGAGCTGCATACCCACCTGTTTCAGATCCATCTGCACCCTCATCAAAGTCAAGCATTAGAAATTCAGCACCCATACTTTCAATTTGCTCTGCTACTTCAGGTCTAACATCAAAAGCCCTGACAATAGCACCTAAACTTACAGATGTTCCAATAGCAGCTAAACCAGCAACTCCAGCGCCAATTACCAAAACTTTAGCTGGTGGAACTTTTCCAGCAGCTGTTATCTGGCCGGTAAGAAATCTATCAAAATTATTAGTTGCTTCTATAACTGCCCTGTAACCAGCAATATTAGACATAGATGATAATGCATCCATTTTTTGAGCACGACTTATTCTAGGTACCATATCCATGGCAATAGAAGTAACACCTTTTTTTTGTAAATTTTCTAATAAAGAATTATTTTGAGCAGGCCAAATAAAACTAATTAAAACTTGTTTTTTTTGGAGTTTACTTTGCTCAATTTTGCTAGGTGCATTAACTTTTGCTATAACATCAGCTTCTTTAAAAATACCAGAAGATGATTTTAAGATTTTACAACCAGATGCCTTATAATCTTTATCAGAAAACCGAGCCTTTTCTCCGGCACCTGATTGTATGATTACTTCATGACCTAATTTTATCAAAAATTTTGCAGATTCAGGCGTTATGGCTACGCGGTTTTCATTTTCACTTGATTCTTTAATAGTTCCTATAATCATGATTTTTTTGTTCTAATGTATGGAAAGATAATATGCATTCGTGTTAAATAATATAAACAACAGGGAATTCAAGTAAAAATTACAATATATCCTGTAGAATTAATAATTAAAAAAAAATTAATGAAAACTTATCAATACTAAGAGGTTTTAATTGAATAATTAATTTTCAGGTTTTTGTGCACGAAAATGATGAGGACAATGTTCACCAGTATCTAAAACTCTAATCATAGCTTTCCAAGTTTTAATTTGATCTTCAATAAAGTTATTTGAAGTAATCTCCTCATAAGACTTTCTAGCTGGACCTGATAATATTTGTAATTCTTTTCTAGCTTCTTCTTTATACCATTTGTTCCTGTTATTCTTTTTTATAGAAACAAACCCACTTTTCTTTAATGCATTATAATATAATAATGGAGATCTCATTCCAAAACCTAAATCCTCCAATTTCAAGTAATATTCCATCTCTTTTGATGGTTTTTGATCATGAGAAATTAACCAGTCTGAAAAGACAAAAAATCCTCCTGGTTTTAATACTTTAAAAACTTGAGAAAAAGTTTTTTCTTTATCAGGAATATGAACAAAAGAATCTTTTGAAAAAACTATATCAAAGCAGTTATCTTCAAAGGGTAAATTTGACTTGCCAATAAGAAGAATTTCAATGTTATCTTTTAATCGATTTTTTACTACTCTCCTAATAGCAGAATTTACTACATCTTCTTCAACATCTACGCCTATGACTTCTCTTGCACCATAATCTTTCACTAAGCTAACTGTTATACCACCTGCACCACATCCAACATCTAATATTTTTTTTTCAGTAAGATCTAAACCATTTAATAACCTATTAATTTCTTTTTTGCCACCAGGTGACATATATCCGTCACCCCATAGTTTCTCTAAAAAAGAGATATGTGTAACATCATAATGAATTTCTTCTTTACTCAAGGTTAATTATCCTTTTTTAAAAATCCAGTTGAAAAAAATAGAAATGTAAAACAAAATTAATTTAATCCTAACATATGATTAATATGATTTTATATCAAAAAGAAAGGAAAATATATGTACAAATATATAATGATTGGAAAGCTTAGTATCGAATTTAGCTCTTCTATGGTTGGGAAACCACAAAACCGTACTGAAATAGTAACTCCCTTTTTTGAAAATCTGGGTGGTAAATTACTTCAAATGCTATATATCAATCACCCAGAAATGAATGCCATAGCTTTTATTGAAGGTCCGAATGATGAAGCGGTTGCATCAATGACAGGTATCATTAAAGCGAGTGGGATGTTTGATGATCTAAATTGGTATAGAGCATTTGATGCTGGAGAATTACAAAAAATTTATGAATTTGCATCAAATAAAATGAATGAATATGTATCTGCAAAAGCATTTTCGGAAGACGCATAATGTATGCTAGAGTTATAAATTTCACTTTACTAGCTCCTTCACTTTGGACAGTTATTCAAACTACTACTTCAGTTGAAACAGCTAAAGGACATACTATTCTTTTATTTAAATCTTCAGAAAATGCAGGAGTTGTTGTAGAATTATTTGCAGATATAAAAATGGCCGGAAAAGAACTTAAAACTTTAGAAATACTTCAAAAGTTTAAAGAGCAAGCAATGGCAAAAGTAAGTGTATTAGAAGGTAAGCAACAATAATATATTTAAAAGCTATATTCTGTAGATAATATTATGACGTCCTGTTTTTGATAAGGGTAAAGGGTATCTGTAATTTCAACAGCATCGTATTGCACATATCTTGCATTTATTGTTAAACCATCTCTAGGTTTATAACTCGTTGCAAGACTACCAATAATACTCTTTTCTCCTGTCAATCTACTTAAATTGGCATTAATGCTTAGTAAATCATTCAGGCCTGTCCATCTAAATTGAACTGAGTGTCCTAAAGTTTGTTTTGCTATAGTCAAATCATTACTATAATTATCAATAATTCTCAAATTACCTTCATAGCCTATAGTTAAATTATTAATTCCACTATAGTCAAAACCAAGACCTAATACATTCTGATTTTTTTTTAAACCTGGTAGATCAACCAGATTAGCTTTCAAAAATGAAGCCCCAGATATATTTGCACCCTCATATTTTAGCAAAAAATCACCACGTGCAAGGTTTCCACTTATACCAAGAATTTGAATTCTATCAAAACCAAAATCAAGCTGACTTAACAAAGATTTTGATTTGATATTTTTCAAACTTCTTTGGTTTTGGTTTTCATCAGAAAAAACTAGAGATATGTCACCTCCATTAAATGAGTAATTTATATTTGTAAAAAATTCTATCTCATTTGATGGATTCAAATAATTAATTGTAAAGGGATTACCTCCTGTATTAACTAGATTTTGTGAAAATGGTATTGTAGGATCAAAACTCCCCCCTTTTTCACCCATCAAATTACCACCAGCTCGGCTTGTTACAACTAATTCTACTTTTAAATCTGAAATGGGAAAATTTAATAATATAGCTGGAACTTGCTGTCTAATTTCCGAAAGTTCTCCCTGACCAGGAATTGATAAATCTCTTGGGTTAATAGTATCAGTTATTGATAAATTATCTAACTGTCCTCTTGCTATAATTTGATTGCCAATTCTTAACCAAATCTGGGAAGATGGATAGTAATCTAGGTAAAAGTCTTTTATATTAAATTTTGTACTATCTTCATTAGTTTGAAATTTATTATTTTTCCATTTACCCCAGTCATAACGAAAATTACCTCCTATCTTAAAATTAAATTGAGGTGCCAATTCACCTTTGAAGTCTAGATTGAGAATAGTCTCTACTCTCTCTATACCTTTGTTATTCCTATTAAAAATATCTGGTGGATTTTGTAGACCATAAACAAAATTCTGAATTATTGCGCCTGACAAACCATCTAAGGATTTTGATAGTAAAACTTCATCGCTTTTTTTTAGATCTGAAACGTCATTTTCATCTGCTAAAATTAAGTTATCATTTTTTTCTAATTCTAATTCTAATTGATCAAATGAAGAATCCTCTAATAAATCAAAATCATCAGATTCTAAATTAAAATCATCATCTTGAGAATACGATATAGATGCGCAAAAAATAACAAAAGTTACAAAAAAAAACTTAATAAATATCTTTAAAACATAATTAAAGTCCACGTTGCATAACCTCAGTTTCAAAAATCGAGTCTTCTACATTTGAATTATATTTTACACTTTTTAGTTGAAAAATGCTCTTATGCACTAGCTTTTTATTTTTGGTTGTAATCATTTGTAATGTTTTTGCAGTCCACACTCCGTCAATTTTTTGAATATCTTTTGCAGCAAATAATTTTACTTTTTTACCTTTTTTCACAAGAATTCTATTCTTAACTACAAAATAAATATCTTTTCTGACCCATTGAATAGATCTTAAATATCCAGTCTTCGCAATAACCTTTTTGTTTTTAGGTGTGGACTCAATTACCCAACAATCTTTGCCATCTACAACATCACTATCTTTAACAAGTTTATAATTAAAATCTTCAAGTTCAAAACCATCTATATCTGAATAGGTAAAATCACTTCCCATAAATGAACCAGATCTATCAGCAGAAGCTATTCTATTCACTTTCTGTAAAGCTGGAAGATATAACCATGAATCATCCTCCTTTGATGTTGATTCCCAATTGAAAGACATATAGGAGGTTCCCTTTACATCACCTGGACTTTTAAAAAAGGAAATTGATTTATCAACATCATTATATTCTTTACTAAAAATCTCGATTTCCCTTATTCTTTTTCGATCCTTTTTATCAATTAAAATCATACGCCAGTCAGAAATAGCTGAGTCTCCAGTGTAACGGGCATCAACTTTAGTCATTATTTCCAGAGCAGATGATCCATATAATACGCCACTAAAAGAAAATATTAATAATAAAACCGAGGTAAATAACTTTAATAATTTTGTTGTTATCATTTTTTTCCTATCAATTATGCTGTTTGTAATTCTTCTTTTTTGCCGTCCAAAATATATAGTATTGATGGTATAAAAAACAAAACACCAAATAACGCTAGCAGAAAAATAATTGCTGAAAATCTACCAATATCAATAGTTGGGACTAAACTTGCCATTAAAAAAACACTGAATCCTATTACCAAAATAATAGATGTTGTAATTATTGCTCTTCCAGACTCATTCAACGCTCTTTTCATTGCCTGATGTACATTACTACCCTCTAATCTAGCAAGCCTATAACGACTTACCATATGGATGCTATCATCAACAGCAATTCCCATTGTCATAGCACCAACTATTAAGGAACCTAGATTTAAATCTCTTCCCATTACAGTTGCAATACCGCCAGCTAATAATATTGGTATCACACTAGGTATTATTGCTATAGCCCCAAATTTTACGGACCTAAATAAAATGAAAAACGTTATACTTATCAAAAGTAAAGAAACAGAAAATGAACTTGTAATACCTTTGTCAGTATATTCGTTTTGAGCCTGAAACATGACCATTGGTCCCGTAGCCAAAGCATTTAGAGAGGGAAACTTTTCTTTAATTTCTGAATTTAGTTTTCTAACAAAGACATTAAATTCACTTGCATCCATATTGGTTATGGGAAAAGTCATCCTTAAATTTTTTTCATCAAAATCCTTTAAATCAGATAGATCCTCTTCAGGACCTGAATTTTCATACAATAACAAAAGTTGCGCAGTCATTTCTTTAGTATCAGGTAAAATAAAGTAATTAGGATCATCACCACTAAAGGCCTGCCTGGTCTGTTTTAAGAAATCAGGAACTGTTAAACCTTTACCAACATCAGGTTTGTCTTCTAAAAATTTTTCTAATTCTCCTACTTCTTTCAAAAACTCAGGTTCTTTGATTAAACCGTCATCAGTAAACTTTTCTTCTGAAGTTACTAAATATTCTACATTTGCTGCGCCCTTGTATGTATTATCAAAGTAAATTAAATCTTTTGTAACTTTCAAATCAGACCTAAAATATTTAAAGATGTTAGTATCTACATTTATTTGAGAAACACCATAAATACTAAGTATTAACAGTACACATCCAAGAGAAGCAATTATTTTGCGGTATTTAAAATTAAAGTCAGGTAAAAAATTTGTAAATTTAGTAAGCCATCCATCTTTAAATGTACTTGTTGTCCACTTTGGCATTTTGGAAAAGAAACTTAGTGCAGCAGGAAGTGCCGTCATTGAAAATAAAAATACTATCAATGGAATAAAAGCTGCAATTATTGCAAACTCCTTAACTGGCACCAACTTTGTTACATAGAGTGCAGAAAATCCAATTGAAGTTGTTAAACAGGTAAAAAAGATTGGTTTTAAAAGATTTTTAATCAATTTAACACTTGCATCCTTGGCATTTAAACCTGCAGTTCTAAGTCCATAAAATTCAGAAAGGACATGAACAGCAGTCGCCATACCAATTAACATCGTTATAGGAGTCAAAGATTGATTCACAACAGTTATAGGTAATCCTAAAAAGGCTTGCAAACCAGAAAATGTTATTGCACTGGTTGCTATCACAACCCAAGGAACAAACATACCAGCAATAGATTTAAATATTATACCAAGAATAATAAACATTATAGCTGCCTGTGTTGGGATCATCCAACCAAATTCCGTATTACTTATAGTTTCAAATCTTTCTCCTATATAAGGAACACCACCAAGCTTCAAATCATAGCCTTTATCTAAATAACCTTTTTCTTTAATAAAATTCCTAAGGTCATTAACTACTTTTATTTTATGGGAATTATCATTTGCACGATATTCTGTTCGAGCTAATATTCGCGTATGTTTAAGATCAGATGTTATAATCGAGTCTAATGCTAGTTCCTCCCCTTTCATTATATTTCTAGCATTTTCTATTAGGGTTGGATCATCTCCAAGTTCCTCAAAATCTTCAATAAGATCATCTGTAGCAACCATTCCATTTTTATCGTATGTTCTTTGATATTTGGATAAACTTCTAACTTGTTCAACGATTTCATGATCTTCAAGCATAGTAGAAATTTCATCAATCATAATTAAGGTTTCATATTCGAAAATATCCTTATCTTTATCTCTTGCTGTAACTCCTACTATAAGATACTCAGAGCTTCCAAAAAGATCTTGGAGTTTTTCAAAGGCTACGAGATTAGGATCACCAGGCAAAAACCACATCTCATTTGAGTTGTTATGCTTTAAGGGATAGGAAATAATCATAGCTGTTGCGATCATAATTAATAGAAATGTAGCTATTAAAACTTTAATTCTGTTGCTAATAATAAATACAGCATATTTCGAAGTTAAACTTTCCATTAATAATCCTACTCTAAAAGAAAAAAATTGTTTTTTGTTATCTATTAATTTTTATCTTTTTCAACAAAAATATTTTATTACGTTACGTAAGAAACAATATTTAAATTTCTTAACTTAACCTGGTTGGTTTATAAGATGGATTTATTGAAAATTCGCTTATTAAACCCTCAAATCTTTCTATTTTAACGTTTGCTTCTCTCAAATTTTGTAGTAGATCATCACCAATTTCTTTCATTCTTTTATCAGCAGAAAATTTATCAGGCCAAACAAAAATTTGAACAATTTGATTTTCAGAAGTATCAAAAAAAATTCTCTGAATTAACCCCCTCTCAAAATCAACATCGTTAACGGATGAATTCAATTGGGAAATAAAACTTTTTTTTGCGAACTCACTTATAAATGTGAATTTTACTGTTCTACAATAATAAGACATAAATACAGAATATTTCTATTTAATTAATTCTTCAATACTATTTACCCATTTAATTAGCTTAACTTGTCGTTTAGATGTAATAGAAGGCATTTCTTTAATCATTTCACTTAAATCTTGAAATTCATCAACATCTGTAAATATTTTTAACTTGTATGGTTTAGGTTTCATAGAGCGTACAAAAGTTTGTAAAGTTTTGGCACAACTCCATTCAGTATTATCCCAAACTTCTTTTTTGATGTTAGATTTACTACCAACCAGATAAAATCCTCCATCAGTGGACGGGCCTATGATTTGGTCATTTTTCTCAAGATACGTAAAGGCATTATTGATAAATTTTTTACTTAATTGAGGAATGTCTATTCCTATAAGAATTACTGATTCATAAATTTTAAGTAATTCTTGAAATATGAAATTTTGCTTCTCTGCAATATTTTTTCCTTCAGCGAAAAAGGTATTAAATTTTTTCCAATAATCATTGGATTCACCCTCTTTTTCAGCAGTGGCAATTTTAATATCGTAGTCAAGTTTTGATGTTAAATCCTCCACACAATTTTTACACATCTCATAAAATATGTGTGTATTTTTAATTCCTATTTTTGAAGATAATCTAGTTTTTACATCTGAAAGAAACGGTGTTTTTGCTAAGATAACTAAACATTTTTTCATTTTATTGATTTCTTTTAAAATAAAAATTAAATAGTATCAAAAGTAATCTCCATTGATGCTGTAAAGTTGTAATTAACCAACCATTATTTAAATATTTTCTTGAGCTAGTTATTATGTAATTTTGATTATTAAGAATAGATATTCCCATTTGCTTAAGTTTAAGAACAAAGTATAAGTCTTCACCATAATTTACATTTTCTGGGAATCCCCCTGTTTTCATAAAAAGTTTTCTTGATATACAAAACCCTTGGTCTCCATAAGGCAGAGAAAACAAAAAACTCCTTAAATTTGCTCCAATAGAATTTAGTCTAAGAATTTTCCCTTGATCAAATTTTAGAGAAAAATAATACATCCCCTCAACATTACGGACTTTTATGTAGTTTATTAAATTTTCAATAGTGTCATCTTCAATTTTCGAATCTGCATGTAAAAATAGAATATAATCGCTGGTTGTTTTTCTTGCACCTTCGTTTAAACTTATAGCTCTAGTTTTTTTTGAAATAATAATTGGGATGTGACCTAAAGCTTCAAGATGGTTTGCTAAATTTGAAGCATCATCTTGACTAAATTTTGGAATTACAATTTGTAAAAAATCAGAAACTGGCATTTATGATTATTAAAAAAATATTTCTAATTACAAAATTATTATTTTAAAATGTAAATAAAATAGATGGAGCGGGCGATGAGATTCGAACTCACGACATTTACCTTGGCAAGGTAACGCTCTACCCCTGAGCTACGCCCGCTAACTTAAGTGTACATAACTTAAATTAAAATTAATGAAAAGCAAAAAATTCTAACCTTTTCCAATCAAATTATAATGATAGGATTTAATATTACTTATTTGTAAAAGGAAATAAGGTTATGATTCGTTTTAAAAATTTTATAGAATATTTAACTAAGGTGACAGTGATCATCTTTTTGAGTAGCGAAATTTCATTAGCAGATTTTGATGATGGTATGGACGCTATAAATAAAGGAAATTATGAACAAGCTATAGAAGAATTAAAACCTCTGGCCGATCAAGGTGATGCCAGAGCACAATTTTGGTATGGAAACCTAATCTTTAATGGTTTGGGAACTCCAAAAAATATGAAACTGGGAATAGAATTTTATCGCCTTTCAGCAGAAAAAAATTTCCCACTAGCACTTCATGAATTAGGCCATATTTTCGATAATGGTCTTGGTGTTGAACAAGATATAGACGAGGCAATTAACTGGTATGAGAAAGCTATTACTGAAGGAAGAGTAGTATATTCTTATCATAATTTAGGTGTGATTTATCAATATGGGAGTAAAAATATTGAGGTCAATGTGGATAAAGCCATAGAATTATATAAAGAGGCTGCAAATCAAAATTACCTTGGTTCTATTCAAAACCTTGGGATTATTTATCACGAAATAAAGGATTATGATAAAGCGCTCAAATGGCTAAATAAAGCAGCTGATCTAGGTGTGCCCCAAGCCAACTATGTTCTAATGAAAATGTATTTGAATGGTGATGGTGTTAAACAAGATTTTGGAGAAGGAATACGACTGGCTAAGTTAGCTGCAGATTCTGGATATTATTTAGCTCAATATAATTTAGGACGTTTCTACCACTTTGGTTTAGTAGGTCTTGAAAAAGATTATAAGGCTGCACGTAAATGGTATAAATTGGCTGCAAATCAAGGATTTTCAAATTCACAAGTAAATTTAGGAATACTTTATGATGATGGACTTGGTGTTGAAGTAGATGATAAAGAAGCGATAAGATTTTTTAAACTTGCCTTCGATCAACAAAATGCTACAGCGGCTTATAGATTAGGACTGATGCATGAATTTGGTGAAGGTACTCCTCAAAATTACGAATTGGCTAATGAGTATTATGATTATGCAATTCAGGATGATCATCCAGAAGCTTTGTACAGGATAGCAATGCTTTGGAAAAAAATGGGAATAAATCAAGGAAAACCTCAAACACTTGCATTATATTTAGCAGCTCAATTAAAACAAATCGATGCTATGTTTGAACTTGGAATGATGTACTATAACGGAAATGAATTTCTAAAACCCAATCCAATTTATTCACTAATGTGGTTCATGTTAGCTTCTAATTATCATGAACAAGCTACCAAAAATAGAGATGTATTGATCGAAGAATTATCTGAAGATGATGTTGAGAAAGCATTGAAGTTGCAAGAAAGATGTTATGAAAGAGATTTTCAAAATTGTAGTGATCTTTTGAAAGGATAATTCTAATTAAAGAAAAACTGAAATATTGGGGCTGGGGATTTGAACAAAATCAGCTTAGCCAAACTGAAATTAAAAATCTACTTAATTCATTAGGAAATTATAATATTAATGGCTCAGAGAAAAGAGCTATACCAACAATAGACAGCATTAATCTTTCTATTCCTAAAATCACTATTCCTAAAGATTTAGCTAATATAAGTACAATAAATAAATACGAAAGAATCCTTCATGCCTTTGGTCAATCACAACCTGATTCAATCAGAACTTTTCAAAGTGATTTCAAGCATGCCCCAGATGTAATTTCCTATCCACAAGATGAAAAGGATTTAGTCAAATTATTTGAATATTGTGATAAATCGAATGTAGCCCTTATTCCTTATGGAGCAGGTTCATCCGTAGTTGGAGGAGTTACTTGCGATGTTAACAATAAATTTAACGGAACTATAAGCGTCAATTTATCAAAATTTAATAAGATACTTGAGGTTGATGAAATAAGTCTTTCGGCCAGAATTCAAGGAGGGATAAAAGGACCAGACTTGGAGTCGGGTCTTAAAAAATACGGCCTAACCCTTAGACATTTTCCCCAAAGTTTTGAGCATTCTACCCTAGGAGGATGGATAGCAACACGGTCAGGAGGTCATTTTGCAACTCTATACACTCATATTGATGATTTAGTAGAGAATATTTCAATGGTGTCTCCGAATGGAAAGATGAATTCTTTACGTGTACCTGGGTCAGGAGCAGGACCAAGTCCTGATCGTTTTATGCTAGGATCAGAAGGATCGATGGGTATAATAACAGATGCTTGGGTTAAACTTCAAAAAAAACCAAAATTCAAAGCTACTGCTGGATATCTTTATTCTGATTTTTTATCAGCAGCTCAAGCTGTTAAATCAATTTCTCAAGCAGGCCTTTATCCAGCTAATGTAAGAATAGTCGATCATGTAGAACTAAAAATTAATAGTGCTAGTAAAGGATCTAATACTCTAATGATTGTTTCATTTGAAAACGCGGATCACAATATAGATCCATGGATTTCTAGAGCAGAAGAGTGTTGCTTAGATCATGGTGGAATCATTGATGTTGACTGGAGAAATAATCCCCTTTCAAATCAGCAGGGAACAGTAGGAGCTTGGAGAGAAGCCTTTATAAAAATGCCTTATAACAGGGAACAATTAACACCAAGAAATATTATATCTGATACTTTTGAGACCTCAATTACATGGGAAAAATTTGATAATTTTTACCATAATGTAAAAATTTCTACTGAGTTAGCTATAAAAGAAATTACTGGAAAATCTGGTGCGGTCTCATGCAGGTTTAGTCACTCTTATCCAAATGGCCCAGCTCCTTATTTCGCATTTCATGCTAACAGTACTGAAGAAACTATGCTGGAAGATTGGGTGCAAATAAAAAGATATGCTTCAGATGCTGTACATAAATATGGTGGAACCATTACACATCACCATGCTATAGGGAGAGACCATTCACATTGGTATAAGAAGCAAAGACCAGATGATTTTGGAAAAATACTTTATAATGCTAAAGAATATCTAGATCCTAAATTCATAATGAATCCTGGTGTCATAGTCGATTAATTAACTTTGAACTTTTTAAATTAGGTAAAGTATTCAGTTATTAATATTTAATCTATTCAATTTTATTTTTGTTTGCTTTACTCTTATTGCTAAATCTTGCTGGATTTTTTCTTGCCAATTTGGTTTTTGCCTAAAAGCATTACTACAATCTCTAGAGCAAAATTCTTTATTGTCTCTGGTGATTTCAAAATACTGTATACAATTTTTTCTCATTCCAAAAAACTTAAAGTACTTACATATTTTTTTTATTTTTTTTGATTTTTGATTAAGACCCCAAGCTAAATAAATTGCATTAAAGAGAGTTTTTGGTTTAAAAGCAGGATGTAACTCTCCAGTATCATCATAGTGCCATTCTATTTCCTGATATTTTTTACTGAATAAATCAGAACCAAAATCATAGGGCGGATACTCCATATTTTGTTTAGCGAATTCTGAATCTTCTAATAATTGAAAGAGTTTTTTTATAGTTTTATAATTCTCACCCAACTTTATAAAAGGGCCCCATTTATTATAAAAACTAATAAGTAATTCGTTAAATTCGTCTCTCCTCAAGAATTTTGATAAATGTATAAAATCATCTAAGGCCTCTACAGTAAAAGGTTTACTGCGAGGTTTTTGTTTTTTGATTTTTTGAATCATACTATAGTTATTGTTGAAATATGAAGGGGATTTTACTGGACTAATCAAGGAAGTCTGAAGTAAGTAACCACCTTCTACTACTTCACAATCAAAATTGATTGATATTTTAGAATAAAAATTCATTGCATTTATGTACTTTATATATACTTTATTTTTTAAATAATATATAAAGTATATGAAATAATTCAATTAATTTATTTTAAATTATATTAAATTAAAATTTCTCTAGGTAAATTTTTGCTTACATCAAAAAAGGGTAGGTCTTTAATTTCACATTCATAAAAATTGTTATCTTCGTTTTTTACAAAAAATTTCTTACCTTCCCATTCTATTTTTTTTGAAAATTTTACATAACCTATACCAGATTTGAATTGTGGAGAATATGCACCTGTTGTAACAATACCCACAGATCTTTTTTGAGCGTCATGCATGATAAATCCACCTTTTGGAATAATAGCAGTAGATATAAATCCAAATAGTAGTTTATGCTTTGGTAAATTTACTAATTTATCTTTTCCAATAAAAAATTTTTTCTTTAGATCAATAAAATTACCTAATCCAACCTCATATGGATTGTCATATATACTAAAATCACTGCCACAATCTAAGATACCTGCTTCAATTCTCCTTATATTCATGGCTTGCATACTTGAAATCTTTAAACCATATTTTTTACCAACTTCTAAAATGTCACTCCATAATTTTTCAAAATTTGTTTTTTTACAAAAAGTATAAATCTCATAACCCAATTCACCAGTCCAACCAGTTCTAGAAATATAAACGAGTTGTGAATTAATCTTAAAAAATCCCGCACTAAAATAACTAAATTTTGAATCTATTTCACTCTCTGTTAGCTGGTTCAATATCTTATAGGAATTGGGTCCCTGAATTTGTAGAACTCTTGAATTAGGCTCATTAATTTTAATTTGATAATTTTGTTTATGAGCTAAAAGCCAAGTATGCATATCACCATCAGGCTGTACAAACCAAAAACACTCTTCTGATAACCTTAGTAAAATACCATCCATAAAAGTATTTCCCTCATGGGTTAAAGCAGTTACATACATACCTCTACTGATTCTAAGTTTTGATATTTGTCTTGGAAATATTTTATCCAGAAAAGGAATTACTTCTGGACCTGTAATTTCTAATGGACGTTCAGGTGTATCACAAATAATGGCGGATTTTCTTAATGCCCAGTAAGTTTGATTTATATCTTCACCATTATAATGAGCATAAAGTCTACCACCACAATTTCTAAGAATAGTTTTTTTATTACAATAAAAAGGGTGAAAGGGTGAAAGTCCAGAATTACCACTAAAGACTTTAAAAACTTTTTTTTGATCAATTTTAAATTTTAATTCCATTTAAGAATAAATCAATTTGATAGTTCATAATAAGCACAAATCTTATTCCCATCAAAATCCCTTAAATATGAAAAATAGTCCTCATATCCAGGCCTGAAACCTGGAGCGCCTTCATCTTTAGCTCCATTTTCCAATCCTATCCTATGGAAATTATCTACAGACTGTTTATCCTGACACAAAAAAGCTAACATTGAACCATTACCAAAAGTAGCATTTTTCCCATTATAAGGTTTTGTAATATAAAAAGTAATTTTTTCATCATCACTGAAAATACTTGCATAACCTACATAATCAGAAGTGGCTTCAATTTTTTTCATCCCGGCAAAAGGCAAAATTTTATCATATAATTTAAGTGATTGCTTTATGTCATTAGTACCAACCATTACATATCCTATCATTAACTCTTCCCTCACAAGAAAATAAAAATGTTACTGTTTGTTGTATAAACTAGTAAGCATCATATTGAAAATCATTAGAAATTTTTGGAATTGATTTATCAATTCCCTTGATTATTTTTTTCTCTTTATCAAAAAATGGTAAATCTACAATTTCTGCAGAATGAAATTCTCCATTAGGTAAAGAAAGTTTAAGTTTTTTACCAGGCCACTCTTTACCTTTTAAAAATCTTGCATAGCCAATTCCAAGACCTAAAGTTGGTGAAGGAACACCAGCAGTTATATAACCTACTTCCTCATTGCCATCCAAAATTTTACTTCCTGAAGATGGCGTAGCTGTTTTACAAGTAAGACCATGTAGAAGAACGTTTTTGTTCTTATTTAATAATGCTTTCTTTCCAACAAAATCTTCCTTTTCTAAATCAACAACAAAAGATAATCCGGCTTCAAAAGGGGACATATTAATATCCATATCAGTTGTGTTACCAAGAATTCCACCTTCTATTCTTCTAATAGTTAAAGCTCTGGTAGAAGAAAACTCCATACCATGATTTTTGCCTACAGACATCAAATGATCCCAAAGAGCCAAATGATCCGTTTTATAACCATCACAATAAATTTCGTAACCCAGCTCACCAGTAAAACCTGATCTAGAAACATAAAGCTCTTGCCCATTAAAATTAAAAAAACCAGAACTATAATATTTCATTGCTTCAGTTAATTGACCACCTGTTGCATCTTGCATGATATTTAGCGAAGCAGGTCCTTGTATCTGAATTACTCTAGATTTTGGATCGCTGATTTCAACATCAAAACCCTCACTATGGGCTAATAACCATGTTTCGAAAGGACCATCCGCTTGTACATACCAAAAATGATTTTCACTAAATCTGAAAACAACACCATCCATAAAAATACCACCCTTGGGAGTACATGCTATTGCATAATAACCTCGTCCAATTTTCATATTTGATATTTTTCTGGTTAGAACCTTGTCAAGAAACTTAACAGCGTCAGGTCCCTTTATTTCAATCGGTTTCTCGGGAACATCAAAAATTAAAGCTTTTTGTCTGAGTGTCCAATACTTCTGAATGGGATCTTCACCCATATATACTGCTTGAAAACGATTTGCATAAACACCCCTAATCATTTTAGAAGTATCATGCCTTTCAATAAATGGAGATTCTTCAAATCTTCTAGCACTTATTTCAACTGTATTTAATAAATCTTTTTCTTCTTGAAGGTTAATCATAAATTTCCTTTTCTGCTTATATTTCTATAGTTATTGAATAAAAGTGGGTGGCTCATAGGCTGTTACAGGTGGGATTTCACCTTCAGCCAACTGAATTTCCACCATACATGTGTGTGCAATTGGTCCCTGACCCAAGGATGAAGTACCTTTATCAGGAGTTAACGTATTTGGATTTCCATTTTTACATGGACTGTTAGGAATAGAGGGGTCAATAGGATCATACCAGGCCCCAGTACTTATTAATATTACGCCTGGTCTTAAATTATTATCTATTACTATCGAAGCATAACAAGAACCTCTATCATTATATACCTTTACCAAATCTTTATCTTTTAAATTCCTTTTATCAGCGTCTATTTTGTTTATATAAACGGGTTCCCTGCCATTAATCTTATTCGATCGACTAAAATTTCCATGGTCTAGTTGAGAATGAAGTTTGTCTTTTGGTTGATTAGAAATTAGATGTAATTGGTATTCTTTGTCCCTTTTGCCTAACCATTCACAAGGTTCCAGCCAAACAGGGTGACCTGGACAATCCATGTACCCAAAACTATGAATTGTTTCTGAGTATATTTCAATTTTTCCACTTGGTGTATTTAATTTAGAATTTACAGGATCAGTTCTAAAATCTTCTAACATTACAACATCTTCTTTATGGTTCGGAAATTTGAACCATCCCTTTTTGATAAAGTCGTCATAAGGAGGCATATCTATATTTTTCATTAAAGATTTTTCCCTTGTCTCATTATAAATCCACTTCTGCCATTCTTCTTTGGTCTTTCCATCCGTAAAATTATCTAGCACACCCATTTCCTTTGCTATACCTGAAAAGATATCAAAATCATCTCTGCTATCTTGGTAAGGCTCAGTCAGTTTTGACATCTTTATGATATAAGGATCCCTTGGAGTAAGTCCTAAGTCTTCTCTTTCTAAAGGTGTGGTACATGGGAGAACTATATCTGACCTTTTTGCCAAGGAATTCCAACACCATTCATTACAAATAACTGTATCTGGTTTTTTCCAGGCTTTCATTAACAATCCTAAATCTTGATGATGATGGAAGGGGTTTCCACCTGCCCAATATACTATTTTTGTATTGGGATAAGTGTAGTTCTGTCCATCAAATTCAAAATTAGTTCCAGGCTTAAGCAATAAATCACTTATTCTAGCAACCGGAATGAAATCTTTTACTTGATTAATACCTTGTGGAAATGCCGCAGCAGGAGGTATAACAAAATTACCACCAATAAAATTCGTAGCACTATAACCAAAACCAAAACCGCCGCCAGGCAGTCCAATTTGACCTAACATACAACTTAAGACTATAGCCATCCAAAATGGTTGCTCCCCGTGATCTTGCCGAGTTAAAGACCAACTGATAGATATCATTGTTCTTTTTGAAGACATCCTTTTAGCTAGTCTCTTAATTATCTCAGGTTCAATTTCACAAATATCAGAGGCCCATTGAGCTGTTTTAGGAATTCCATCTTTCTTACCTAATAAGTAAGATAAAAAATTATCAAAACCTACTGTATATTTGGAAATAAAATCATAATCTACCAAATCAGATTCATAAAGAGTATAAGCTAATCCTAACATAAAAGCAGTATCAGTATTAGGCCTGGGTGCAATCCATTCACCATTTACTTCCCCTATTAAATCAGACTTTAAAGGAGAAATATTCATAAAATATGTCTTTGAATTTGATGCCTCCAACAATTCTTTTTTCTGAAAATGATTACCTGTTCCCCCTTGACTTATCTGTCCATTTTTTAAAGGTATACCACCAAAGCAAACTAAAAGCTCTGTATTTTCCTTTATAGACTTCCAGCTCGTACAAGTATCCAGAAAAGCTCTATAACTCCCTAAAATATGAGGTACAACCGTCTCTGCTGCTGCAAAACTATACGTAAATTTTGATTTAGTATATCCCCCAATACAGTTTAGAAATCGATGTAATTGACTTTGTGTATGATGAAATCTCCCAGCACTTGACCACCCGTAAGAGCCGGCAAAAATTGCTGAATTACCAAAATTTTTTGAAACTCTTTTTAACTCATTTGCAACTATTTTTTCAGCTTCAGTCCAACTCACTTCAACAAATGGATCAACCCCTCTTAAATGGTTATCACTATTTGGACCATTTTCTAACCAACTTTTTCTAATAGATGGTTTTGATATACGCGTAGGACCATCTTGAACATCAATAATGCCTGAGCCTATTGGAGATGGGTCACTATCATGTTCAAAACCGTAGAGTTCTTGAACCCTTCCATTAGTTACTCTAGCTCTATATGTTCCCCAATGAGTGCAGGTTAACGGTAATTTATCAAATTTTTTTTCCATGCAAATTTTTAAATTAAATCCTAATTTTACAATTTTATTTTATTGCTAGACCTAATGCTTCACTTCTTTTTTCACTTATTGTCTTAGTAATTCTATCAACAATCATAGCAATGATTGCCATTGATAATCCTGCAATTAGACCTTTTCCCATATTACCATCTGTTAATCCAATAAATACAATCTGCTCTAAACCATTTGTTCCAATCAGTGCAGCGATAACTAGCATCGCTATTCCATACATTATTGTTTGATTTAATCCTAACATTATAACTGGCAATGCTAGTGGTAATTTTACTAGAAAAAGCAATTGCGTTTTTGTTGATCCCATCATTTTTGAAGCATCAATAACTTCACTAGGTAAATTTCTGATACCATGCTCAGCATATCGAATTGAAGGAACTATAGCATATATAATAATTGCTAAAAGTGCTGTAAAATCACCAATTTTAAAAAGCATAACAAAAGGAATGAGGATCACAAATAAGGGAATTGTTTGCAAAGTATCATTAATAGGCCTAACTATAGCTGAAACAATAGTATTATGTGCCGCCCAAATACCTATTGATGTGCCCACAATGAAGCAAAAAACAACAGCAATTCCACAAAGATAAACTGAAATCATAGCTTCTGGCCACATTCCAACAACTACAATAAAGCCAAGTCCAAAAAAAGTACCTAGAGCTAACTTATATCCACCCACTTGCCATGCAAAAAAACTATAAATCAGTAGAAGTGAAGGCCAAGGCATATGAGTTAAACCAAAATAAAGGAAAATCATTAATAATAGTATAAAAATAAAAATGTTATTTTTTTTATTTTTTAAAAACCAAAGAGATAATATAAAAAGGGATGCAAAATAAAATACTTTATGAACTATCTCCAGCTTAAATCCCCAAGTGAAAGGACTTACTGCTTCTTGAAATCCAATTTTTGTTGGAAGCATTATAAAAAATAATGTGTAAGTCTTAAGTTGTTTTATTTCAGTCCTAAAAGTTTTTACAAAAGTTTCAAATAAATCATTAATATAGCCTGATACCCATACACTTAGATTATAAGGCCAATCATCTAAGACCACAAAAAATCTTGCTATTAAAAATAAAAGAATACTTCCGGCTATAGCTAAACTTAAATAGTTCATTCTAAAATTTTTAAAAAATTCTAAGCTCTTTTTTTCTTTATCAGACTTGAGAGCAAAACCTGACGTTATTCTATCAATTATTATTGCCATTAAAGCTATCACTAATCCTACAACCAAACTTTGTCCAACTTCAGCTTTTCTAATATAATATAAAACCTCCCATCCAATATCAGCAGTCCCTCCAATAATTGCAGCTATAATAACCATACTTAAGGCTGCCATAGTTGATTGGTTTATTCCCAAAAGGATTTGCTTTTTACATGATGGTAACATTGCTTGCCAAAATAGTTGTTTTGAGTTCGCTCCAGACATAATTGCAGATTCAATAATATGATCAGGAACTCTTTTTAATCCAAGTATAGTATTTCTTACCATTGGGGGAAAAGAATATAAGATGCTGGCAATCAATCCCACTACTGTTCCAAATCCAAATAGCAGCAAGATTGGTAATAAATAAGCAAAAGTAGGTACAGTCTGAAATATATCTAATATTGGCATTATTACTTTTTCTGCTCTTTTTGAAAAAAACCCCCAGACCCCTAATCCAAACCCTATAAATATTGCCATTGGGACAGATATAATTACTAATGCAAGGGTATTCATACTTTCATCCCAGTATCCTATTAAAACCATATAAAAGGAAGCAGACAAGGTAAATAAAGCCAATTTAAGACCTGAAGATAAATAGGCTGTGAAAGTTACTAAAAAAATAATAACTACCCACGGAACACTATGTAAAAGCCATTGCGCACTTATGATTGGCCAACTCAATAGCCAAGAAATATTTAAAAAAAACCAACCGAATTTATCAATAAATTTTTCCATTGAAAAATTTATCCAATCTGAAACGGGAACGATTAACTCCTTAGGATATTTTGATATCCAATCCCACTTATCTTGAAAAAAAAGTAAAACTATAGTTATAAGAATTATCACAATCCAACTTAAAGTGTTCTTTTCAAAAATTGTGGATTTCATAAATTCTTCATTTCAATTTAATTTTCTGAAATGGCTAATGCAGAAACAAAACTCTTAGCATTCGCCATTCCTAGCTTTTCACCAGCCTGATCCACAACCACTACCCCCATAGATTTTTTAGAAAGTAAAGGAAGCATTTTTGCTACTGGCATATCAAATGGGACCTGCTCAGCTGTTTGTAAGATTTTCTGACTTTTATCAATAATGTCAGAAGCTTTTAAAACACTTTCCCAAGGAACATCTTTCGTAAAATCTTTTATGTAATTATCTACAGGATTTAAAATAAGATCTACTGGTTTTCCAATTTGTACTATTTGGCCGTCACGCATTATAGCCATTCTATCAGCGATTCTTAAAGCTTCTTGAAAGTCATGGGTTATAAATACAACTGATTTTTTTTGGAGTGATTGAATTCTCAAAAACTCATCTTGCATTTGTTTCCTTATCAAAGGGTCCAAGGCAGAGAAAGGTTCGTCCAAAAACCAAACGTCAGGTTCTACTGCTAGTGATCTTGCTATACCAACTCTCTGTTGTTGTCCCCCTGATAATTCCATAGGAAAATTACTTTCTCTTCCATTTAGACCTACTAACTCAATTACTCTTTCAGCTTTTTTTATCCTCTCTTTTTCTTTCAATCCTTGCAGCTTTAATGGAAAAGCAATGTTTTCGATTACATTTAGATGTGGTAATAGCCCAAAATTTTGAAAGACCATACCCATTTTATGTCTTCGTATTTCAATTAGTTCTTTTTCACTTTTTCCCAAAAGGTTCTCTTCATCGAGAAGAATTTCACCTACAGTGGGTTCAATTAAACGAGAAAGACAACGAACAATTGTTGATTTACCTGATCCAGATAATCCCATTATCACAAAAATTTCACCAATGTGAACGTCAAAGCTTACGTTAGCATTAGCAACGATATGACCTTGCTCTGTAATTTTTTTACTTAAAATTGAAGGGTCTTCTTGAGAATATGAGTTGTTTGAAAAAAAACCATCTGAATTATCACCATATACTTTCCATACATTGCGACATGACAATTTTATTTGCTTAGACAATTCAACATTATTTTTCATTTAAAGATCCAAAAATAATATGCTGAGAAACTTTAAGTTCCTCAGCATATTGCATCAAATGAATAAAAATTAATTCATCCAATTTTTCCAAACATTTTTATTATTGGCTATCCATTCAGCTGCAACTTCTTCAACTTTTCTACCTTTTTCGTCAACTTCTAGGATCGCTGCATTTTCATCAGCGTTAGTTAATTTCATAGCTTTAAACATTTTATAAGCTGCAGGCCACTTATCTGCAAAACCTTTTGATACTACTTTTTGAACTTTAGCTTGTTCAAAACCACAAGCTGTATCTTTCTTTTGTGACTCCTCAATACATTTTCCATCAGTTGGATTCCATTCTACCCAATTAAAATCATATGCTGCAAATATCCAATGAGGTTGCCAAAACATCATTATTACTGGTTCTTCTGAAGACAATGCAGACTTAAGCTCCGCAACCATCGCTCCTTCACTACCGCCTGGTATTGGTTCAAAAGGCATTTCAATACTTGCAATCATATCTCTTGAACGTGTTCCCCAACTTGCTGGATAAGTAATTAATCTTCCTTTTGGAAAGGTTTCAGCTGATCCAAATGCTTGAGCACATTCATAAAGAGCTTTATAATCAGGTAAACCGGGACATCTTTCTTCCATATATGGCGGATAAATCCAGCCCTCTTTTGGAGAAAGACCTAGTTCTCCAACTACAACAATATCTCCTTTATCTACCAAGCCATCATATAGATCACCAACATTGTTAGTCCAAACTTCAGTGGAAAGGTTGATATTCCCCGAAGCAATTGCTGGATGCTGAGTTATAGCGTCTGATACAACTATTTCTACATTGTATCCCATTTCTTTTAATAGACCAGCAGCAACATGCGTTGAAAAATGCTGTCCAGTCCAATCTTGGATTGTTACTTTAATTGGATCATTGTTTTCTGGATAACTACTTGCATTAAGTATGTTACCAAAAAATAAGCCCAAAAAGATCAAAGTTCTTAAAATCATATTTTTACTCCCCGTTAAATGATAATAAAATTATCAAACAAAAATTAAATAAAAGTCAAGATTTTAAAGGAAAAAACTTAGATTTTTAAAAAAAAATAAATTTCCAATTTTTAAATATAGATTGCAAATGATTAATTTATCAAAGGTAAGTAATTTTATGCTAAAAACTTCAGCACATTTATAAGAAAAATTTCATTTTTTTTAGTGAGACATTCTGAAGCTTTGAATAAATCAGATATTTATGTTAATGAGTAACTCGAGGTGGTGGCGAAGCCTAAACTTAATTCCTCCGGATTGGTGATTAAAGCCCGTAACTACCTCACCATAAATCTATTCACAAAAAAAAGAGTTATTAACTAAGAGGTGTTGCTCCTGTTTCACTACTTATTATTTTTCCATCTTTTTTCATGTGACAAGCTAATACTGCTTCTTTAGAACCATCTGGAAAAGAAATCACATTATGAACAACTAAAATATCATCGTTTTCATAACAACATTTTGATGATATCATTTCCAACTTATTGCTCTCTAGCATACTTTTCATCAGGGGTGACCACTCTGACAAACTCATAACTGTATTGGTTTGGTGCCTTACAAAAGAATAATCACGATGATAATATTTCATAACTTCATCAAAATCTCTTTTTTCAAAAGCCTTCATCCAGCCATCATATAATTTCATTATTTCCTCCTTTAACTAGCCAATTATAAAACTTTGGGTGTATACTCTTATATAAATTAACTTGTTTCAATATTTATTAAAAAGTAAGGCAAAATGTCATTAGACTTCAAAAATGAATTAGCTGAAAGATTAATAAGATATGCGTCAATTGATAGTCAAAGTGATGAGGAATCTGCTACATTTCCAAGCAGTAAAATACAATATGATATGCTTTATCTTTTAGAGAAAGAATTGAAAGAACTTAATTTAATAGATGTAAAAATCACAGATTACGGAACACTTATAGCTACTATCCCAGGAAAAATTAAGGGAGCAGCAATTGGTTTTTTAGCTCATGTAGATACTGCACCCCAATTTAATGCTTCAAATGTTAAACCAAGAATAATTAAAAACTATGATGGTTCTGACATTAAATTTCCAGATGATGAGAATTTAATTTTATCTCCAAAAGAATTTTCTTATCTTAGTGAAAAAATTGGACACGATATTATTACTGCATCTGGAAAAACTTTACTTGGTGCCGATGACAAAGCAGGAATAGCTATAATAATGACTGCAGTTAATTTTTTAATATCTAACCAAAATGAAAATCATAGTGAAATAAGAATAGCATTCACTACTGATGAAGAAATAGGAAGAGGAGTTCATAAAAATTTACCAGATGATTTAAATGTTAAATTTGCATATACTTTTGATGGAGGAAAAGTTGGTGAAATTGACAATGAGACTTTTTCAGCAGATTCAGCAGAAGTTTTAATAAAAGGTGTATCTATTCATCCTGGAGATGCAAAAAATGAAATGGTAAATGCAATTCACTTAGCATCAGAAATTATAAATAATTTACCGTTAAAAACAATGACTCCAGAGGTTACTGAAAAAAGAGAAGGTTTTATTCATGCTACAGATATGATTGGAAATTCATCTGAAATGATAATTAAATTTATTTTAAGGGATTTTGAATTAAAGGGGCTAGATGAAAAAAAAGAAATTTTAGAAGAATTATGCAAAAAAATACAAGCAACTGAACCACGAGCTAAAATTAACATCTTTTTTAAACGTCAGTACAGAAATATGCGCTACTGGCTTGATGAAAATAGAATGCCATTAGAAATTGCAGAAAAAGCTCTTCATAATAAATGTATTCAACCTATAAAAAAACCAATAAGAGGCGGTACTGATGGTTCATTGCTTACTGAAAAAGGAGTCCCAACTCCTAACATTTTTACAGGAATGCAAAATGTTCATGGCCCACTTGAATGGGTATCAACTTCCGATATGTCATTAGCTACTGAGGTAATGCTTGAAATTATAAAATTAAATTCAAATCTCAAAAATTAAAATATACTTTTAATTATCAAAAAATTTATCAAACATTATTTTTATTATATCCAAATACAATTTCTATTAATCCTGCTGTTAATATTGCAATAGCACCAACCCACTGCAAAACAAACATTTGCTCTTCAGGTAAGAATATTTTAGCACTAATTACAGCTACAACGACTTCTGACATCATTAATATTCCAACACGTCCTGGAAACAATATTTGTGATATTCTAAAAATAATACAAAAAGAGGGAAGTAGAACTATAACAGACCAAGTAAACGCAAGTACAAAATTTTCCATAATTAATGAAAAACTTGGAATAGCTGCTTCATAAACAATAATAGCTAATAAAATTGAGAGTATGCTAGTGGAAAAATAAACAACTGTAGTCAATGATAAGATTGGAACTTTTGACCATTTTTTAAGTATTGAAGCACCTAATGCCCAAAAAAGTCCTGAAAGAACACTTGAGAAATCTCCAAAATTTAAAGCTTTATTTTCTTGATTATCAAAATTGTATAATAAAAAAATTAAACCTAGTAATGCAATAATAATTGAAATGACTCTAGCTATTGTTAAACGCTCTTTTAACCAAATAATCCCAATAATAGTCGACCAAATTGGACTAAGGTAAAATAACAATGTGGCTCTTATCACTGACGTTTCTACTAATCCATTTGCATAAAATGTAAAAGCAGCACCAATCATAAACCCTGCAAAAAAAATAGGTTTTGGATATACTTTTAATTGATCAAGATTGAACAAAAGCAATGGAACAAGAATTAAAAGAGGACATGCATTGACAAATACAATACTCCAAGACCCTACGATACCAGCCTCTTCTATCGATCTTAATGGCAACCAATACAGTCCCCATGCACAAGAACTGACTACAATGATAAAACTTAGAATTTTGTCTGACTTAAAAACTATATGCATATTATTTTCGTTAAATCATATTAATTCAATAAATAATAAATTGATAAAGGGTAATTAAGTAAAATCAATAATCAAAGGCCACCCAAGTTTTTTAGAGAATAAATTACCTCCTCAATTCCTTTTTGGGCTTTTAAATTAATAAAGTGAAAGGGTTTATCACTCCTTTGGTTGAGCGTATCACGTCTCATTTTTTCAATAGATACATCTACATACTCAGCCAAATCTATTTTATTAATTATTAAAATATCTGATTTGGTTATTCCTGGCCCTCCTTTTCTTGGTATTTCTTCACCCATGGCTACATCAATCATGTAAATCGTTAGGTCTGCTAATTCTGGGCTAAAAGTAGCAGCTAAATTATCACCGCCACTTTCAATTAATATTAAATCTAAATCAGGTATTTTATTTGTTAAATCATCTACTGCAGATAGGTTTATAGAAGCATCTTCTCTTATAGCAGTGTGAGGACATCCTCCAGTTTCGATTCCTCTTATTCTTTCTAAAGGAAGCACCTGCTTTCTCATTAAATATTCTGCGTCTTCAGCAGTATAGATATCATTTGTAATTACTGCCATTGAATACTTTGGGCTCAAATTTCTACACAATGTCTCTGTAAGACTTGTCTTTCCAGCACCTACTGGCCCACCTATTCCAACCTTCAAAGGTAAACCTCTACCCATAACTTACTCCATTCATTTTATTTAATATATTATTGCTAGGATCTAAATAACCTTACCTTAAGAGTTTCATGTTTCATAGAAGCTAAATCCGATAGTACACATTTATTTCTCATGTCATCGATATTTGATTTCAATGCTTCCTTTGAAACTTCATCTATTACTGGAAATAAGGTGAAAAGTAGTTTTTGAGCTTCTGTTTGACCTAAAGGTAAAAGTCGCATGGAAACACAAATCAAATTCGATATAAAACTATGAGCATAAAGAGGAAGAATATATTCTAATTGCACATTTTCAATTTTTGCAACATATCCCATTATTATTGGAAGTGGCATACCTTTTAAATCCACTCCTTCTATGGAAGAGATAATCTTAGAAAAAGCAGTTCCCATTTCTATTGTTTCATAATACCTCTCCCTACTTTGAGCAAATGCTTTTGCTATGTCAGATAACTCACTTAAATAAGCTACCTTGGCCTTATATGAATTACAAAATAAGACTAAGTCATTCCATGCAGAACCAAATCTTAAAATATTTTGCAACCACTCAAATAAATCCTCAGATGTTGAAACATTACCTTCACAGATTTCGAATTCTAAACCATGCGAATATGCAAAACTACCTAATGGAAAACTGGGCGACAGCCATGCCATAACTTTATGATTTTTTAGATTAATGCTGATGTCCAGTTGTTCTAGAGTCACCGTATGCACCTCCTTCAGGATTAAATGGTTTGTATATAATTTCTACAACTAATCCTAAATTTTCAAGCATTTGCTTGATTACGTGATCGAAATGAAGTGTAAGACTTCCTTTATCTATTTCACAAGATAGATGTCTGTTACCAATATGCCACGCTCCTTTCATTATCAGTAATTCATCATCAGAAGAAGCTTTCATTAACTTTTCAGATGCAGCAATAATTTCAATCAGTCTTCCGTCCTCTAATTCGATAAAATTTCCAGATCTTAATTCCGTGGTTTTTGCTAAGTCTAGAAGAAACTCTAAACCATGGTCACTTTTCATTAATATTCTACGCCTATATCTATTATCGTATGTTAAGGTAATGGTATCAAAAACATCTACACTGTTAAAATCTTCAATGGTTTTTAATTTAAATGCTTTATTCATTACTTTTCCAAATATTACAAATATATATATAATTAATGTTTAGTATAGAAAATATCTTTGTGCCATTGGAAGCTCTGATGCAGGTTCACATGTTAAAATTTCTCCATTTGCTCTAACTTCATAAGTTTCTGGATCAACTTCAACTTTTGGACACAAATCGTTAAATACCATATTTGACTTATTTATATCTCTAGTATTTTTAACTGGAGCGGTTTTTTTTCTTAGTTCAAGAGCATTTCCAATATTATTTTCATAACTAGCCTGAGATACAAATGTTACTGCCGAATTTTCCAAAGATCGACCAAATGCCCCAAACATCTCCCTTGAATAGACTGGTTGCGGGGTTGGTATAGATGCATTTGGATCTCCCATTTGAGCACAAGCAATACTTCCTCCTAATAAAACCATTTCAGGTTTTACTCCGAAAAAGGCAGGATTCCATAATACTAAATCAGCCCTTTTACCTTCAGTGATACTTCCAATTTCACTACTTATTCCATGTGCTATTGATGGATTTATTGTATATTTTGCTAAGTAGCGTTTAACCCTTACATTATCATTCTCACCATTTTCTTCTTTTAAACGCCCACGTTGAACTTTCATTTTATGTGCAGTCTGCCATGTGCGTATAATAACCTCTCCTACTCTTCCCATAGCTTGACTATCTGAAGCAATAATGGAAAATGCGCCAAGATCGTGCAAAATATCTTCAGCAGCAATAGTTTCTTTTCTAATTCTACTTTCTGCAAAAGCTATATCTTCTGGAATTGATTTATCTAAATGATGACATACCATTAACATGTCCAAATGCTCTTCTAGAGTATTTATTGTAAATGGTCTTGTTGGATTTGTAGAACTTGGAATGACATTTTTTTCACCGCAAACTTTTATTATATCTGGAGCATGACCACCCCCCGCTCCTTCAGTATGAAATGCATGGATAGTTCTATTATCAATAGCTTTTACAGTTGTTTCTACATATCCACTTTCGTTTAAAGTATCAGTATGAATCATAACTTGGACATCTAGGTTATCTGCAACTGATAAACAATTATTGATAGCTGCTGGAGTTGTCCCCCAATCTTCATGAAGTTTTAAAGCACAGGCTCCTGCTAAAATTTGTTCTTCTAATGCTTCAGGCAAACTTGCATTTCCTTTACCTGCAAAAGCAAGATTCATAGGAAAGGCATCTGCTGATTGTAGCATTCTCCCAATATGCCATTTTCCAGGAGTACATGTTGTAGCTAATGTACCATGAGCTGGACCAGTCCCTCCACCTAACATTGTGGTAAGTCCTGAATGTAAAGCATCTTCTATTTGTTGTGGGCAAATAAAATGGATATGTGAATCAAAACCACCTGCTGTCAATATTTTGCCTTCTCCGGCAATTACTTCAGTACCAGGGCCAACTATAATATCCACATTTGGCTGAGTATCAGGATTCCCTCCTTTGCCAATTTTACAAATTCTTCCATCCAAAATTCCTAAGTCAGCCTTATAAATTCCAGAGATATCAAGTATTAAAGCGTTAGTAATAATAGTATCAACTGCACCTTTACTTCTTGGAATTTGAGATTGCCCCATACCATCTCTTATGACTTTACCACCACCAAATTTAATTTCTTCCCCATAAGTTGTGAAATCCTCCTCAACTTCAATAATTAATTCTGTGTCCGCTAACCTAACTTTATCGCCTTTGGTGGGACCATACATATCTGCATAAAGATTTCTCGGTATAATATTAGACATCTAAATCACCCATGACTTTGGCATTAAATCCATATATTTTTCTATTCCCTTTAAATGGTATTAAATTGACTATTTTTATCTGACCAGGCTCGAATCTAACTGCCGTACCAGACGGTATGTTTAGCCGACATCCGAAGGCCTTTACTCTATCAAATTTAAGAGATTCGTTAGTTTCTGCAAAATGAAAATGACTTCCAACCTGTATTGGTCTATCACCTGAATTAGAAATTTGCAGTTCAAAAGATTTCATTTTTTGATTTAAGATAAGGTCTCCTTCTAATGTGATTACTTCCCCTGGTTTCATTATTTTTTTTCCTTTCTAATAGGGTAATGTACTGTTACTAATTTTGTTCCGTCAGGAAAAGTAGCCTCAACTTGAACATCTTTTATCATGTCTGCTATACCATCCATACATTGTTCAGCAGTTAAAACCTTACCACCTTCATCCATTAATTGAGAAACTGACTTACCATCTCTCGCACCTTCTATAACAAAGTCAGTAATTAAAGCTATTGCTTCTGGATGGTTAAGTTTTACTCCCCTATCTAAACGACTCCTTGCAACCATTGCTGCTAAACTTATTAATAATTTGTCTTTCTCTCTTGGGGTCAAATACATTTTATGATCTTACCTTTAAATACTTAATATTCGTGGAATTTTTGATTTTTCATTTACAAATAAAATCAGGATTTCCTCAATAGTTTTTTTCAATTCTATTGGATTTTTGGCTAATGCTCTTAAAGATATAAAATCATTCCAATGACTAGCCTCACCAAATATACTTTCAGAAGATATTATATTTCTCATTTTATTTAAAAAGTTTTTTGAGTCTTTTGATAAATACATAATATTTAATAGAGACCTATAGTTACCTAAATTTGTTTTTCGGTACATAGTTTTTTTATCTTCAAATAAAAAATTTTCAGCAAATATTAATTTTTCATCTCTTTTAATACGCCAATGGTCAGAAAAGAAGCAATCAGCGTTTAATTCACCACTAGCTAAACGCCCAAAAACAATATTTTCAATAATAAGAAGTTTACTAGAGCTTTTAATATCAAAATCTAAATTTCTAATCAGTTTTGAATTATGAAACAATATAGTTTCTTTAGGACACCAAAATAAAGTGGAATTATCTTCAAGGGTAACTTTAGTATTTAAAATACCTTGTTCACTAGTTGATTTATAAACTTTCTCAGATGCTTGAGTAGTTATCCAAGTATTAGTTTTTTTTGCAGCTTCTACTTCAATTGATAAGTTATCACCTCCAACAATACCTCCACCTGTATTAATTAGAACTGCTTCGGCATATTTTGATTTAGATTTAGGAATCAAAACTTTCAAAGCACCAGACTGATATAAATCATGGATTGAAGTTTCATCATTACTACTCATGAATGAAATTTTTAACTTACCTTTCGATCGCTGATAGTTATTAGTACTTATTAAATTTTTAATTTTTGCTTTCACTTTTAAAATTTAAATTCAAATTTGTATTTATCTTGATTGTTCGTGGTATTCTTCATTAGGACGCATCGCTACAGCACTTGCTACTCTATTTGTCATATTAAAGAAACCTGCTACATTAGCGATATCCCAAATATCACGGTCACTGAAACCAACATTTCGAAGTTTTTGCCTATCATCTTCATTTATATCTGAACTATTTTTTGTAATTTTTTCTGTGAATTCCAACATAGTTTTTTGTCTATCATCTAAAGGAGCCATTTTATAGTTCATTACTATCATTTCACCTAAAATAGGGTTTTTTGACAATTCTCTTACAGCTGCTCCGTGTGCTACCAAGCAATAAAAACATTTATTTATTGATGAAACTGTAACAGCAATCATCTCCCTATCTAATTTTGAAAGACCACTTTCAGATAACATCAATTCATTATAAATAGAGGTAAATGCATCTAATTTATTAATATCAAAAGCATAGGCTTTTAATACATTCGGGACCATACCCAACTTTTCCTGACATATATCAAAATATTTTTTTGTAGCTTCTGGTAATGGATCAACCATTGTCAAATTAAGTGCTGTGACTTTTTCAGATGAATTCATATTACACCTCTTCATAAAAAATTATTATTTATATTTCCTACTAAACAGCTAAGCATTTCAATAACTAGATTTCAAAAGAAATCTTTTTAATAGTCATTAAAAAAGGAAATCTTAGGGTATCAAAATTATAGAACCTTCTGTCTTTCCAGATTCTATGGCCTCATGAGCCTTTACGGCATCTTTTAATGAAAATTCATAATTAACGTTCGATTTTATGACTCCTTTAGAAATGGCATTGAATAGATCATTGGCAGTCCACTCCAAATCATTTCGTTTTGCCACATAATGCATAATTGCTGGTCTAGTAATAAATAGTGAACCACGACGACCCAAATCTTGTATAACATCAATTGGATCAGGCGGACCAGATACATGACCATAAGCTGCACACATTCCCATTGGCTTTAAACTATCTAAAGATTGCTGTAATGTATCTTTTCCAATTGCTTCATAAACTACATCACAACCTACACCACTTGTAACTTCTTTAACTACATTTACAAAATTTTCTTTAGATCGAATAACTGGATAATCACATCCTATGTCTTTAATAAGCTCTGCTTTATTTTCAGTAGAAACAGTGCCAATAACTACAGCTCCTAATGCTTTTGCCCATTGGCATAAAATAAGACCCATTCCACCTGCAGCGGCATGCACTAATACTACATCACCTGCTTTTACCCTATAAGTTCGGTGTAAAAGGTAATGTGCTGTCATTCCTTTCATGAGTAATGAAGCAACCAATTTATCATCTAGTCCACTTGGTAAATGTAACAACTTATCTGCAGGGTAATTTCTGGATTCAGAATAACTACCAAGTGGTGGAATCCCATAAGCAACTTTATCACCAATAGAAAAATTACGAACACCTTGTCCTATATCTTCAACTACTCCAACACCTTCAAAGCCTATGATTACGGGTGGCTTTTGTACAGGCCAAGGGTGTGAAATTCCAGCTCTATGATAGGTATCTGCAAAATTTACGCCTATGGCTGTATGTTTAAGCCTTACTTCTCCCTTTCCTGGATAATTAACAGGCCATACTTGCCATTTCATAGCATTTGGTGAACCTAGCTTATGAATAACTTGGGCTTTATTAGTCATAAATTACAACACAAAAAATAAAATTGTAGCTTATTATTATAAATTTAATTTTTCTAGCCCAAAACTTCTTCAACTTTGCTCATTAAATTATAAGTCAATGTATAATATTTATTACTTATTGGAATTTCAGCATACTCACCAGGAAAAAGAATACATTTAACTCCTGCTTGCAATGCGCAGTTTTGATTAACAACTGTATCTTCTATTACAATTGCTTCATCTTCCGCTAAATCCAGTATATCCAAAGCGTATTGATAGATTTCAGGATCAGGCTTTGGCTTATCAACATTTTTATTTGTGGTTATTAAATCAAATACTTTAAAGTCTAACTCATCAATAATAGCAGATTTAATAACATTTATATTTGACTCTGAAGTAGTTGTTATAAATCCAAGTTTTATACCATTATTCTTCGCAAAGCGTATTACATCTATTACTGTTGGCCTTAAGTACAAAGTACCAGGAATTAATTCGGTAAAAAACTTTTCTTTGTAGAAATGTATAGACTGAATTTTATCCTCAGATAGGGAATTATTTGCAAATTTCCTTATTCTTTTTATACCTCCTGGTTCTGTAAGAAGATTACAATATGTAGCGGTATTCCAATACCAATCAACCCCAACCTTTTCAAAGGCAAGATTATAACTTTTTCTTTGAATTTCTGATGTTTCTACTAAAGTTCCTATCGACCCAAATAAGATTGCTTTCATTTCAGGATAGCTTTCATTTATTTATCACTTAGAAAATTCTTTTTAATTAATAACTATAATTGCATACGTTTGCAATTTTTTTTTACCAAACCAAATTTATAAATTATGAAATTAAAGCAGCACCCTCTGATAATGTACTTAATTTTGCATACGCTATTTCTGGATCAACTGCACCAAATCCTGCAAAAGTACCAAAACCACAGTCAGTTCCAGCAACAACTCTATCTTCACCAACAATATTTATAAAACGTTCAATCCTCTGACGAACTAGTTCTGGATGTTCAATAAAATTAGTTGTTGTATCAACTACACCAGGTACTAAAATTTTATTGTCAGGTATCTCAGACTTTCTATTTTTAAATACCTCCCATTCGTGTGCGTGCCTAGGATTAGATGTTTCAAACAAAAGAAATTGAGCTTTCGCTTTCATTAATGTTGAGAATACTTTATTCATGTCTATGTCGCAACAGTGTGGACCTTCATAATTCCCCCAACAAATATGTACTCTTACTTTTTCTTCGGGAATATCTCTCAGAGCATAATTTAGTGTTTCAATATGTAACTCCGCAATTTTTAAAAATTCATCATCACTTAAATCATTAAATAACATATGTCTGCTTAAAGCTAAATCAGGGCAATCCAGTTGAAGATATAAGCCTGAACCTATAATTGTTTCGTATTCAGTTTTCATTACATCAGCAAGTGCAGCTAAATACTCTTCTCTGGAAGAATAGAATTGATTCTGTAAAAATAATGAAATTACACCAGGAGAAGCAGCATTCATGAAACCTCTTGATACATTACATATTTTCATTGCAGTCTTTAAGTTAAAAATGTCTTTATTTAAATCAACCTGACCTTTAGATGAAACACGGTCTGTACACATAGGCCTGGCATATGTTGGCGTTCCACCATCATCAGCTAATCGTTTTAAAAAAGTTGGAAACAACTTTAAATCAGCTGGTGGATTGCGAGGACTATCCCCTGAAAAACCATTATATCTATCTTTAACATATGTAGCATAACTTATTTTTGATGTTTCACCATCACTCACAATATCAACCCCAGAATTAACTTGCTTTTTAACTGTTTCCAGTACTGCTTTATTCATTACATTATCAAAATCATCTTGATTATATTTTTGATTATTCTCACGAGCAAAAATAAAATCTACTACTTCCTGTTTTCTTGGTAAACTACCAACGTGTGTTACAGATATTTTTTTCAAGTTGACCTCCATCTCTATAATTTATCGTATCAACCATTCACATAGTATTTTGTTTAAATAGGCAGGTTGCTCTAAAGTAGGTAAATGTGCAGCATCAGGTATGATTTCTAATGTAGAATTTTCAATTAAACTCTCCATTTCCATATGAACTTTGATAGGACATAATCGATCGTATTCTCCACATATTATTAAAGAAGGTATCTTTATATTTTTTAGTGTGGACTTATAGTCTTTGCGATTAGCCAGTGCTGTTGATTGATTTATAAAAATCTCCTTGCCTAAATCATTAGCCATACTTAAACATAAATCAAAAATCTCTTGGTTTTGTTTATCTTTCCTGAGGTAGTTATTTTTTATTTGTTGACACATAACATCTTCTAACAGACCCTCATTTACTAACTGGATTTGTGGTAATCTCCTAGATTTAATTTCTGATGTTTCTGATTTATAATTGGTATCCATTAAAACAATTTTCATTACTCTTTCAGGAACCTTTCTAATAATTTCCATTGCTAAGATACCTCCCATCGATAATCCAATTAAAACAAATTTTGTTGGCAAATATCTAAGGATTTCAAATGAAATATTCTCTATAGAATTATAAGAACTTGCTGGAGTTACACATACAATATATTGTTTGGAAAATTCATTTATTTGTGGCTGAAATAATCTAGAATCACACATCATTCCAGGAATGAAAACTAATGGGTATCTCATTATTTTTTTACAGTTGGCCCAGGTTTATCATCAGTATTTCTTATTCTATATAAAGATGAATCACCCGTCATATTTGGGAAAAGTGATCTATTCAATAGTGGGGGTACTAGTACTGTGTCTCCAGGATTAATTACAGTCTCTCCATAATCCCATTCAAATTTCCAATGACCTTTGACAGGCATCAGTATTTCATATCTTTCAGTAGAGTATCTTTTGTTTGAAATAGAATTTCTAGATATGAAATCTACTTCAAATCCTGGTTTATCATATAAAACTCCTTTCTCCCCAATTACATTTGCAGGTTGGTTATCAGACAGTGCCATTAAATCCCAATAGCGAGCCACATGAAAAGGTACAACATCTTTAGTGCTTGGTTCAGGAAAATTTATTAACTCTTCATCAGAAAGCAAAGGCATTTTTTTTATTCCAGAAGGTAAAGATTCACCCTTTTTCGTATCAAAAAGTCTTCCCGTTTCAGATAAAATTAAACCATGCTTTGCTGCTTCCTGAATAACTTGAGGAGCCCAAATAACCCCACCCCCTGCATCATCACCACCCAGTATCGCCATTAACATACCGTAATCAGATCCTATATTTTCAAAACCACGAAAAATGCCAGTTGGGATATTAAATATATCGCCCTCTTCCAGTGTTACCTCACCTGCTTTTCCAGTTCTTCCCCAAAAGAATCTCCAGCGACCTTTTAAAACAAAAAAAACCTCTGCTGTACGATGTGAGTGTAGACTATTTCTACATTTTGGAGGTTGACCTGCTGCTCCAACGTTGAAACCAACTTTTTCGTTAATGTGTATATGTTGATCGGGGCTTTCAGATACACCTCCACCAAGAATAGTAAAATTTTCTTTTTGATCAGATCCTGGAGTATGCGCGTCTATAAATGCTGTTTTACAAGGTTTTAAACTTCCATAACGAACAATTTTGTTTTCCATTGTAATTTGATCCATTGATATCTCCTAAAATTAATAAATAGCTCCAGTATGAATTAAAATTTGTTTCCATATTGAAACATAATCAAACAAACAATATTCTCTGCGTAATCCATGTGGCCCAAATTCAGAATGAGAAGCACCAAGAATAAAAACACTTGCACCAGTTGGTTCCCCAAACGTTCCCCATCCGTCATGTTTTCCATTTAAAATCCATCTGACTGCGGCGCGAGGAGGCATTTTTTCATCCAAGCGACCAATTTGGTGACAAATTTTAAATTCTGCACTAGGAAAAGAAGACCTTAACCCCATCCAAAAATTGTCTGCACCTTTATAAGAAATATCACTTATTCCCCCAGCATATTCTAAGTTAACAGCCCTATCATATTCTTTTGGAATAACAGAGAAATCTGCATACATAATTCGAGTTAAAATATCAGAATAAAGTTGACCCCAATCATTATCATTGCCAGTACCTATATAAGGACCTTTTATTTCATTCTCATAAGTATATGGCTTAACACAATTTTCAGGACCTCCTTCTTTGGAAATGAGTTCACGAGCAAATTCCTTTGCATCCAAGTCTAATTGTTTAAGAATTGCACCCTGATCTCTTATTAACCATTCGTCATCAACCTTGTTATTTCTTGCATGACAGTCAGCAATAATTCTGTAATTAAGTTTCCTTCCAGTAGGGGCCCCATATATACCTTTTTTTGTGTGAGTTACAGTTGAATGAATTCTATGGGAACTAAGCATACCTTTTTCAGGATCACCACACCAAATTACATCCTCTCCATATAAAGTTCTATCTGGAAATTCTGCTAGTGTAGAAATAGTTGCATCTATCACTTGTTGATTACCTACAACAACAGAACTTGGTGATCTAACAATAATATCTTTATCATAATATTTATGTAATGAAGATATTTCTCTACCTTCCCAAATTTCTTTGGTTATACTTATTATATAATCTGGAAAATCTTTAAATTTTGGATCAAATCCCTTCATTTGCCTAACCTTTTGGTATAAGTGTAGATCCCCTAATTATAAGAGGACCGTCTACAGTAATTTTCTGTGGTTTGATTTCTTCATGCTCAATTTTTTTTAATAGTATATCTACAGTTTTTTGAACCATAGTATCAACTGGCTGCTGAACAGTTGTTAAATTAAAAGAAGGCCAAGATGCTGCTGGAACATCATCATAACCAACTACAGATACATCTTCTGGAATTCTAAACCCTAACTCAAAACGTAATGTATCCATTACTGCAAATGCCATATGATCATTAGCAACAAAAACAGCATCTGGTGGATTTTTATAAAACATTTTTCTAGTTGCTTCCTTAGCTTCATCCATAACAAAATTACCAACTTTTCTTTTATAAAGTTTTGTACCATAATGTGATAACCCAGATATAAAACCTTTTTCACGATCCCTCTGTGTGGAAGCTCCTTCCCATCCTGCAATATATCCAATTTTGCTATGACCTAATGATAAAAGGAAATCAGCTATTTTCTTACCTCCTTTAATATTATCAGAGGTAACAGATGACATTTTTGAAACATCTTGAGATCTATTGAATAATACCATAGGAATCCCAGCACTTGTACACCTCTTTGTTAAGTTTGAAGACATAGATACAGACGCTGTTATTATTCCATCAACTTGATAATCAAGAATTTCCTCAATTACTCCATCAATACTTTGCATATTTTTTCCAGCCATAAATATTAAAGCGTGATAGCCTTTCGACTGTAATACATTTGATAGTTTTTCAATGGCCTCTGGATAAAATTGGTTCTCTAAATAAGCCACAACAATTCCTATCATCCTACTTTTACCCGATACCATTGCACGAGCCAAAACATTAGGACGATATCCTAAATCATTAGCAACTTTTTTGACACGTTCTGTAGTACTTTTAGAAGCAGAGGCCCCAGGTGTAAAAACTCTACTTACTGCAGATTGAGAAACACCAGCTAATTTGGCCACTTCTGCAGAAGTTATTTTTGTATTACTCATCCAGCTGTCCAACCCCCATCAACCAATAAAGAGGATCCAGTAACTAGACTTGAAGCATCTGAAGCAAGATAAACAACAGCACCCATTATATCTTCTACCTTCCCTATTCTTCCAATTTTTATTTTTTCCTCTATCCATTTTCTTTTTTCTGGTACTTCAAATGTTTTTTTGGTCATATCTGTTAAAATGAAAGTAGGACATATAGTGTTGACCCTAATATTGTGATTACCAAATTCAATTGCCATTGCTTTAGTAAAACCTTCAACTGCGTGTTTAGATGCACAGTAAACAGCTCTTTCCTGACCACCTACTAGCCCCATTTGTGAAGAAATATTAATAAGTGAACCTTTTTTCTTTTCCAAAATTAAGTTTTTTGCAACTGCTTGTGTTAAGAAATATGCACCCCTTAAATTTGTAGTCATAACTACATCAAAATCATGGAATACAGTATCTACAGAAGCAGAATGTTTTGCTATACCAGCAGAATTTACTAAAATGTCAAAGGTCTCTAATTTTGAAATAGTATCTGAAGTTTTTACAATATCATTAATATCTAACTCTAGAATTTTAACATCAAATTCTTTTTTTTCCATTTGATGTGCTAATATTTCAAGCTTATCTTTTCTTCTTGCTGCTAGAGTAACTTTTGCACCATGTTCAGCAAGTGCTACAGCACAAGCTGTTCCTATACCTGAAGAGGCACCTACTATTAAAGCTGTCCGCCCTTTCAACGAAAATGAAGGCATTTTTGGTAATTGCATAATCTATTAATCCTCCAGACTGGGAAGTGATCCTAAATTCCTAGCTTTATTAAATTCATTTAGTCTTTCAAAAACATTAATACCTACTTGATTAAAAACATCTAACAAATCTACTAGCACCCAATTCTCTCTTATTAAACCAGACTCTAATCGCCAAAAATCTAAGCTTTTTAACATAATCTCTTTATTTACTGGTGCAATTCCTAACCAACCGTCATTGGTTAAATTCATCTTCATGTTTGGCCAACCAGTTTCACATACATATGGACCAGATGCAATCCAATGTGTTTCAGCAATCCAATTTGAATTAACATCAGAATTTTTATCTACAGTTCTATTTGGCATTCCCCTTAAAAAAGGAATTTGATGCCAATTTCTAAAACCTGAAATACCCCTACAAGCTCCAATCCCAGCTGGCCCATACCAATTAAATTTAGGGTGCCAATATTTATCCAAATTCATTATCCTGGGATCAGGATTTTCAGGGTGTAGACACATGTCACTGAGCATATTTTTTATATGATCAATACTTTCTTTACCATCTCCATGATCATCTAAGCCGTCTGATGTCATTGGGGATGGGGTACATAAATAAGCTCCTAGCTGGGGAGACATAGGCCAGGAATTTGTTTGCATCATTAGTTCTGGGATATCCCAAATTATCTGCATTTCAACAATTTTATTTTCTTCAATACAAAAAAATTCATGATATCTCATATGAACTAAATGACCATTTGGTGGGATTTTCAAAAAGGGCTCAACGAAAGTTCCCATGTAGTTACCCATTGAACCAACCCATTTGTTACCCTCTGGAGTAGTTCCTGCAATAAGAATCATATCTCTTCTTTCTAAATCTGGAAGAGCACTTAATAAGGGCCTGTAAGCAGTATGAAAAAAACTTTCTGAATCATTCAGTATCCCAAAAGGGTAGCACATTTTTATATTTACACTATCACTGAAAAGCAATTCTAGTGACTTTTTAACATTATATTCATTAAAACTTCTCATAGAATTTAGGAATGGTTTTAAAAACTCTTTAAGTCCAAAATCTTTCATACTCTTACTCAGCTGCACTACCAAATGGTATATTTTTTCCACCATAACGACGAACTCTTAAGTTACACTGCTCTGCATGTCCTACAAAACCTTCTAGCATACAAAGTCTTGAACCATATTCTCCAATTTTAACAGCTGCATCGTCAGTTTTAATTTTTTGATAACTATGTGTTTTTAAAAACTTTCCTACCCATAGACCTCCAGTATATCTACCTGCTTTTTTTGTTGGTAAAGTGTGATTAGTCCCAATTACTTTATCTCCATTGGCTACATTTGTCCTAGGGCCTAAAAAGAGCGCACCATATGAATGCATATTGTCTAAATACCATTCATCTCTTTCTGTCATAACTTGAACATGCTCATATGCCATTTCATTGGCTACGGATAGCATTTCTAAATGATCATCACAAAGAATAATGTCTCCATAATCTTCCCAACTAACCTTGGCTGTTTCTGAAGTGGGTAAAATTTTTAAAATTCTATCAATTTCATTTAAAGTATCTTGAGCCAATTTTTCAGAATTAGTAATTAAGCATGCAGGAGAGTTATAGCCATGTTCCGCTTGACCAAGAAGATCAGTTGCACACATTTCTCCGTCAACAGTTTCATCGGCTATTACCATAGTTTCTGTTGGTCCGGCAAATAGGTCAATACCTACTCTTCCAAATAATTGTCTTTTTGCCTCTGCCACAAATGCATTACCCGGACCAACTAACATATTAACGGGTTCTATTGTTTCAGTACCTAGAGCCATTGCAGCAACTGCTTGTATTCCGCCCAAAACATATATTTCATGTGCACCACCTAATTTCATAGCTGCTACGATTGCAGGATGAGGCTGACCATTAACTGGTGGCGCTGAGGCTATAATTCTTGGAACTCCTGCAACTGAAGCTGTTAATACAGACATATGAGCTGAAGCAACCATTGGAAACTTACCACCCGGCACGTAACACCCAACTGACTGAACAGGAATATTTTTGTGACCGAGAATAACGCCAGGAAGTGTTTCTACTTCAATATCTTTTAAACTCTTAAGTTGTTCATTAGCAAATTTACGTATTTGTTCTTGAGCAAACTTTATATCATTCATTTCTCTAGTTGAAACTTTTTGAATTGCAGATTCTATTTCACTTTCTGATAATGAAAAACTTTGTGGATTATATTTATCAAATTTTAAGGATAGTTCTCTTACAGCGTTATCACCTCTTTTTTCCACATCTCGAAGGGTAGCCTCGACCATCGTCTTTACTTTTATATCATCCTCTTTTTTTTGCATTTCTGGCTTGCTACTCTTTAAACTTCTTACTGACATTTTATTCCCTTTAAAATATTTACACTCAAATTCATGGTATTCTTTAATTCCGTTTTTTTAATCAAGATACATTTTAACCTTTGACTGCTCCTGCAGTTAATCCACTTACAATTTGTTTTTGAAAGAACATAACTAGCAAGAAGAGAGGTATAGTTGTAGAAACAACAGCCGCAACTGCAAACATAATATTACCTTCTGTATAAGTTGTTCCAAGAAAAGCAGCTATGGCTGGTACCATTGTTCGATTATTTTCCGCTAGAAGCATAGAAGTAACTGCAAAGTCATTGTATGCTAACAGAAAAGAAAACAAACCAGTAGTAATTACTCCTGGCCACATTGCTGGAATAATAACAAATCGAAAAGCTTCAAATTGGGTGCAGCCATCTACTTTTGCGCTTTCATCTAATTCTTTAGGAATATTTTGGAAAAAAGAATGTAACATCCATAACGTAAACGGTTGGTTAATAGCTACTAAAACTACGATTGTAGTGGGTAAAATTCCCCATATATTCCACTCAAAAAATGGCAGCATATAACCCGCTACCAAGGTAATAGGAGGCATAGCCCTAAATATTAACGCAATTACTAATAACCAAAAAGTATACTGATAACTTGATCTAGATAATGCGTACCCACCAAGTGTCCCAATTGTTAATGAAGTACAAACTACAAAAAAACATATTATAAAAGTATTTAGAGAGTTTCGCCAAAAGTGATTTTCTATCCATGCACCCTCATATCCAGTTGTAGTAAATGGTCTTCCATACTCAGCTTTAGTTCTTTCTCCAGTTAAAGCATTAGTCCAATTTGATATAGAGAAAAAGTCTAACTCTACTTTAAAACTACCCCATACTGTCCAAATGAATGGAAATGCTGCCACAATTAACCAGATTACAATAAATGCATAAATTAAAACCTTAAGGCTTGTTGGTCTTTTCTCTAATTTTACAGCCATTTCAGGTTCTCTCCCTAAAATCGCGCCAAGTCCTAAACAATACCGGGAACAGTAAAATTGAAACTCCAATAATTGTTAAAACAGATGACGCTGCCGCTGAAGAGAGTTGTCTTGTTTCTCCTCCCAAATCATTGAAAATAAACCAACTCAGGCTTTGAGCATGTGCAGATGCATTAAAACCTACTATTGGTTCAAAAACCCTAAAGTTATCCATTAACTGTATCAACGCAACAAAAGTTATAAGAGGAAATAAATGAGGAATAATAATATACTTAGTTTGCTGATAACGAGATGCTCCATCAATTTTTGCAGCTTCAATTTGGTCTTGAGGCAAGGTTTGAAGTCCTGCATAGAAAATTACAAAAGCAAATGGTGCAGCATGCCATATACCGTAAATTATTAATGAAACCCACATTACTCCAGTAGACGCTTTTAAAGAAAGATTGGGATCAGAGGCAAGCCATTGTACTGCACTTCCTAAAATCCCCCTACTATCAATCATCCAAAATAAGACTAGAGCTCCTATTAATTGTGTTACTACGAAAGGTAATAAAGAGAAGAAGATAACAAGTCCTTTTAAATGAGAACTGATAGCATTTACTGTTATAGCGATTAAAAAACCAAATATAATTACAAAAGGAGTAACTATAAAAGTAAAAGTCAAAGTGAATGCAAGTGCCCTGTAAAAAGGTAGATTTGAAAGTTTACTGAAAACTTCATTAAACGAGTTAGAATTTCTTATTATCTCTCTAACTTCTTTAACTGCAAGATGTCCTCTATCAAAGAATATTTCTAAACCAATAAATCGCCCAAGTGGTTCTGCTTCCCGAATTGCTTTTGTAGCATCCTGATCCATTGTAGTTTCCACAGTACAACCCACTAACGGTGTGCAGGTTTCAACTTCTACAAGTACTACTGGATGTGGAGCATGAACTGATTGCACTAATACAGAAAAAATAGGAAAAGCAATGAAAAGAACCATTGCGCTAGCTGTTGGTAAAACAAACCAAAAAAAGGTACTGTGTCGCATTAAACGTCTCTGAATAAAGAATTAAGAAATTGGGGACTTAATAGCCCCCAATTTTATACTTTATTAATTGATAAAACCTTTTTCTTTGGCTGCAGCAACATAAGCTGCCTCCACATCAGAAAGGGCCTGACTTGCGGATTCTTTACCTTGCATAAAATCTGCCAACTCATTACCAAGCGCTGTGTGTAAAAGCCCCATATAAGGCAACATAGGATACGGCGTTGTACTCATTTTTGCAGCTTCAAAAACTCCTATTGCAGCATCAGTAGGCTTGTAACCATCTATTAACCATACCGCTTGAGTACGAATTTTTTCATCCTTCATTTTATCAGGATGAATAGCATTCATCATTGCTATGAAAGTTGCTTCTGCTTCAGCATCAGAAATATTTTTAGCAACTGTCCAACCATCCCACCATAAAGTTGAGGCTGGTGTTGATCCACCACCCACTGTCATAGGTCCAGCTATTGAGTGATTATTTTTTACAGCATCTATCACACCTTCAGCAGTTGTTTGAGATGCCGCTCTTGATCCCCACATGTTCAACAAAGCAATATTTCCAGCACGATACTCCGCATTTGTAGCGTTTGAATCATGTGTTAAAAAATCAGGATTCATATATTCTGAAAGTGCTTTCATCATATTTAGAGCATTAACACCTGCTTCAGAATTGATATTTGGTTGAGCAGAACCTGATTTAAAATGAGAACCACCGTATCCCAAAAACATATTATTAAATTCTTGTGCTAAATTCCATCCAGCAGCATAAGCTCCACCAACTGGATTTTCCATAATCCCTTTATCTCTTATCATTTTAGCAGCAGATAACATATCTTCATATGTCTTTGGAGGCTCCACTCCTATTTCTTTGAGTACATCGGCACGATACATAAGATGCTGAGCATTAGCCATAAATGCTACTGCCATAATGTTATCACCAATTTTTATAAGCTGACTTTTTTGAAGTCCTTTACCATATTTTGCAACTAAATCATCAAGAGGTCTAATTACGTCCTCATTCATTAAAGCAACAATTGAAGAATTTGCTATTATGGCAGATGTATATTCTGCAGGATTTCCCTGCATACCTGGAACATTTATTTTTTGGTGTTCTGATGTAAGGTTTGTTTCAACCTTAGCTCCAGTGCATTCTTGCGCACCAGCTCCTACAGTCTGAATTGCAGGAAATTCATTTCCTACTACACTTACTCTGGCAGAAATTTCGCAACCGGCAAAAACTGGTATCCCAAATAATAAGGTAGCTCCAAAAACTACCGAATAAAAAAGTTTTTTTATCATTTTTTAACTCCATATTTATTTAGTGTAAATATAATTACACTGATTGACATCGCGAAAGCGAATTTTATTTAGAGGTTTTATCCCCTTATACGTTCCCCTGTTTTTTTATTAAACAGGTGACATTTTTGAGCAGGTATTTTAACTGAAACTTTGTCTTCAATATTTGCTCTAAAATTTTTACTTGCTTTTATGCTGACTAGTGATTTACCAACTTTTACTGTTACCATTGTCGCATCACCTAAAATTTCAAGTGTGAAAATTTTACTATTTAAGTGACCTTTTTCTTTTATGACCATTGCATCTTCCGCTCGAAAACCCAGTATAATTTCACCATCATCTGCTTTTAATCCTTTAATTAAAGTATTTTGAGATGAAAAAACTCCTTTACTTATTTTTCCTTCTATAAGATTCATAGCTGGAGAACCTATAAATCCTGCTACAAAGGAATTTGCCGGCATATCATAAATATCCGTTGGACTTCCCACTTGCTGAACAACACCTTGTTTCATTACAACTACTCTGTCTGCAAGCGTCATTGCTTCTACTTGATCATGCGTAACGTAGATTGTAGTTATAGCTAATTCATGGCTTAAATTCTTAATCTGGGCCCTTGTTGAAACTCTAAGTTTGGCATCTAAGTTAGATAAGGGTTCATCCATCAGAAAAACATTAGGCTCTCTAACAATGGCACGTGCTAGAGCTACTCTCTGCTTCTGACCTCCAGATAATTCCGCTGGTTTTCTATTAAGGTAATCCGTCAATTCAACCATTTGGGCTGCTTTTTTTACCTTACTATCCTGAGTACTTTTATTTATTTTTCTAACTTTCAGAGGAAACCTGATATTATCATATACATTCATATTGGGGTATAGAGCATAACTCTGAAAAACCATAGAAATGTCTCTGTCTTTTGGTTCTAAATTGTTTACCAGTTTGCCATCAATAAATATCTCACCCTCTGATACATCCTCTAGTCCAGCTATCATTCTCATAGTAGTAGTTTTGCCACATCCTGAGGGGCCAAGTAATACAAGAAATTCCTTATCAGCAATAGTTAAATTGAAATCTTTAACAGCAACAAAATTTCCCCAGCTTTTGCTAAGATTACGTAACTGAATTTCTGCCATTAGAAACCTATTGAATATTTTGCATACGTATTCAATAATACAATTAAAAAAATAAACCTTTCAATATTTTTTTAAGAAAGATGCAAGAAAGTTATGTATAAATTTGATTTAATTTATAAATAAATGAATATAGTACGAAATTATATTATATAATCAATTGTTTTTAAAGGTTTATTATGAATTTTCAAACTGAAAAAAAATTAGTACAAAAATTTTATCGAGCAATTGAAACATCAGAAAATCAAGAAATATCATCAGTTTTTAATGAGTATTGTTCTGACAAATTATTATGGCGTGGTTTTCATCCTTTTAATATGATTCGTGGTTCAGAAGAGGTAAGCAAAACATTTTGGCAGCCTTTCCTTAAAAGTATTAAAAAATGTCAAAGGAGAGAAGATATCTTCCTTGCGGGCTTTAATGAAATTCAAGGACATGAGGGGATTTGGGTTGTATCAATGGGACACTTAATGGGTCTTTTTGATGAAAACTGGTTAGGTATTCCAGCAACACATAAACTCATTATGCTGAGATATTGTGAATTCAATAAGATTGAAAAAGAAAAAATCATCGAGACAGCAATGTTTTTTGATATTCCACATTTAATGGTTCAAGCTGGAATTAAACCTTTTACCTCTCAAACTGCAGCTCACCTGGTACAACCAGGACCTAGGACACATGATGGTTTGTTATTTGAAAACCAGGACGAAAAAGAAGGAAAAAAAACTAAAGAGGCTATTGAGTCTATGGTCAGTGATTTACAAGATTGGAAAAGTTTTGATCACGAATCCTTAAAAAATGAACTTAAGCAAAGTTGGAACGATGATATGATTTGGTGGGGACCTGAAGGAATTGGAGCTACTTATACTATTGATAGATATGCATCTCAGCATTCTGGGCCCTTTAGAGCCGGATTTAAAGATAGAAAATTCGTTGGACATATATGCCGTATTGCCGAAGGAAATTATGGAGGGTTTTTTGGTTGGCCAAATTTATCTCTTATTCCTAATGGAGATTTTATGGGAATGCCATCAAGTCAAATACCAGGTGAGATGAGAGTAATAGATATCTATAGAAGAGAGGGAAAAAAATTATCAGAAAATTGGATTTTCATTGATCTTCTTCATTTTTGGAAGATGCAAGGAATTGATATATTAGAAAAAACATTAACAAAAGAACTTACCTGAAAAACTTTATTGGTTATTCAATAATTTTGAATTATTAATAGGTATGAGTGGATTAAGATTATTTTCAAAAATTATAATTGCTTGATTGGAAGTTTGGGCAAGTTATGCATATGTAAATTCAAAAATAGGTAATACTATTATGTTTCCATTAGTCTCCCCAAGTGAAGAAAATATTCCATATTATAAGCTACAAACAGTAAAATTGTCAGTTTTAATTACTTTTGTATATAACGCACTTTTTCATTTTATAAAAGGAAGCGAGAAAATATAACCAATACACTTTTTTTAAAACATACTTATTTGCTTTAGCATTTACTGGTTATATTAATTTGTTTCAATATCAAGATACAAAATCAACAGACACTTGGCTTGTTTTATTCTTCACTCTAAGTACAGTAATTTTACAAATAGCTACAAGACGTAGGTTTAAAAAGAATTTTTCCAAAGAATAAAATAGTGCGCAGAAAGCATTGATATATTTTTTAATAATTAATTAAATTTCTATAAATTTTTTATTATTCTAAAAGGGAGATTTCTCATAATTCAAAAGTTTTTCTTTTATAGACAGTCCCCAGTGATATCCACCTAGCATCCCAGACTTTCTTAAAACACGATGACAAGGTATCAACCAGCTAACCGGATTATAACCGATAGCAGTGGCTACTGCTCTTGTAGCTTTTGGAAGACCTATATTAGTAGAAATTTCAGAATATGATTTTGTGTGACCTTTTGGAATTTTTAAAAGCTCCTCCCACACTTTAAATTGAAACGATGAACCAATTAAATGCAAACATAATTCACCCGAACCTGAGAGAATAATTTTAGTGTATTGTTTGACTTCTTTATAGTTTTCAAAAAAGCTAGTATTTGGCCATCTTTTCTTCATATCCTGTAAAGCAAATTTCTGCCCAAATTCAGATGTAAATGCTAATCCGCATATACCCCTTTCATTTTTCATTATTAGAGCTCTACCAAAAGGAGTATCAAACAAACCAAAATCGATTTTGTCTACAGCCAATGCGTGCTTATTTCTATTACTATCTATAAATTGAAAATTCGTATTAAAATTATCATTTTTAATTTTTATTATCTTGTAAAGATTACTCATAATAATTGATGAATATTGAATTAATACTCTATACGCAAGGGCTTAATAAAAACTAATATGTCTAGTTATTGATTTAAATATTGAATTATTAAGTCCACCCTGAACCTGAAATACCAGGTAAAGGTCCTTCAGACCAAAATCTTGGAGTAAGAAGAGACATTGAAGCAATCTGACGAAGAACTTGATCTTTACTTTCCAAAGAAACTGCCTCAACTGCTAATAATAGCTTTCCAGCATGGGTCTCTTCCCAAAACCATTTCCCCAGCATCTCAAAATCATCTATTTTATCTTTATAAATTCTAGTTTCTGTATATACCGCATTTAAATCCTCAACGACAAGTTTTAATAATGGAATCGCAGGTAATCCTTTTCTTGGGCTTTTTGGTTTATTCCCTTTGGCAAATTCAGAAATGAAAGGTACAAATTCAGAAATTTCTAACTCACTTGCCCCAACTGTCGTTCTTCCTACGTTTTGTAATGCTTTAAAATAATCAGGTAAAAGATTTGAAAGCTCCATTTGTACTTGTTCTGCCAACTTATCAATATTTCCTAATTGATTTACTTTATAAACAAGACTTACAGGTAATGCATAACTCATCCTTCCTTCTCTAACTGGTATTACTTCTGAAAAATCATCAAGAACTGGTCCTGAACTTTTCTCCAACAAATCAAATGCCGTACGAATTACTTTTTTTTGGAATTCTGGATTGTTTGGTTTTCCGAGGGGGCGTCCCATGGGGAAATTTAACCACAATGCTCTAGGTGGCTTTATAATTTCTATATGCTCTTTAACAAAACCAACTAGTACGGTGGAAAAGCCTTGAGATTCAAAAATATGAGCAAGCCCGCACACGGCGCGCGTACAGAATGGTCAGACAGGCACAAGAAATACAGTATCAACTGCCTCTTTTTTCATTTCTGATGAAACCTCGAGTGCTGATTTTTCCATATCACGAGGATCTGCTGCTCCCATAAAAGTATAATGTTTTTCAGCAACAGAACCTATTTCGTTGTCCTTAGCCATTTCATCTAATCTATCTAAAGGTAATATTGTATTAATATCTAGTTGCCAAGCAGTTCTATCATACTCAACAGCAACATGTGTCATAACCAAATCACGATCATTTTTACCTATTACTCTGTGATCTCTTGCTAACCAGGAAAAGGGTCTATCACCACGTTTAGAAACGGCTGCAGTTGAAATGACGGCAACTTTTCTACTATTTTTTGGTGATGGCTTAGTCCAGTAAAAGTTCTTGATATCTGGAGGTTCAAGCCTTTCTATAAAGCCACGCCCAACAGCAGGCATATCTCTTACTAAAACCACTTTATTTTTAAACTCCCATACTAGATATTTCTTGGAACTAAAATATCAAATTCAAAATTTTAATCAACAAATAGTTTATATTGGCGGAAGGAGCGGGAGTCGAACCCACCAAACTCATGCGATGAGTTTCAACGGATTTGAAGTCCGTGCGCCCCACCGGGGAACGTTTACCTTCCTAGTAAATAGTAACAAAAAACAAAATAAAAGCTACTTTTTTTGGATTTTTGTATAAAATAATTTTAATCCTTAAAAGGTTTAAGAATAACTCTTTCTTCTACTAATCTTTTAGTAAAACCTTTCTTATCAAAATATTCTAAAATTTCTACTGATAAATTTCGAGTTATTCCAGTAATTTGAGAAAAATTTTTAATTGTAAATTTTTCAATATTATCATTTTTAATTGTCTCTTCAAAAACAGAAACTATTTCATTAAAACAAGTTGATAGTATATATCTATTTTCATTAATTTTTATTAAATAACCAAAACTAGAAGCTTTTTTCAATGTGGGTTCTAAAACTTTTAAATCAATTCCAAGATCGTTGGAAATAGTTTTGACTTTTGGTGGTTGAAAACCATATTTTTTAAATTTTTTTTCTATATCATACCACCATGATAAATTTTTTATATTTTCTGCAAAATGTTTGGGAAAATAATATAAATTTTTATATCTTTTCATTTTTTGAGTTTTTACTGACTCATTAATAATGTTTTGTATAACAAAATCAGGAACCTTTACTTTTAAAGCATTTGACAATGAAATAAGATCTGTACCATTGTTAAAATTATGATCTTTATTTTTATATAATTCATCTAAAATCAATTTTTGTAAGTAAACCCAATTTTTTCGAAGAATTAACCACTTGTGGTGTTTATATAATTCAGCAATAACATCAATTGAACTTAATATATCCTGAAATTCGAAATTGGTTAAATTTCTAACCATTAGAAAATTTTCTAAATCTATTCCACCTACATGATGAAGAAGTAGATTATTCAAAACAACTTTTGATGATTTTGAATCAATTAATTTTAATCTTTCTAAATTTAATTTACGAATGTAAGAGTTACTACTTTTTTTTCCAAATGGATCTATAATCGATCCACCCCCAACGGTTCGTCTAGATGATATATCTCTAATCACAAATTTGTCACCAAAAACCGCATGTACAGGCTTGTCTGTTACTAACTGAACTAATTTTTTTTCTCCAGGATTTATTGATAAATTACCTAATATAGCTATACGACAAGTAACATTTCCAGAACCTAAATATAGATGCACACATGTCCAGTGTTTAAATCTTTGTGCTTCATTTTTTAAAATTGAGAGAACTGCATATAAACGAGTAGTCAAGAAAAAGACATTTTTTGATAGTATCCAATCTCCACGGAAAATTTTTTCTATACTTATATTACGTCCAGTAATATTGAGTGCACAACGTTGTCCTTCTAATCCTATTTTACTTTTCTTACTTTGACTATGGATAGTTCTAATTTTTAGAGTATGGCCTGATGGCGAATGTATAACTTCATCTCCTATATTAACTTTGCCAGAAACTATTGTTCCTGTAACCACTATACCGGTACCTTTAAGCAAAAATTTTCTATCAACGGATAGTCGGAAATTACCTTTAACTAATCGGTATTGATATTTGGCTGCAACTTCTTTCAAATGATTAATTAGATTATTTATTCCTTCTCTTGTTTTGATAGAGATTTGAAAAATCTTAGCTCTTGAAAAGTTGGTTTGGCTTAAAATTTCTTTAACAGAGCAAATAACATTAGGTAATCTATCTTTCCCAACTTTATCAATTTTACTTAATACAACGGCACAATTTTTTACTTTAAGAAGGTGTAAAATTGATAAATGCTCCTCGGTTTGCGGCATTGGTCCATCATCAGCAGCAATAACTAATAATCCAAAATCAATGCTGGAGTATCCTGCAAGCATATTATTTATAAATTTTTTATGTCCAGGGACATCTATAAAATTTAGAATTAGTCCATTTCCAAGATCACGATATGCAAAACCAAGGTCAATTGATATACCCCTAACTTTTTCATCTGGTAAGCGATCCGAATTTATACCAGTAATTGCTTCGACCAATTTAGTTTTACCGTGATCAATGTGACCTGCCGTGGCAATTATCATTAGGTCAAAAATCCTCATCCAGTTTTAAAGACTGCAACGGTTTGATAAGATCAATATCTTTTTCCAAACATCTAAGATCTAAAACGAAAGCTCCATCATTAATTCTTCCAATAACTGGAGTTGGAAGTTTTCGAAGCTTTTTAGCAAATTTCATTGGAAATAATCCATTATTTTTCTTAGTGTTTTGTTGGAAACAAATTCCAACACTAGGTATTGATAAATTAGGTAGAGTACCACTACCTATTTGACTAAAGCAATTAATAATTTTAACTTTCATTTTATGTCGAAAGAACGGCTCAATTTTTGAATAAATTCTTTCAGCTTGTTCTTTAATATCCACTTTGGTTCGATCAAGAAATCTAAGAGTTGGAATTTCTTTAATTGCTTTTTTCGGATCTTGGTAAATCTTCAGAATTGAATATAATGCTGCAATAGTGAATTTATCACAACGCATTGCTCGCTTCATAGCATTTTTATTTATTTTGTTTATAAGATCAGCTCGCCCAGCAATAATTCCACATTGGGGCCCACCCATTAGTTTGTCGCCACTAAATGTTACCAAGTCAACACCTAGCTTAAGTTTTTCATATGGTGTAGGCTCAAATTTCAAACCGATTTTTCTTAAATCAATAGCTGTTCCACTTCCTAAATCTATGACAAATGGTAAGTTAGTTTTTTTACTCAAACTTACTAAATCTTTTTCATCAACACTTTTGGTGTACCCATTAATTGTAAAATTACTCCAATACGCCTTAAAGATTAACCCCGTCTTGGGTTTAACTGCATCTTCATAATCACTCAAATTTGTTCTGTTGGTTGTTCCTATTTCTTTTAGTATGCAGTTTGAGCTTTTCATTATATCAGGCAACCTAAAAGAACCACCTATTTCTATGAGTTCACCACGGCTAATTATTACTTCTTTACGTCTAGCAAGTGTATTTAAAACTAACATGACAGCTGCAGCATTGTTATTTACTATTGTAACTGCTTCTGCCCCTAATAGGTGGCATAATTTACTTTCAATATGATATTCTCTATCCCTTCTCTTTCCAGTATCTACGTCATATTCGATGTTATAACTTGATCCTAACACCTTTTCTATTTTTTTCAGTGCTAATTTTGGAAGTAAAGCTCTCCCGAAATTTGAATGTAATATTATTCCGCTAAGGTTTAATATTGGAATTAAAGAATCTTGAGTTTGTAAATTTATATTTTTTTTCAAAAGTTTGATAATTTCTTCAACCGAAAATATCTCATTATTAATTCTGGTCTCACATTTTATCGTATTCCTATAATCAGCAAGTATGCTCCGTATAGAACTTACAACTACTAGTTGACCATACTGATCAATCAATTTTTGAACTTCTGGGAAATTTAGTATTTTGTGAACAGGAGGTATTAATGATAAATAAGATTTAACAGTTTCAGATTTTTTCATAAATTGATTATTTTTTAAAATATATTATTTGAACATATATAAAATATCTCATTTTTTTAATATTGGGAATTAAATAAATGAATTTATAATTTCACTCTTTTTTGATTTAGAATGAATGCCCCTGTTCTTTTCTGATCTATTTTTAAAACTTTGATTCATTTTTTATTTGTTTTTGATTTTTAAATTTTTAATTATTTGAAGGAAAATGATTTAAAAATACCAGAATAATTTTTTGGATTAGGATAAGAGTAACCTCCTAGTTTGCTTGTGTTTTTTTTCATTCTTATCAAACCCTCTGCCAAAATAATTGATGATGAAACTCCCTCAACTACTGGAATAGAAAACTTTTCTTCCAATTTTTCAGCAAAATCAGCCATTCCCGCACAACCTAAAATAATTGCCTCAGATTTATAGTAATTAATGGATTTTTCTATTTCTTTCTCAATACTCAACGATGCGTTGCTATTATCATTGTCAAGTTCTAAAACTGGAATTTTAACAGATGAAACATTTACACAAATCCGATCAAACCCACGTTTTAAAAGATTATTTTTGATAATTGGAACACTAACATCAAGTGTTGTAATTACAGAAAATGTACCAGCTAAGCATGAAGCGATATGATACGATGAATCCCCAATTCCCAACACTGGTTTATTTGTGATTGATCTAACAGCATCCAAACCAGTATCATCAAAACATCCTATTATGTAGGCATCAGCATCTTTATGTAAAAAAACTTCCTCTAAGATACCAGGAATGCAAAATACTTCATCGTAATAACCCTCTATACTTTCTGGCCCATTTTTGGGATTAGTAGCAACTATCCTTGTCCCATTAGATGCAACTTTGTTTGCGGCCGCTTCTATTCTATCAGTCATTTTTTTTGTTGTGTTAGGATTAATTATACAAATTAACATATTTGTTTCTTTCTCATGTAATTTTCTTATGCCTAAGAATATAAACTAAGGTTAAAGAAAACCCTATAACCAGAAAAGAAATGCTAGTAGTAACAGTTCCTAAAGCATATATTATAGGCGTTGTGACAGTGGTTGTTAATCCCCTTAAATCAAGAGGTAAGGTATTTGTTGCACCCATTACCTGAGATGACCTGGCTAATTCGTCGTAAGATAATGTGAAACCAAACAGTGCTATTCCAACTATACTAGGAGCTATTATCGGAAAAACCACATACCAAAATGTTTGATAAGAATTTGCACCCAAATCTCTAGAAGCTTCTTCTAAGGATTTATCAAACCTATTAAAAATAGCAAACATAATTAATAAACCAAATGGTAATGTCCAGGTTAATTGAGCACCAAATCCACTTGTATACATTCCCAAGGAAGTTTGAAAATTTTCTATTATTGATTGTATTTCAAGCATTTCTCCAAAGGTAATTATTAAACTATCAATTAACCTAAATTCTAAAGCTACCCCCAAGGATAGTACTATTGAAGGAACTATCAGGCTTGCAATAGTAGTATAAAATAGAAGATCAGAACCTAAAAATTTTTTTCTAAATGCTAATCCTGCAGATACAGAAAGTATAACTGTTAGAGCCATAACAAAAATACCTAAACCTATGGATCTTCTAAAAGATGCACCAATATCAACTAATCCCGAGCCTCTCCAAAGTTCTCCAAACCAATAAAAAGAAAACCCATTCAAAGGGAAAGTTAACCCCCCAGAAGGGCCTTGAAAGCTTAATAAAATAATTGAAAATATTGGTCCGTAAAGAAATAGAACAAAGGAAACAAATATTGACAAAAATATAAGAAAACCTGTTGAGCCTATTTTATGCATTTAAAGCTCCTTTCTTATATCAATAAATTTAGTCATCACAATGATGATGAAAATTGTAATCAATAATAATATTACAGAATTTGCAGCTGCTCCTGGTAACTGAAGATAGTTCATTTCAGTATTTATTATTTTACCAATTGAAGCAAGTTGTTGCCCACCCATTATACCAATGGTTAGAAAATCACCCATTACAACTGTTATTACAAATATAGACCCTATTATTATACCTGGTTTACATAAAGGTATTATAACATTTGTTATTATTTGAAATTGATTAGCTCCAGAGTCATATGCAGCTTCTATTACTTCTTTATCAATCCTTAGCATAGAATTGAAAATAGGCACAATCATGAATAATGTGTATAAGTGAACTAAAGCCAAAACAACTGAAAAACTTGAATAAAGCAACCACTCTATAGGTTCTTGTATCAGACCAAATGAAATTAATGTTTCATTTACTAAACCATTTCTACCTAGAAGAGGAATCCAAGATACCATTCGTATTACATTTGATGTCCAGAAAGGTATAGTGCAAATTAAAAATAAAGTTATTTGCAGCGGTAGAGAATTTACATAAAAAGCTAGAAAATAAGCTACGCTAAACCCTAATAATAATGTTATTAACCAAGTAAAAAAACAAAAGAAAAATGTTGAAATATATGTTTTGAATGTGAGACACAATCCATCTTCAAATGAAAAACACCCCTGGAATATATAAACATAATTACCAAAAATAAAATCCGGTATTATTGAATACTCAGTGTAATCCCAAAAACTTACTATTAGAGTTAATATTAGTGGTACAACAAAATAAGCAATAAAGATCAGGGCAAAAGGTATAGCTAGCCATGAAAGTTTAGGCTGAAAAATACGTGTCTTTTTTCTCAATTCTAAGTACTCATTTAAAATTAAAAATCGGGCTGTAAATTATCTTAACAGCCCGACTTATTTATTAAAATAGTAAAAAAAGTTAGGATGCTACCATTTCATTCCATTTACGCACCATATACTTATTCTCGTCCATAGTTGCATTCCAGCAAGCGACGCCCCCCATTCTATCTTCATAAGAACCGCCATCTCTTTTCTCTCCAGCAGACGCTAATTTAGCACCAGTTGGACTGAGGATATCTCCTTTAGCTGCTTTACCTTCCATCCAGAATCCCCACTCATCCTCTGACATATATTGTTTTGCAGTAGGAAGCACAGCTGAATAATATCCTTGACGATTGAGGTAAGCACCAACCCATCCAGAAAGATACCAATTCACAAATTCATAAACAGCATCAGCTGTTTTCCCTTTTGTTGTTTTTGGTAAAGCAAATCCAGCAGCCCATGCACGATAACCCTCTTTTAATGGTTGGTAAACACAATCTTTACCTTGTGATTTTACAGCAGTAATTGCTGGTGACCACATAGATTGAATTACTACCTCACCCGAAGCCATAAGGTTAACACTTTCATTAAAATCAGTCCAAAACGCTCTGAATTGACCTGCTTTTTTGGCTTCTGTAAAAATTTTCATGGTAAGATCGATTTCGTCTTTTGTCATATTTCCCTTGTCAGGATATGTATATTCACCCATAGCCTCAACTACCATTGCAGCATCCATTATACCAATTGATGGAATATTAAGAGTTGCAGCTTTCCCTTTGAACTCTGGATTTAATAATTCAGCCCATGAATTTATCGGCCTACCAATTAAATCTGGTCTAATACCAAGAGTATCTGCATTATAAATCGTAGGGATAAGTGTTGCATATTGAGTAACATCATTAGCAAATTTCTTACCAGTAGATCCTTCAAGATACATAACTTTTGATGGTGCAGTTCCTTGAAGTCCTACCTTTTTTCCAGATGGGGTTACACCTTTAGTAAAAATTGATGTTACATTATCCCATTCTTTGATTCTTTTAGTATCCATACCTAGGATATTTCCTGATGGTACTAACTTTGGTAGACTAAAATACTCCGTATCAACTAAATCAAAACTATTTGGTTGAGTTAACACTCTTTTAGTTACCTCATCTGTAGTTACTGCAATAAACTTAACTTTCAGACCTGTATCTTCGAATAGTTTCTTTTGTACTTCATCCCCCATACTCACAGCTGTTCCAAGATACCTTAAAGTAATGGGGTCAGAAGAAATAACGCTAGGTGCGTATAAAGCTGTAATAGCAGCAGCTGAAGTCCCAGCACCCAATTTTAACATTTTTCTTCTAGAAATTGTTGATAAATTTTTATATTTCATCTTTTCCTCCGTTGTTTTATAAATGACACCCTAATAAGATAAATGACTTGATTTTAACCAGTTTTGTTTTTAAAAATATGATAAAATATGATAGTAACAGCTAATAATGATTAAAAAAAGAGCAAAAAATTTGTTTTGCAAATTTTTTGACTAGAAAGTTAAAGATTTTTTGCTAAGAATTGCTTTATCTTTTGTTATAAAAATTGTTAATTAAAAAAAAAATTAATAACGTATTATAATGAATAATGTACTTGAATTAATAAATGTCAAAAAATCTTATGGTAATTTTGATGCAATTCATGGAATTAATTTAAAAATCAAAGAAGGCTCCTACTGTTGCCTTCTTGGTCCTTCAGGTTGTGGAAAAACTTCATTACTTAGAATGATTGCTGGTCACGAGGAAATTAGTGAAGGAGAAATCTACCTTGGATCTTCAAGATTAAACGAACTTCCTCCTTCAAAAAGGGGAACTTCGATGATGTTCCAAAGCTATGCATTATTCCCTCATTTAAAGGTAATAGATAATGTATCTTTCGCATTAAAAATTATGGGAGTATCTCGAGAAAAGCGAAATAAAACTGCTTTGAAATATGTGGAGATGGTTCAGATGCAGGGATATGAAGACCGTTTTCCTGATCAACTATCTGGCGGCCAAAAACAAAGAATAGCACTTGCAAGAGCTTTAATAACTAAACCAAGTGTCTTACTTCTTGATGAACCTTTATCTGCTTTGGATCCTGCACTTAGAGTTTTGATGAGAACAGAACTAAAACAAATGCAAAGAGAGCTTAATATTACCTTTATACATGTTACTCATTCACAAGAAGAAGCACTTGCACTTGCATCAATTGCTGTAGTTATGAATGAAGGGAAAGTAGAACAAATTGATAACCCTTTAACTATATTTAACAAACCTAAAAGTGCCTTTGTTTCAGAATTTGTTGGTGGTCATAATATTATCTCAATAGGAAAAAAGTTGTTCTCTTTAAGAACTGATAATATTTTATTAGAACATATAAGTAGTAAAATAAAAAACAATGCTGAAAAAATGAATATTTCAGATATTGAGTTTCAAGGAAGTAGTGTAAAAATTATTTTAAATAACTCAAAATATAAACATTTCAATGTAACAATGAGTGATTCTGAATTTTTTTCAAAAGATTTAAAAATAAGAGATGAAGTATCTTGTTCGTGGAACTTGAGTAATTTACATGAGCTCCAATAAATTTAAATACCTAAATTATATTACTGACCCCCTAGCAGAAATACCACCATCTATAGTTACAATCGTACCAGTTATATAGCCTGCTAGTGGAGAAGCAAGAAAAGCACATAGATCTGCAACTTCTTTGACAGTTGCAGGCCGTTTGCCAGGATAATGATTATAGAGTTCTTCCCATCTAGTTTCATCACCAAGTATGTCAATTGCTTTACGCTTCATTATTTTTAACATTCTATCTGTTGCAACAGGTCCAGGATTAACCCCAATTATCCTAACACCATGATTAAGACTTCTTCCACCTAATGCTTTTGTAAAAGACATGAGTGCTGCATTTCCAGTAGATCCGGCAAAATATGCTGCATCCCAATTCTCTCCAGAATTTCCAATTACATTTATTATTACACCCTCTGTCCCTTTTCGTTTTTTCCAAAATGCTCTCGATAAGGATATATAACCAAATACTTTTAAATCAAAACCTTTTCTTATAGCTTCATCTGATACTTCTTCTATATCACCTGCAGGAATATCACCTGCATTATTTATTAGTATGTCATATTCACCAGCATCAGAATCTAATTCATTCATAGACTTACTAGAGCTTAAATCGGCCTGATGCACTTTCACGGAGATATTAAAACTACTTTTTAATTCATTACTCAAAATCTGCATTGCTTTTCCATCTCGTGCAGCAAGATGCAAGTTACAACCTTCAGCAGCTAAAACTTTAGCTAAACCAGCACCTATCCCCTTTGATGCACCTGTAATTAATGCAGTTTTACCTTTTAGCTGCAAATCCATAATACAAAAACCCCTTTTAATTATACAATAATTAAAATACTGTACATTATTTAATATGTTTATTAAATGTTTGGCTAGCTCTTTTTTTTTAATTGTTGTACAAAAATTTAAATATTAAAAATTTTCTAAAATATATTATTTAAAAAAAAAATGAATTTATGAATATTCACCAAACTATTGTAAAGAAAAATACGCGAACACAAATCCTATTATCCGAGATAGAAAATATGATAATCAATGGATCTATGATGCCAGGCGAACGATTAGATGAAACGATACTAGCAAAAAAATATGGAGTATCAAGAACTCCTGTACGTGAAGCAATACGTGCTTTAACTGCAATTGGATTAGTCCAAAATTCTGGAAGACAAGGCGCTAAAGTTGCACAAATATCAATATCAATACTAATTGAAATGTTTGAACTGATGGCTGTTTTGGAAGGTATGTGTGCAAAATTAGCTGCAAGACGTGCAACAGAGGATGAACTTAAAGAAATGTATGCTACACATAAATTGCTGGAAAAAACTTTTAAAACTGGAAATCATAAAGAATTTTATGATGTAAATTTGAAATTTCATGATCAACTATATAATGCATCCCATACACAATATTTAGCAGAAGAAACATTACGCCTAAGAAGACGTCTTTCTCCATATAGAATGCGAGTAACTTTTCAACCTGGTCGTATGCGTGCAACACTTGGAGAACACTTAGAAATTTTAAAAGCTATTAGTCAAGGTAATAGTCAAAAAGCAAAAGATGCTGCTAAATCTCACCTGCGACTCATAGGAAGTGACTTAGAGGATTTCATTGCTTCAGTTTCGAGCACATTGAAGAATTAATTATTAAATAATTTAGATAGCAATGGAAATTAATCAAAAAATACGGATAGGTATGCTTACACCATCTTCAAACTCTATTGTTGAACCTTGGTGCTATAAGATAATAGGAACTATAGAGAATGCTTCGGTGCATTTCGGAAGAGTTGAAGTATTATGGATTGATGATGATACAGCTAGCTTGTCACAATTTTATGATGAAAATATGATCAAAGGCTTTGATTTATTGTCTCATGTAAAACCAATGGTTTTAGGATGGAATGGTACTTCTGCATCATGGCTTGGTTTAGAACGAGATAGAGCTTTAATAGATGTAATAAAAAAAAGAACTGGTTGTCGAGTTGTTACATCTACTTTATCAATTATAGCGGCTCTTAAGGAGTTAAATATCAGTAAAATTGGGCTTGTAACACCTTATGTTACTTCTATTCAGAAAAAAATAATTAATAATTTTGAGTTAGAGAAGTTGGAATGTGTTTCTGAGAGACATTTTAACATGACAGATAATTTTAGCTTTGGAGAAGTTTCTGAATCTAAAATAGCAAATGCTGCAGAAGATGTTATTTCAGAGGGAGCTGAAGCTGTAATCATTTTATGTACCAATTTAGCAGGTGCAGGTATTGTTTCCAAATTAGAAAAAAGAACTGGTGTACCGATATTAGATAGTATCGTTTTAACAATATGGGGCGCTTTTAGATCAATAGGACTAAATACAAATCCACTTTCTAATTGGGGGCCAGCCATTTCAAAATTAACAAGTAAATAATTTGCTTATAATTTACAACAATGATTTTTTTTTAAGCTAAATTAATATTAATTAATAAAATTTCTAATTTAATGTTGTAAGAATATGCAATTAATTATATTTTGAATACATTAGATAATATAAAGAATGCATTATTGGGCCTTGCATTCATTTTTATACAGGCAATCATTCATCAATAGGCCCCATTATAATGGAGTTAAAAATGGTTTACTTTATAAGAAAACTACAGGCTACGGTTGCCTTCATTATCAGCCTTATTACAATAAGTTCAATAGCTTATGCAGATGATGTAATTACATTTGCAGAAGCTGATACTATAACCGGTGAAAGCTTAATAAATTTAATTGCTTTTGAGAGAGCAAAAGCTCGTGGAGTAAAAGCAGAAGCAATTTCTCTTCAGTCTGATGATCTAGTATTTCAGGCAGTTTTAAATGGACAAGTAGAAGTAGGTGTAGGTTCAGCTTATGCTGCTATGCAAACACTAGGGGCCAATGCACCAGTTAGAAATTTTTATCAACTAAAAAAACTTGGTTTTCTTTGTGTTGTTAACAAAGATAAAGTAAAAACCTGGCAAGATTTAGATGGGAAGCCAATAACCATACATGCTCGCGGTTCAGGAACAGAAGCAATATCTTACTACATGGAAAAAGTTCATAACATTAAATTCTCTGAAATGAGTTTTGTTCCGGGTTCAGAAGTTCGTGGTGTTGCCTTAATGAAAGGAACAATTGACGCAACATTCTTAGATATAACAAATACAAGACTTGTACTTGCAAAGCATCCAGAAAAATTTAAAATTTTAGATCTTGGAGATGTTGATGGATCTGATAGCCTTTTATTTGCAAGATCAGATTTTTTAAAAGAACGCGCTGGTGATATGCAAATTCTTCTTGAGGAACTAATGCGATCTGCTCGTGAAATTAATGCAGACCCGACTTTACCAGCAAGATTACGAGAAGAAATGGGTCTCCTCCCTGATTTACCACAAGAACTTGTGGATGAAATCACACCATATTTTGAAACTGCAGTTAAGCAAGGAATGTTTGCAGAAGACGGTGGGGGCTTACCTGCTGCTCTTGGAGATTTTGACTTCCTAGTAGCATCTGGAGGACTTAAGGGACCTGCATCTAATTTAGATCCAGATAATTTTTGGAACTTCCAACTTTTGGAAAAGGCCAAAGCAGCTTTAAACTAGAGTTTGGCTGAAAAAATTTACTGTGGCAGAATATTCTGCCACAGCTTCTTCGACAGAAAAAGGAGCCAACTTTTTGGAAAAATCTAATAGTGATTCCCAATCATCAATTAGTTCTGAAGAAAATACCATAAAAGCTAATAGTAAAAATAATTTACTGATATGGAGAGTATTTTCTTTTTTTATTGTGTTTTCAATTTGGGAATTAGCGGGTAGAGCAGACATAAGTATTGCTTTTCCTCCATTCAGTAAAGTTTTAGTTGCATTTGTAGAAATGATTTTTTCTGGTGAGTTTTTTGTTGCCTATGCAGATAGTTTACCTCCACTTCTTACAGGCCTTTTTATAACCATTGTTGGTGGAGTTATTATAGGAATAAGTATTGGGTTAGTTAGAAGTGCTGAATGGTTTATTATGCCATTACTTATAATATTTCAAACTGCTCCTGTTTCTGCACTTATTCCTATGCTAACTTATATTTATGGAATAAGTGATACGTCAAAAATAGTTGCTATTGTCATTTTAGGTATGCCACTAGTTGCTCTAAATTCTTATAAAGGTATTCAAGCAACTAACCCATCACTATTGGAAATGTCAAAAAGTTTTCTAGCATCACGACTTGATACAATACTTTTTGTAATACTTCCGTCTGCTCAAAAAATGATATTTGCCGGTCTCCGACTAGGTATATCCGGTGCATTCATCGGAATTGTTCTTGCAGAACTACTAATTACACCCACGGGTATTGGAGATCTTATAACTTACAACAGATTTATTGCACGCTATGACAAAATGTTTGCAACAATTGTTTCAATACTGGCGATAGCTGGTTTGACTTTAAGTCTTATGCGAGTATTTGAAGATTGGCTCTTTCCATCAGAAAAAAATAGTTAAATATATTTAGGAAAAAAGTAATGAAACCTGGTAACGATACAAATGAAATAATCTTAAATACTGAAGGTATTGGAGTAACTTATCAAGAGTCTATTATTGCCCTAAAAAATGTTTCTCTTAATGTACCTGCTGCAAAGCTCACAGCTATTTTAGGTCCAAGTGGTTGTGGTAAAACGACTTTGCTAAAAGTAATAGCAGGACTTATCGAACCTACTGCAGGAACTGTCAAAGTTCGTGGGAAAGAAATTGCTGGTCCCGGTCCTGACAGAGCACTTGTATTTCAAGACTTTGCTTTACTTCCATGGGCGACAGTTTTACAAAATGTTGGGTTTGGTCTAAGAGCTAGAGGTGTTTCCCAAAAAGAAAGAGAAGAAACTTCATTACACTACATAAAAGAAGTAGGACTTCTAGGATTTGAAGATAAATATCCTCATCAGCTATCAGGTGGTATGAGACAAAGGACAGGACTGGCACGTGCGCTTACCGTTAATTCAGATATACTATTAATGGATGAACCTTTTTCTGCAGTCGATGAACAGATGAGAAGAAAGCTACAAGAGGATTTGCTCAATCTATTAAAAATAGAGAGCAAGACTGTAATTTTTGTGACTCACTCAATTGAAGAGGCTGTATACCTCGCCGATCAAGTTGTAATTCTCTCAGGTAGGCCTGGCTCTATTGCAGATATTGTATATCCGGAAATTGATAGGCAGGGTGAAATTGATTTAATTAGACGTCAACCCAGATATATGGAACTCGTTGATGAGATTTGGAGTAGTTTAAAGCGTTATGTTGAATAGTGATCCTAGAAAAAAAAGACCTCTAATGAATTTTTTGTTTTTTAGTAGACTTATGCGAAGATCTCCTTTTTGGTCGTTGATCTTTTGGGCAATGGTATGGGAATTAGTTGGACAAATGGGCTGGATGACACTTCTGCCCCCTTTATCAGAGATATGGTTTGCATTTGCAGAAATGTTTGAACAAACTGCTTTTTGGGATGCATTTGCAATGACTGCAAGAACGTTTAGCATCGGTCTTGGTCTTTCAATTGCTGTAGGAATACCAGTCGGAATTTTAATGGGGATTAGCAATAGAGCTGATAAAATTTTATCATTGTGGGTAAACCTATTTCTTTCGGCACCAATAACTGCCGTGATACCTGCTTTGATGCCGATATTGGGAATTGGTGATGCAACTGTTATTGCTACTGTTATTCTATTTTCAATATGGGTTGTGATAATTGATACTCAGGCCGGAGTAACACATGTAAAGGATTCATTAGTAGAAATGGGAAGGATCTTTGGCTGTTCACGTTGGAAAATCATTTTCTGGATTATAATTCCATCAGCTATGCCTGAAATCATTACCGGTATTCGTCTTTCAGTAGTAAGAGCTGTAAAAGGTGTAATTGTAGGACAAATTGTAATTGCACTTATTGGATTTGGTGGTCTATTCAATACCTACCTATCTTACTTTTTAATGGAACGATTTTGGGGATTAATAATTGTCGTATTCATTATGTCATTTACTATCATTGGCTTGGTTGAGATGTTAGAAAGACGAATAGCCTTTTATGCAAGAACAAGGTAATATAAGTGATCAAAAAATGTTATTATTTATAAAAAAACTCAGGCTACTTTTCAAAAAAAATTGATCAAATACTAATTACCTGTTCTAAATCTAAATATCATTAGTTTTTATTTTTTTATAGATTTTGTCAAAAACTGGTTTCCAATTTTTTATATTTGTATTTCTAAGTAATATAGCATTTTTATACCATGGAGTATCTGACCTATTCAACATCCATCTCCAATCAGGTATTTTTTTAAGTATTATCCAAGTTTTTTTTCCCAGAGCACCACTTAAGTGAGCTATTGATGTATCACATGTTATTATTAAATCACAATTAACTATAATAGCAGCAGTATCTACAAAGGCATCACCATCATTGTCTATTTCACCATCAAAAGATTTTATAGGAAAATCTACATTCTTGAGATCTTTTTCACTCTCTCCCTTTTGTAGACTAATAAGTTGTACATTTGGTAATTCTGCTAATTTTTTAAAATTATTCAATTTAAAGGACTTATCATCCTTACTTCCATACCAATTAATACCAATTTTTAATTTTTTATTATTTAGCTGCTTTTTCCAAAACGTTATTTTTTTTTCATTTGCAAAAATATATCTTTGTTGGATGGGAATATTTGTAAGGTCTGTAGCTAAAAGGTAGGGAAGACTTAAAAGAGGAGATTCAAAATCAATTTCTTCATAATTTGGATAATTAGAGGTTAGATAAATATCTGCTTGTAATGCTGAAAGAAGTTTATGCAGATCTTTTCTTACTTTAAAAGTAACTTTTGCTCCTTTTTCTTTAAGTAATAATAAGTACCTAGAAAATTGGATTATATCCCCTAAACCTTGCTCCTCATACACAAAAAAATGTTTTCCTACCAATGATTTTTTACCATCCCAAGTTAATTTTTTTCTTGGTGGCTTACACACGAATTCTTTACTGTAGAACCTATTTTCATACATTTTAAATCCTATTTTTAAAAAACCCTCCATCAGATTTGTACATCCATAATTTAATAAAGTATCAGGGTTATTTGGAAATATTTTTAAGGCTTTTTTATAGGTATCCCGCGCTTTATCTAATTCACCAAGTTTTTGAAAAGCGTTACCCATATTATGATAAGCCTCAAAATATACCGGATTATATTTGATTGATTTTTTATAGTAATTTAGAGCCTTTACAAATTCCTTTTTCTCTTCAAAGCTAAATCCTATATTGTTGTAAGTCTCTGAACACGCAGGATTTATTTTTAAAAATTTTTTATAAAACTGAATAGCTAAGTTATGATCTTCCTCTTTTTGTTTGATATATCCAAGGTATTTAAAAGCATTAAAAAATTTTGGATTTATTTGTAATGCTTTTTGAAATTTTTGGTAGGCCGTTTGAAGATCACCTATTTCTATATAAGCGTTTCCCATCAAATAATAGGCCATATAATTATTATTATTTATTTTAGATTCTTCCAAAAAATAATAAATTGCTTTTTCAAAATTTTTAATTTTTTGATATAAAGTTCCTAACTTGAAAAAAGTATCTAAATATAATGGCTTAATCTTAAGGACCTTTTTAAAATGAAATATTGATGATGCAAATCTATTCATTTCTTTAAAAATGCCTCCTAGATTATAGTGTGCATTTATATGAAGATTATCTCTTCTTAATAATGATTTATAGGCACATATAGCTTTTTCAATTTCTCCATTTTCCTTTAAAACATTTGCTAAGTTAAATATAGCATCAACATAATTTGGGTTTAGTGATATTGCTTTTTTGTAATTTTCAATTGCATACTCAAAAGAGTTTTGTTCATGAAATAATAATCCTAGGTTAAAATATGAAACAGCAAAATTTGGTTCAATATTGATAGCTTTGGAGTAACTATCAAATGCTAATTTATTATTATTTAATTTATTGTAAGTTATTCCCAAAATGTTATATAGCTCATGAGAGGGTGGATTTTTTTCTAAATACTTATTTGAGTAAAAAATAACCTTCTTAAATTTTCCATCATTATATAAATTTATAATTTGCTCTAGAAAATCATCTAAAGTATTATACTTATCATACTGTATATCGGAAGCAAGCATAGAAATTATAAGCTGTACTGAGTGTAAGATTTTTCTTCAATAAGTTCAGAACCAAAACTTTTATTAATCATCCTTTTAATTTTAGCTCTTTCATCGTTTTTATAATAAACCATTCTGGCAAGAGAAATAAATTTTTTATCAAACTTTTTTTCTTTTTCCTTTTCTCTCAATTGATCCTCTATATCCCAAAGAGATTGATTGATCTTTGATAGTTTATTTAAAAAATTTTTTAAATTAGTATTAATTGACATTGTTTCATTTAGAATGTGTTCTAATTTCTCTAGTTCTAATCTGATATTTTTTTGAGCTTCATTCGAATTAATTTTATTAGATTTTATTCTTAAAATTGTAATTTTATCAATTAACTCCCCTAAGGAAATTGGTACTTTTAGATTTCTCATTTGCATAATTAATCCTATTTATCCAATAAATCTTGTAAATTTTATATAATTTAATTAATTTTCATTAATAAAATGCAAATTCTGTGCTAATGTATAGACTTTAATAACATTATTTAATAGCTCTTAAATTTATATTAATCTCTTTAATAACGTTATTATTATAAAGCATCATTTTTTCTAATTCTTGATCTTTTAGTTGACCGATATTTCTTTTTGATACTACATTTTCATCTAATACATATTCATATTTCTCAATATTAAAATTTACATTATGAATTAAACCTAAAGGTGAATTAGCAGCTCCAGCTTTTTGCCAATCTCTATTAAGTTTTTGATCAAAAAGACTTAATCCAAGAACGGTTATTGGTCGAACATGTGTTGGATCTGATAGAAAATTCTCATGTCTTGGATGTGGTACACTTATAATAATTAGGGCGTTATTTGAGCAAATTCTATAGAGCTCTTTAATTATATTGATAAATGTATCAGGTTGTTGACCTAAGTGCTCCAAAACATGCGATAACAGAATTTCATTTGCGCTATCATTTTTAAAAGGATAAGGAAATTTTTCTAAATCATGTGTAATATCACATTTATAATAGTTAAATTTATCGAGATTAATATATCCTTTTAGTAATTTATTCCCACATCCCAAATTAAGTTTCATAAAGTGAATCCTCCTAGATTAAGATCTATAATCCTTCTAACAAATTTCTTGATTAAATTTTTCAAGCATTTTGAATAATTCAATTACATTAAGAAACCTCGCAATAATTATACCAATAATGCGTTAATAATTTTACATTTCAAATTTAGATTACAAAGATTGAAGGTATAACAAAAATTTCTAAATCTTAGTTAATCAAGCAACTAAAGATAACAATAGATAAAAGTAGTGCTCATTGAGGTTAGAAATAAATTGAAATCTTTAGTTTTTATATGGGGGGATTTACAATTATTTTTTACTAAACATATTTTTATCTTGGATAACATATTTTTTAATAAATACACTTATATTACTTAAATATAAATCACCAAAATCTATGTAGAAATTTTGCAAATTAAAAATAATTACTCAGGTTCATTAAAAGATTCTTCAAAAGCCTTCATAATAGGATAAGTAAAGTATGAAATTAACGGCCTTTTCCCAACCATTATATCTGCTGATGCTAGCATACCTTGAGATAAAACAAAATCAGAAGGCATTTTTGATGCCTCCAAACTTTCTACTTTCACCCTTCCGCGATAAAACACTCCTTTATCACCAGATAAAGACTCGTTGAATGTATCATTTGAGAAGTATATTAGCTCTCCATCCAGACCACCAAACTCCTGAAATGGCATCGAATCCAGTTTAATTGAAACTTTCATACCTACTTTTATATCTGAAATTTGTTTGGGATCTATATCAATTTCTAAAAATAAAGGTTGATTAGATTGAACCAAAGTAACTATAGGTTCGCCCTCACTTACAATTCCCCCACTTGATACTGCTGGAATATCTAAGACAATACCATCTGCTGGTGAACGTACAATGATATTATCGACAAGCCGTGATAATTTTATCTGTTCTTGTTTTAATTGTATTAATTGTTCATCTTTATCAGTAATCTCACCAATTAAATTTGAGATCCAGTTTGCAATGAATGCTTCCTTATCCGCCGATTGTGTTATTATTTCTGACTCTAGTTTTGATATAGAAGTTTGAGAGTTAAATTGAGCTTTTTCAGCATTTAATAAAACATCCTTAGCTGATAAATAATCAAGTTTAAGATTTGCAATTGACTTTTCTGTATTATATTTTGATTTTTCTGCTTTCAGTAATGCATCTTGTGCAGTTTGAAATTGTAATAAGGTCCCAACCTTCTTTTCGTATAGGTCTTTACGTACATCAGCAAGTTGAGATTTAATTTGTATTTGCTTATCATCAATCTTGATCACTATATCTTTTTGCATAGTGTACAGTTCTTCTTTTACCAAAGCTAACTCAGCTTTAATCATTGTTTGTTTTTTTGCTATATCTAAAAGCTGCTTTGAGGATTCATATTCTTTTACAGTTTTATTTAGTTTTGCATCTAGGGATTTAATTTTCTGGGAATATTCTGTAACCTTTTTTATTAAGGTACTTTTGTAAAGCTCACTAAATGTTGTTGATTCTCGCTGAAAATTTAACTTATTTGTAATGTCATCATAAAGTATGTCAAAATTAAAGTTCTCTGTAAACATCTGAATGTTATTTACAAGAAATTCTTCCATATAAAGACTTATAAGCGCCTGAACTATATTATCTATTTTCTCTTCGTTCTGTTTCAGATTTACCTGAACCATAGTGTCGTCAAGATATGCAATTATTTGATCTTTTGATACCATGTCGCCACGCTCTACTTCTACACTTTTAACAACTGAACTTGCACTAGCTTCAACAATTATATTAGGTGTTGCAGTTAAAAACTCTCCTCTTGCAGATATTGTAGTATCTACCTGACTTAATGAAGCATATAGAACACTTCCAAGCAAAAATGTGAGTAATGCAAACACTAATATTAAGATCGGCTTTGAAGGTTTTCTCTCGTATATTGCATCTGTATCATCTATCTCAAAATCTTTTGTATTTTTATCCAATACAGTCAATTCTGAATCTAAATCAGTACTATGTACTTCCGCACGCTCATATTTAGCTACTAGCTGATTTGAAGACCTTAAATTTTCAGAGATATTTTTCATAATACGGATAGCAGCCTCTGGATTTTTACTTAAATAACTACTGAAAGCAGCAGCTGTTACTTCTGTAACAACAGAACTTTCTTTTGCTCTAGCACCTGCACTTCTTGGGTTTCCGTCAATTAATGCCATCTCACCAAAAATAGAAGGGGGTGTAAGCTCAGCTAAAACTTGTACTCCAGAGGCACTGTTTTTAACTATCTCCACTACACCAGACTTTATTACATAAGCATAAGCAGCGCTTTCTCCTTCACGGAAAATATATTCGCCATTTGTATAAGCTTTGTCAGACATATTTTTTTTCTTTGTACATTTGTACCTAAGTCCTAAATTGCAGATAATTTTCTGTCCATAGCCCACAATTCACTATATAGTTTACATTTTTTTAAAAGAAATTCATGAGTTCCATAACCCACAACTTTTCCTTTTTCAAAAACTATTATTTGCTCGAATTCCCTAGTGGAACGGATGTCATGCGTTGCCATTATTACTGTTTTTTGATTAGCAATACGGTCAAAATTTTCAAAAAATTTAACTTGGGTCGCTTTATCAAAATTTGCTAATGCCTCATCTAGCAGTAGTATACGGGGCCAGGCCATTAGACCTCTTGCCAAGGCTAATGTAACACGATCACCTTGAGATAAGGGCATACCAAATTGATTAATTTCAGTTGAGATACCATTTGGTAATTCTTCAAGTACTTTTTTAAGACCTGAAATTTCTAAAATCTCTTCAAATTCCCTTTCACTAATATTTGGTTGTATCTTTCGTAAATTTTCTTCAATTGTTGCTCCAAAAAAAATGGGATTCCCATCAATTAAAGTATTTTGGCTACGATAATTTTCTAAACTTAAATACCTAATATTTTGACCATCAATCTCCATAGAACCTGTATTAGGTTTAAGAAAGCCTTGACACAAACGTAAGAAAGTGGTTTTACCAGCACCTGATGGACCTACTATAGCTACTTTAGTACCAGCTGGAATTTTCAAAGTTAAGCCGTCAAGAGCATTAGTATTTTCAAACTTTACCACTACCTCTTTACAAACGACTTCTCCTTTTATAACAATTTCGTTACCTCTTCCTACTCTCTCATTAGGACCATTCCAACTTGTACCAACTGCATCCAATGTTGATCTGAAACTACCTAATTCGTGAAAAAATGTAAAAAGTGCAGTGAATGGAGAAACTAGTCTCCCACCTAACATATTACAAGAAATGACAGCACCTGCGGAAAGACCAGCGTTCAAAACTAATAGAATACCTGTCGTAATTAACGCAATTGTCATTAGTTGGGTTAGAGTATTATTAATATTAGTTATAACCATATTAGTAATTTGGCCTTTTACACTCTGGCGAATACTGTTAGAAGATGCTTTCCTCCAATCTCTTCTTTGTGAGGCCTCAAGTGTAAAAGCTTTAACAGTTTCTATACCAGCAATGCTTGCTTGAATCATTCGTCTTTTTTGTGCTTCTATAGGACCAGAAATTTTTCTCTCTTCTTTTTGTCGCCATTTTCCAAAAAGAGAAATAGCTCCTATTGTTGTTGCAAAAAGTACCACTACTAGAGCTAATAAAGGACTGTAACCAAATAAGACTGGAAGAAAAACAAGAATCTTGGTTGCATCAAAAATTGTAGTTAAGACCTGTTGAGAAATAAAACTTTTTATTTTTGTAGAAGCTTGCAGAATATTTTCAAATTCAGAATTAGGTGTAGTTTGAAAAGTTGTAGCTGGCAGTGCCGTTACTTTATCAAAAATATCACCTGACAATCTAGCTTCTATTGAAGTGGAAATAAAATTTATCACATAATCACGGACATAGCTCAGTATACCGCTGAATATTAATGCCGAACAAACACCAATTATTAAGATATAAAGTGTCGAAACTGCTCCATAATTCAAAACTTTATCAAGTGATATTTGAATAAATACAATTGGTGCTAGACCTAAAATATGGGTAATAATAGCAGCAATTAATGTCAGAGTAAGCAATCCTTTAAAACGATAAAACTCAGGTATAAACCAAGTCCAATCAAACATTCTGTCCTGTGATGAAATTCCTGTCTCTTTTGAAATTAGGTAGATTGAACCTGCCCAGTTTTGTTTAAATGTATTATTATCCTCAATAGAAATTTTGTTAGCTGGATCTAATGGATCCATTGATTGAACTTCAGTTAAACCTTCACTATTTTTACCACTGCTGATAATTATTTTGACTGTTCCGTCCCTCATCAATGCTAAACAAGGAAAATAATATGATCTAGATAAGAAGGTTTTAAATTTTGGTTTAAGTCTTTGAAGTTTTATACTTTGCTCGCCTAGTGAACTCTTCAGTTCTCGCTCTGATACTATTTGCCCCCTAGATATTTTTTGTTCCAACTGCTCAGCTGTAATCCTAATACCAAACTGTTGAGATAGTGTGATAGCGCCCAAAGACAATGATCTCAATGTTTTTGAGTTCATCTTAAATACCTTTTATAGATGGATTCTTTAACTGAAGATTTTAGCGCATGCATAACAGCTCTTCCAAAAACTTTCATAAACTATATGTATTATTTGTTAACAGATAATTTTGAAATTATACTCCTTCATAGCGAATACTTCAAATTGTTATTGCTACAACAACAGGAAATATTCGCTCTTTAGTTATGCCCCATTTATCTAGAAAGGATTTTTAACGTGCAATCTATGAATTTTAAGCCAATGATGATGAATCATCTTCAGTTGAACCTTTATCATCATCAGTTTCCACTGCTTCAGCTCCAGTTGTAGTAGCATCGTCATTCGATACACCAGCACCACCTTGAACTTGACCTTGAGACAATGCGGAATCTAGAGCACCAGCAGAACTACCCATTGATGATGGTTCACCATCTGTAAGCGGTGATTTCAGAGCTTCATCTAATGCTCCCAATCCACCATCGCTAGCTTCACTGACTGCATTTTGCGCTTCTGGGGGCATGTTCTGCATCATCTCAGGACTCATGCTTGACATTGCTTCTGGAGGCATATTTTCTACCATTTCAGGACTTATACCCGCCATTGCTTCTGGAGGAATATTCGCTATCATATCAGCATCCATACCAGCCATCGCTTCCGGGGGCATCATCTCCATCATTGGCGCATCCATCCCACCCATGGCTTCCGGTGGCATCATCTCCATCATTGGCGCATCCATCCCACCCATGGCTTCCGGGGGTATATGCGTCATGTGGCCCGAATTACACCCACCCATACATGGTTGGTGGCATTTGCTGCATATCACCAGCAGTACAACTACTCATGGCTTCTGGTGGCAAACTTTGCATAGTTTCTGGATTCATTGACCCTGGGACAATTGGTCCATTGGGTCCGTTAATAGCCATAGTTCACTCTCCATTCTAAAGTATTTTATAAAAAAAAATAACCCCTTACTACATAACAACTAAATTATAATCAGACAAAAAATCTATATTTCATTTGTTATAATATTTACATATCTATTTCTTCACTTATAGAATTGAGTTCATACATCAAAACCGAGTTCAACAAAGTAAATAATTAAATGGGTTATCTTTTGAATGATTACAAACAAATATTTCAATGCAATAGGAGTTTAGTAAATAACGAAACCTCTTAAATCACTTTTTTTTATTGAAAAAAGTAATTAATTCTTTATTAATGAATAATCAAAATCATACATTTCTATACAAAGACAAAAATATAAATCTTTTTAATAAAATTGTTTGGTAATAAAAAAATAAACCTTAATAAATGAAAATATATTAAGATTTAAACTTATCCCTTACCTTCATAATCTCAAGGAAAATCTGACTCGAAATCTGATTCGCAACTGTATCGCTTACTAAGTTAATCTGCCGTAAAGCTGCTCCGAAACTTTTGGACCATAATGCTTTTCCACCAGGTGCTTTTAAAATCACATCAATTGTAAAATTAGGTCCACTTACTGAAACTGTACCAATCAGTTGGTAATCGTTTTCACTTGGGTTTTTTTGAACAGTAGAATCTATCCAATCTTTTTGATTGAGATATTTCTCTAAGTCATGTGTAACATCTTCGCAAAATCCACCTACAACTTCGGACGTACTTACAAAAGGTTTTATTGAAATCAAAGGTTTTGCATTCTCTCGTGTCATACCCTTTGACCCTATATTTAATCTACCAGTACTCCAAACTTCCACAGGCGTACTTATATTTTTCAGAGTTTGTTTTCCACAATTGTTAAACGTCTTTGCTTGATTTTCATCCAGACATAAGTAGGTAGATGCTGAAATGGCTACCTCTCCATTTTCAGCGATGGACTCTAGTCGGGCTGCTATATTAACAGTATCACCATAAACATCAGGTGGTGGACCTTCCTCATGCTCAACATCACCAAGATGTATTCCAACTCTAAGACTCATTTTACCTTGTTGTTTGGATATACTTTGCCAAGCCATTGCACAATTAACAGCATTAGAAGCACTTTTAAATTCAATTAGCCATCCGTCACCCAAAGATTTAATCATTGTACCACCATACTTAGTCAAGGTAGGAGCAATTGTTTCTTTTTGAAATGTTCTTATGAGATTTAATGTCCCCATTTCATCACTAGCCATCATTTTGGAATATCCTACAACATCTGCTAGAAATATTACACCAAGACTACGCATGTTTTAACTCCCATTATTTAATTGTAGATCATAAAATCGTTAATATTATTGGTATTTTGGAAATGACTTTTGATATGATATGAATATTAAAAGATGCCGTCAATGAATAATGCTTTCAATGTGAAATAATAGAGTAAATGTAAGTTTCCTCCTCCTGTAAATTCTTATTCTAATAAAAAACTATTATTTGCTAAAGTAATTATTATCCAAAATCTAAAAATCTAAATAAAAATAGGAGATAATAAGATAAATTTAAATTACCATATCCAAAACTATTTACTATACCATCTTGGTTAATAGAAAAAGTAGCAGAAACGATATCTTTTGTTTCAAAATCAAAAAAATAATCAGGACCAAGCTTTAATTGATCCTTCTAATATTATGGCTCCACCGACGTTAAAAAAAGGAGTAAATACATCTCCTTGTTGTCCAACAAAAGTACCAATAACTAGTCCTGGAATACCTTCTCTAGTATCTAAGTTTTGAATTGTAAATGACATTGCAAAAAAAGAATCCTTTTAGCAAAAAAAATTACCATAACATTAAGATTTAAAAAAAATATATATAAAACATAAGAAATTTGATTTTTTCAAATACAGAAAATAGTATTAAATTATGGTATAATACTTGCAAAGGGATAGGATTGGTATACCACAATATAGATCCCTATGCTCGAAAAGATAAATCACAAAAGTGCACCTAAAGAAGTCGTTAATGCTCTTGTTGCCCTTTACCATCAAGGTAAATTTGATGATGTTTTATCCCGATCGTCTCAGTTAATAGAAGAATATCCTCACACTTTCGTCCTCCATAACATTATAGGAGCCATCTCTTTTGAAAAGGGTCAGAAAGAAGTAGCCATTGAACATTTTCGTAAAGTCATCGAACTGCGTCCCCACCATCCGCATGCTTATAATAATCTAGGAGCCGCACTCATTGATGTCGGTGAATATGAAGAAGCTAAGTCTAATCTTAAAAAGGCCATTGAACTTCAACCAGACTATGCTGAAGCCTATAATAACCTCGGTAATGTTTATAAAGAGATGGAAGAATATAATCAGGCAATCTCTGTTTATGAAAAGGCGATCGAACTTAATCCTGAGTATTACGAGGCCCACAGCAACTTGGGTAATACGCTCCACGAACTAGGAAAATTAGAAGAAGCTGAAGAAAGCTATAACCAAGCGATAGCATTGAAGCCTGACTATGCCGAAGCCTACAACAACTTAGGAAACACGCTCCACGAAACAGGTAGATTACACGAAGCTGAAGCAAATTGTAGGCAAGCGATAGCATTCAAACCAGACTATGCAGCTGCCCACAGCAACTTGGGTAATACGCTCCACGAACTAGGCAAATTAGAAGAAGCTGAAGTAAGCTATAACCAAGCGATAGCATTGAAGCCTGACTATGCCGAAGCCTACAGTAACTTGGGTAACACGCTCCACGAACTAGCCAGATTAGACAAAGCTGAAACAAGCTGTAGGCAAGCGATAGCATTGAAACCAGACTTTGCTGCTGCCCACAGCAACTTGGGTAACACGTTCCATGAACAAGGAAGATTAGACGAAGCTGAAGCAAGCTATAGACAAGCCATAACGTTGACGCCTGACTTTTCTGAAGCCCACAAAAACTTAGGTATTGCGCTCGGTGAATTAGGAAGACTAGATGAAGCTGAGGCAAGCTTGAAAAAAGCGATTACTTTAAAACCTAACAAGTTCGCCGATGCGTACGACCAATTAGGCTTTATTCTGCAAAAAAAAGGGGAATTTGATGAAGCCGAAATCTGCTTCAAAAAGTGGAGTTCCCTTGAGCCTAAAACAATACCGAAGACTTTGAGCAAGGGGACTATTTTTTTCAAACAAGGCTCTTTTGAGCAGGCGTTATCAGCTTTCGAGAATTATGACGATGCAATGTCAAAAGGCCAAATACTTGAATCTTTATTCGCTCTAGGAAGAGTTGGTGAAATTTACTCAAGACTTGACGCAACGGTTGGTTTAGATGACGAAAATCTTCGAATTGCCGCAATCGCTGCATTTCTTGCAAAACGAGAAAAGAAAAACACTGCGCATAATTTCTGTAATAACCCAATGGACTTTTTACATTACGCAAACATCTCTTCTAGCATAGAGGATTATGAGTATTTTATAGCATCAGTTATTGATGAGCTTCGACATGTAAAAGCAAAATGGGAGCTGAATACAACTATAAATGGTTTTCAGGCAAAAGTTGATGTTTTTAAAAATCCGTTAGAGAAGATGAGTATGCTCAAAAGAATAATCTTGGATGAAATTGACATTTACTATTCGAAGTTTAAAAACGAATCTTGCACTTATATAAAAAAATGGCCGTCCAAAAAAAATATAAAGGGATGGCATGTAGTTCTTAAGACACAGGGACATCAAACTCCACATATTCATCCAACTGGTTGGTTAAGTGGGGTAATTTATTTAAAAGTAGTTCCGGCTCTCGGTAAAAACGAAGGTGCGATTGAATTCAGTTTGAATGGCCCAAATTACCATGACAAAGACTCTCCCAGCTTGATATTTCAACCCAAAGCGGGAGATATAGTTTTTTTCCCTTCCTCACTCCATCATAGGACCATTCCCTTTACGACAGATACAGATAGAATTATCGTCTCTTTCGATTTGTGGCCAGGAGCAGCGACATACTAACTTGCAATAAGATTTGACTTTCTAAATAGTTTCCAAGCACAATAAAATCAATAACTTAGTAGATGGAGTTTCCAACTACTTGGAAACTATGGGACAAAAAAACACATAAAACTTAGTAGAGGATTTAAGACGGAAGATAGATTAAATCTTACTGAAAGTGTGGTGTAAAGTTGAAATAATAAAGTATTTAAAATAGTTCTTATTACATCGAATCTTTAAACAAAATAAAATGAACTAATTTCTTATTTGATAGTTACAGGAAAATTTTTAGTGAATGCAATAATAATCCTGTAGTTGACGATGTATTTGAGTCATCTACCAATTCTTTTTTAAAGTATTTCATATAATTTCTATTATATTCTGGTTTATGTGATAAGTCATCACTAGGGAGTATCTTTATATCTATTCTTTCTTTCTAATGAATTAATCAATTAAATTAATGGCTGTTTATAAATATTTTTAATTACAAAATTTTAATTGAAATAAGTTTAGATAAACTTAAATAAAAAAAGTCTGATTTCTTTGGGGGGAAATTGGATTTTAAAGTATGTCAAGATAATGAAATTAACCATTTGAGTAGGCACTTTATAGCTTAATTTTTTAACAGTGCATTCTCATAATTTAAAGCATAACCATCAAACAAGCTTTCTACATATTCTCTTGGAGGTTTATTTGGGGTCTCACCATTTAGCATAGCGAGGAAATATAAAGTCTCTTTTTGATTTGGTTGGATTTTAAGGACCTTTTCAAAATTTTTCTTAGCTTCATTTATTTTGCAACTATTTATAAGTGCTCTTACAAGTATTTATTATGTATGCTTTTACAAAATTTGGGTTTAGTGATACAGCCGTCTCAAGTTTAGAAATGGCTTTCTTATGTTTTCCTTGTCTATAGTAGACAAGGCCTAAATTAAAGCCACTTATTTTATATCTTCCATACCAAAATCTTTTGAATGCCTGGAATACATTAGATCAAAACATGACCTATCCTTATTTGATTAAAAAATTATAAGACTAAAACCTCAGCTATATAAAAAATTATCAATTCAATTTAATTTTTTTCAAACACAGAAAATAGAATTAAATTATGGTATAATAATTGCGAAGGGATAGGATTGGTATACCACAATATAGATCCTTATGCTCGAAAAGATAAATCACAAAAGTGCACCTAAAGAAGTCGTTAAGGCTCTTGTCACCCTTTACCATCAAGGTAAGTTTGATGATGTATTATCCCGATCGTCTCAGTTAATAGAAGAATATCCTCACACTTTCGTCCTTCATAACATTATAGGAGCCATCTCTTTTGAAAAGGGTCAGAAAGAAGTAGCCATTGAACATTTTCGTAAAGTCATCGAACTGCGTCCCCATCATCCGCATGCTTATAATAATCTAGGAGCCGCACTCATTGATGTCGGTGAATATGAGGAAGCTAAGTCTAATCTTAAAAAGGCCATTGAACTTCAACCAGACTATGCTGAAGCCTATAATAACCTCGGTAATGTTTATAAAGAGATGGAAGAATATAATCAGGCAATCTCCGTTTATGAAAAGGCGATCGAACTTAATCCTGAGTACTACGAGGCCTATAATAATTTAGGAGCAGCATTAGGGAAGAATGAACAATATGAAGAAGCAATTGATGTATACAAAAGAGTTCTCTCAATTAAGCCTGATTATGCTGAGGCCTTTTACAATATGGGTGTTACTCTACAAGACCAGGGCAAGCTGAAAGAAGCTATCGGGTCTTGCAAAAAAGCTATCTCAATCAAACCTGATTATGCTGAGGCCTATTACAATATGGGCGTTACTCTACAAGGTCAGGGCAAGTTGGAAGAAGCTATAGAGGCTTACAAAACAGCTATCTCAATCAAGCCTGATTATGCTGAGGCCTATCTTAACATAGGCACTGTCTTACAAGATCATGGCAAGTTGTAAGAAGCTATAGTGTCTTTCAAAAAAGCTATCTCAATCAAGCCTGATTATGCTGAGGCCTATCTTAACATAGGCACTATTTTCCAAGATCAAGGCAAGCTGGATGAAGAAGCCATAGAAGCTTATAATAAAGCTCTCTCACTCAAGCCTGATTATACTGAGGCCTATAATAATATGGGGCTGGTGCACATAAGAGCTAAAAATTTTGAACAAGCAAAAATATGTTTTGAAGACGCTCTACGGATAAATCCTAACCAAAATAAATTAGGACTAAGTCTTGCGCTTCAGGGTCTTGGTAGATACGAAGAAGCGATTGACACTGTCGTTTGGATGGTAAACAAACCAAGAGAATTTCAAATCAGCTAGGCGAAGGAGGTTTCAAGTTGTCAGATAAAGTAAGTCCCTTTCAAAACCCAAGGCCATTGGAATATCCTGAACTCTTTAGGCCTGGAATGGGTACAGAGGTTGTTGCTCCTTTTCTAAGGTCAATGGTTCAGTTGCTAAGACCTAACAGGGTTCTTGAGATTGGTGCTGGTTATACTACTCCGTTTTTACTTGAGGGGCTCGTGAACAACCAGCAAGTATTTGATGATGGGAATTTAGATAATCGATACTTTCAAAATTATGTTTATGAACCACGGTTGGTAATAATTGATGATATGTCGCTTGGAGAATTGAGGGAAAAGCCAGGTATGGATATGATCATAAATTCTCCTTACGTAGAATTTGTGCAAGGTCTTTTTCAGGGGAAGAGTAATCAAATAGAAAAGGAATACGGTAATTTTGATTTTGTTTGGTTTGATTGTGGTGGACCCCAAGAATACAAAGCTTTTTTAGAAGAATATTGGTCATTGTGTAGTGGTTATATCTTTTTTCACTTCACTTATTCCAATGGTGCTCCAAACTCTGCTATGGACACCATTATGACAAAAGCAGCGAATGAACCATTTAAAATCGATATTGTTGAACCTCACAAAACAAGGCAAGGCAGTATTACGATTGTTAAAAAACAATTAGTTTAACGAAAACAGTCACATTCTAAATATATTGCTCTGTGTTAGATCACACATATTTTTAAAACGGCAAATACTCTGCTTTTTTAAAGGATCGGGCATGCCACCACCCACCCCTATACTATGAATGTATAAAGACCCTGCCACAGATGAGACTATGAGTGTGGAAACTTCTTTATTTGATACTCAATAAACTCCCTCAGCACTTTTTTTATAATGTGTATTCACCCTTGGCTTTGGATCATAATCGGGTAACGTAGAACCTTTGTGGTAAAATTATGGATATAACACAACCCCTCCTATGGTTTTTGGGGTGCCCTAAAGTATATGTATTAGGGGAGGGGTAACATCTCTGACATGTGTGACATCTTTATAGGAAAATTTTATAGTTTGGGCAACTTTTGGGCAACTAAACACACTTTTCTACTTGCGCAGGAAAATGAAAGCTAATAAAAAAAAGTACGGATGGGGTGTAGCCAAGTGGTAAGGCAACGGTTTTTGGTATCGTGTACCGTAGGTTCGAATCCTACCACCCCAGCCATATAAATAACGGGTTTCACAACTCCTTTTTTTAATTTCTTCTATGCAAGATATTTTCTGGGGTAAAATTTTACCATTTGATAAATTTGATATATTTTTAACAAAGAAATTGAGCTTGGTATATTTTTTGCTAAATATTAATAAAGCATTATAAAAACTCCATGAATAATATTCAATTTAATCAAAAAGATATAGCTAATTTTCTAAATCAATGGTTAGATAATTTCCCAGTTGAAGAAAAAAGCCAATTAAGTTATTTAGAACAACTTGATAAAATTCCTGAACAGTTCCTTAAATCACTTGTATTCTATCATTTGATTACAAGTCATCCTTTTTTAAATACAAATTGTGAATTATTTAAAAAATTTGAACAAAATCTTAATGAAAATCATGATGATTTATTTCAACTTATAAAATTAAGAAATAGGGCAAAAAATAAAATAGGAAAAAAAATATTAGTTATTTGTGCTCCTAAATCTGGATCTTCATTTATAAGTAACATAATATCAAAAACATTAGATTTTGCATCAGTAAATTTGAATACCTTTGCTCAAAAACCATCTCCATTTGGTATAAATGGAAGAGAACAAGAAATCTGTGAGTTCTCTTTTATTAGAAATGTTTTACATCCCAATTATAAGGGAAACTTTGTTGCTCAGCATCATATTAGAGCTTCAGAATATTTAGTTAATCAAATAAATTACTTTGGAATTAAACCCATAATAACAACCCGGAATATATTTGACTCATTAGTATCAATGGATGACATGATAATGGCTGGAAAAATAAGTTTTTTAGATAATTCTGAAGAACTTTTTATAAGAGATAGCGCTATGGCCACCATTCCAACAAACTATCAAACATTAACATCAGATCAACGATATAGCTGTTTAGTAAATACATATGGTTACTGGTGTATAAGTTTTTATTTATCTTGGAAAAGGTTTAGTAAAAAGATAAAAAATGGGGTATGTTTTATGAGTTATGAAAACCATATACTTAATAAAATAGAATTAATTAAATTGTTAAATAATTTCCTTGATTTAAATATAGAGGAAAAAAATAAATTACACTTTAATATAAATAATTTTGATAAAATTAAATCTAGGTTTAACAAAGGAATAAGTGGTAGGGGCAAAGCTATACCAAAAAAAGTAAAGGCTAAGTTAGAAAGTTTTTCTAAATTCTTTTCTGATGAATTGAGTAAGGAAGATTTATTAAATTTGTTTGGTTATATTCCTTCTTAAAATTGATTATTAAATTTTTTTTTAAATATGAAGAATATTTCTTTGTTATAAAAAAAAACCATTTACTTACTTAAATGACATTGATTACAAAAATATGTTGGATAAGTTAGATATTTCAGGTATTACAGTATACCATTAATTTGTATTCTCTAGCTTTCTATTCTTAATTAATATCTCTAAATCCCTGTAGACTTTACCATAAGGTTTCTCAATTTTTAAATGTTTTTAAAAATCATTAATCTAAATTGAAGGCTTTTATTATCTCAAATAATTTTGGATTACCGCAAAGAAGCCAGACAAGAAAAACACATGATACAATAATTAAGTAATCAGGATTAGAGCATAGAGGTTTTCATAGCCTACGCCATACTCACGCTAATAATTTGATAGATGCTGAGATTTATCCATTAGCTATAAGCTGAAGATTAGGACACTCTACAATTGGTATTACAATGGATACCTACTCTCATTTCTTTGATAGAAAGAAAAAGAAAATGGTTAATATATTAGAAACAATACAAGGTGGGATTAAGGTGGGACATAATTAGATAACCATGATTATTAATGATACTGATGAAACTAATTATCCTTTATTATAATGAAATATGTAAACATTGATACCATAGTTAATAAGTTCCACAGGTTTTTGGTATCGTGTACCGTAGGTTCGAATCCTACCACCCCAGCCATATAAATAATGTACTTCAGAAGTTCTTATGTTTTCTTTTTCTTAATAATAAGCTTTTAGTTGCACAAAAGTTGTCCAAAGTATACTTTTTATTCTCAATATGACAGTTATGACACTTATGTAAACCACTCCTAACATATATCCTTTAGGTCACCCCAAACCATAAAATTATTTAAGGCAGATTTTTGACAAATTAAATAACAGAAAAATTTTAATCCGGTATTATTCCAGTAGAAACTGCCTTTCCACCTATTAAAAGTTTTGGTTCTTTACCAACACCTATTAATTCTGGTCTTGAGGAAAGATACTCTGATATAGCTTTTAAGTTCTCAACCGCATCCATGAACAGTTTAATAGACGAAAAATCATCAAAAACTGTATTATCTAAAACTCTAATTAGTGAAAACTGATGATATGTTCCAAAGTCACAATAATATGGTGATTTTCCTAAAAAAAATGGACCGGATTGATCATTTTCCAAAAATTTGTTGAAGTAAAATAATCTTGGTCTAAAATCTTCTAATATTGATTTCTTAAAAACTTCAAAATCCTCTCCCACTCTAAAATTAATAGTTGCGTTTAGTGGTTGGAACAATTCTTGGCTAGACTCAAAAATGGCATCTACAATACTTCTTTCTTCTAAGTTTTCAGGAAGGGTATTGGCAAGTATTGCCGTATAGCGCATAATTGATCCACTTTGCCATACTCTTTTCTCATCATTTATGACCAGTAGTGGAAGTTGACCAAAACCTTCTTCCTTTTTTACTTCATGCCATGGTTTATCAAAATAATCCCAAGGAAAGTAATAGTTATACGGAATTCTTTCATAGCATAACTGCATCTGGATTGCCTCAGTGAATGCTCTCATTTTAAAATAAATAAGATCAAGTTTGGGTAAAATAGTATTCATAAATTTTCCAATTTCTACTTATTAATCTAGTATATTAAGATGATTAATTAATGTTATTTTGTTAGATTCATTCTTAAGTTGTCAACATAATATATTTTGTAAGTTATCAATGAGCGGGTAAGCTTAAACTCAGTAAAAAGAATAATGTAAATTATAGCTTACTATTGGCAAGCACTGATGATAAAAATTTTTATCGTAATGGCAAATTGATAAACAAATTGATTTTATATTTGAAATTAAATTGATCCTCTTAAAGATGTCGTTCATCTGAACTATTTTCTTTTACCTGATATCTTATTTTAATAGTTAAGATTATAAACAGAAATACTCATTTTGTTTTGAATTAATTTTAGTTAATTTATAGCTCAGGCTTATAATGGTCTTTAGTGAAATCAACCTTTTGAGAATGAAAAAAACCCTAGAAACCCCACAATTCATTCTTGTGTTTTGATTCTTAGTTGATAGTTTAAAAGTATACTCCAACAATTCATTTTTCTATTATGGTTAAAATCTATGTTGATGCTGACGCCTGTCCTGTAAAAAAGGAAATAGAACGAATTGCGATACGCCACAACCTTGAAACCTTTTTAGTATGTGATGGTGGGATACGCCCTTCGATGAATCCCTTGATTAAAAATATCTTTGTTAATCAAGGGGCAGACGCTGCTGACGACTGGATAGTGGATAATATCGAACCAGCTAACATATGCGTAACTAACGATATACCCCTTGCAGGACGTTGCCTAAAAAGGGGTGCTTTCGTTATTAAACCTAATGGAAACATATATGATACTAATAATATAGGTATGGCACTTGCTACAAGAAAAATAATGGAAGAAAAACGTGAGAAAGGTGAAATAACACGTGGTCCTGCTCCCTTCAACAGAGCAGATCGGTCAAAATTTCTTAACCAAATGGAAATGATTGTTCAAAAAGCAAGAAAGTGCTAATCTCTATAAAATTTTATTAAATAATTGTTTTACTAAATGAGATAAATAAAGAGCATGCAATTGATTATATTTATTTTAGGAAATAATCTTCTTATCCATCCAAAATTAGATTTTAAGAAAATTTTTTATATAATTTTTTTATAAATAGTATATTAAATCAGGTTATTTTTTTTTAATGAAGTTAAAAAATTGCGTTGGAAAAAAGTATGGCGTATTTTTTTTATAGTTTAAAAATGCTTCCCCATATAATTTAGTAAATCTTTTTTCTTTTAATAACGGAGAGAAATAGCAATATAGACTATAAAAAAAAGCCAAAAAAAATAAATCTAGCGTCATAGTTGGCGATGTCCATAATACTATACAAAAAGAAAAATAAATAGGTTGTCTCATCAATTTGAATAAACCATTTACAGGCATGGGCGGAAATTTTGGTTTTTCTGATAGATACATTGAAATCCAACCTAGTAAACCAGTCTGTACTTTATAGCCTGCTTGGATTGAAGAAATGCCTAAAAGAACCCAACCCAAAATAAAAAGTACAGAATTAAGAACATTAAAAGGATATTGCAAATCATAAATTATAATTTCACTTGGGGTCCATAATAGAAATAATAACAATAATTGAATAGAAGCAATAGTTGCATAAATAGTTGTTTCTAAAGTTTTGGCATAATTTCTTGGAGCAAAAAACCTTAGAACTCGTCTGCCAGAATTAGTAAGTAAAAAAGAATGTAAAATAGGAAATTGTAGTAGTAAAAAAATATTTATAACAATGCTTAATGGTTGTCTTATAGAACCTAATGATACGGTAAACCCATTATATAATACCCAAAACATACACATCCCAGAAATAACAAACATAATATGACAGACAGATCCATATAGTATTGAGATCAATTTTGTTTTAATATTTTTAAAGTATAAATATTTTCTAAAATACATGTTTCAATGAGTATATTAAAGGAATAAAACGATAAAAAAGGGCTACTTTAAGTAGCCCAGTTATAGGGAGGAAGTACCACAAAGTGTGTACTTAAGAGCTCTTTGTTATCCATTAGCAGTAAAATTTTCAACTATAAAATTGGTGACTTTTTGGCGCACCTAATTTATTTTTTTTTTACATGCATTAGAACAATATTTCACTTCATTCCAAACTTTTGACCACTTTTTTCTCCAGTTAAATGGTCTTTTACATATAATGCATATCTTACTTGGAAGTTGTGTTTTTTTCATTTTTTACTCATAATACTAATACTATTAGATGCTAAAGAATAGACAAATTTACTATTTTTGGTGAGCCAGTAATTTCTTTACTGGCTCGATCGATAGGAGATGTGAAGTATGTGAAACTTAAATCTTCCAACTCTTTATCAATTATTAAGTGCAATTTATAGACCAAATATAGATTTGTTCACAAAATATTAATCATACGAATTTTGGCTTGTTTATTGCAACATCTTATTAGGTTGGCCCCTTAATAAGCCCGTCCAGATAAGAGTAAGTCTGGTAACGTAAACCCTCTTGAGCCAGTTAGACAAGTACCCCTGTAAAACTGGCTCCACTAAAAACAATTAGGATACTTTTTTTATCTTAAATAAAACTCCTAGAATTATAGAAATAATCGCTGCTGCAAAACTTAATAAAGCTCCCATTTTGGCAGCATCTTGAACTGCTCCTGGATCAAATGCAACTGTAGCTACAAATAATGAAACTGTGAAACCTATACCTGCTACCATCCCTAAAACAAATATATCAGCATACGTCATCCCTTCTGGCATCCCAAAATTAAGAGGTTTTGCAGCTATCCAGCCAAAAATAAAAATCCCAAATGGTTTTCCTATAAACAGACCAGCTAAGACTAGCCAAGTAGCATCACCAATTGCAGAAAAAGCAACTCCAGCATTCATTAAACCAAAGAAAAACAATATAAATTCAACAGGTACTTTTAAACTATGTTCTATATCATTAAGTAAGTCGTGCTGATGTTCCTCTTCTTTTGCAAAAAAACCAAAGTCAGATTCCGCGTGAGGTATTACAGGAACCATGAATAACAAACCTAATGCGGGATGAATCCCAGACTCCTGGAAACAAAGCCATGTAATAACACCACCAAATGCATATGGCCAAAATGAAAATATTTTTCTCACTTTAGTAGAAACTGGATTTTTCGGATCATCTCCATCTAGTCTTCTTGGTAGCCAATTAGCAAGTACATATACTAAGAAAGCTGCTATGGCTGCATAAAGAATAAATATTGGTTGAAGTTCACTAGAAGGATAGAATATAGCCAAAATAATCAATCCAGCAGCATCGTCTGCAATAGCTAGAAGTAAAAGGAACCGAACAGCAGGATGGCCCGCTCCAAAAATAATTCTACCAACAAGATATGAAAAGGCAATATCTGTAGCAGTTGGTATAGCCCAGCCATTTGCTACTGCAGTATAGGTGTCTGAACCCATGAAATAAGCTAAGCCTAAATAAACAGCAATTGGTCCAAACATTCCTCCAGAAGTAGCAACTAATGGAGTAAGTGCTTTTTTTCCTCTAAGCGGGCCAGACTTGAGAGCAACAGCTTCCCATACTTCTTTACCTGCTACAGCAAAAAAGAAAGCCATAAGTAAATCATTAACTAAATAATGAAGCGTAAGTGTTCGATGAAAGTGACCTTCATCATCGTAATGACCGTGTCCTACAAAACCACCGTCCCATATTGGATACTCTACAAAATGATGATAACTTTCATAATTTATATTAGCCCAAAATAAAGCTATTAATGCTCCAATTATTAACAAAAGAGAATATTCTGTAAGAAAACTCAAGACTTTTTTCATATTAAACCCTTTAATTATTTACGATTTAAATAAAACTTTATTTTTAGAAAGACAAGTTAATTAAAAGCTATTTATATTTATATACTGTCTTTATATACTAAATCCCATGAATTAAAATCAAAATTAATACCCTTTATTTAGATCGACAACTCCATTAGGTAACTTACCTTCAATTAAATCTTTGATATTTGAAGCTAAAACTTTAGATGAACTTTCAACAGGTGTATCAGCTGCGATATGTGGTGTAACTGTAACATTTGGAAGTATCCAGTAAGGATGTTCTCTAGGTAAAGGTTCTTGCTGAAAAACGTCTAGTGTAGCATTCAAAATATGGCCAGACCTTAAATTTTTTATAAGAGAAGTATCTTCAATTAACTCACCTCTACCAGCATTTATAATTTGAGATCTTCTTGGTAATAGTGAAAGGCTATGATTATTTAATATAAATTTTGTATCTTTAGTAAGTGGTAATAATAATATTAAGATTTCCGAATTTTGGAGAACTTCTTTGAGACCATTAGTTCCATGTAAGCATATAATTCCTTTAATATTTTTTCTAGTTCTACTCCAACCAAAAATCTTAAATCCAATTTTTTTTAGAAATAATGAAACAGGTCTTCCAAGCTCACCTAAACCTAAAACACCAATTGATCTATCTCTAGCTATTGGGGGTTTAACTTTATGACGCCAAATACCATCTTGACCAAGAATATGTCTATCAAGTCCCAAATGTAGTCTTAAAGTATGAGCTAAACACCATTCAACCATACTATTAGTAAGACCAGTTTTGTCTATCATTTTGATCAAGGGACATTTTAGGGTCTTATTTCCAATAAAATCTTCAATTCCAGCATATAAACTCAATACAGCTTTTAAATTTTTAAACCTAGAAAAGTCTCTATTTAATTTTACTCTATTTTTTATAACTGGTGAATAAATTATAAAATTAACTTCTTCAGAAGAGTTATCACCATTATCAGACAATTTAAAATTTTTAATACCTTTTTGTACCAACTCTCTTGAAAGAGTTTCTTTATAGTACGGCAATAAATCTGACATAAAAAGAATTTTCATATTAATCTTTTTTTATTAACCGATGAACATGAGAGCTTTGAATTAGACCAAAAATTCCTAAAACTACAAGCATTGCTGATCCCCCATACGAAATTAATGGAAGTGGTACTCCAGTTACTGGAGCCATGCCAGTAACTGCAGCTATGTTAACAAAAAAATAAGAGAAAAAAGTCGTGGAAAGTCCAATGGTTAATAAACTACCAAATCTATTCTTATTTTTAAAAGCTGAAAATAGACAAAATATTAGAATTGCTGAATATATCAATAGCAACCCAACTCCTCCAAAAAATCCAAATTCTTCTGCGATAGTAGTAAAAATAAAATCAGTATGTTTGTAAGGCAAAAAATCTAACTGGCTTTGGCTCCCTTGCATAAATCCTTTACCTTCTAAGCCTCCAGATCCCAATGCAATTTTTGACTGTGTAATTTGATAACCAACCCCAAGAGGATCTTTTTCGGGGTTTAAAAATGTATCAATCCTATTAAACTGATAATCAGTAACCAATTGCCATGATGTATTTCTACTATAAAATAAAAGTACTAAAAATGCTGGGATTAAAAAAACTACTATTAAAAAATAAAAATAGTGAACACCTGCTGCAAACATCATTGTTACACCAGTCATCGCAATTATAGTACCTGTACCTAAGTCTGGTTGAGGTATAATAAGTGCAGTAGGTAAAACAGTTATAATGATAGGAATAATTACCCAAAATATTTTAGAAGTATTTGCTGGTTTGAGCCAATCATAATAAATAGCAAGAAACATTACTAATCCTACCTTCATTATTTCAGAGGGTTGAAATCTAAATGACCCAAATTCTAACCATCTTTTAGCACCTCCGCCATAATCACCAAAAAAAAATACTGCAATAAGCAATAGAACTCCAAAAAAATATACGAAAGGAGAACAGGCACGCCAAAAATCTATTCCGACACAACCCATTATCAACATTATGACAAACCCAATTAAAAATCTTTCTAATTGAGGTTTACTCCATTTCTCGTAATCACCGTCTGCAACAGAATATAACATTAGAAAACCAAAACATCCTACTACAAGAATAAGAAACACTAGTGGCCAATGTAAGTAAAAAACTTTTCCTAGACCAGTTGGTAATTCTTTATAATTTTGAGTATAAGTTACAACTATAATAAAAATCCTTCATTATATGGAAATCATTTCTCTTTTAATATTATTAATTATTGAATTCATTTTGTTTCTTTCTTCAGCAGGATATTCTTGCAAAGATGGTAAAGCACCATTTAAGGCATAAAGAAGAATATCTCTAGCAATAGGTGCGGCAACTTTCCCACCACTACCTCCATGTTCCACAACTATACTGACAGAGAATTTTGGATTTGTAAAAGGTGCATATCCTGTAAATAATGCATGATCTCTTTGATTTCTTGGGAGATCTTGATTTTTAATTATACCTTTTTTCCTTTCTTGTTCTGAAATTTGTCTAATTTGAGATGTTCCTGTTTTTCCTGCAAATATTTTAGTCTCATTAATTAATCTTGAATTAAAGGCTGTACCTGTTTTATTATTTACAACTCCAAACATTGCTTGTCTAATTATATCTAAAGTACTTTTTTTTATATCTAATAATTTATGTTTATCATATTTGACGGGTTTTCCATCAATAGCTTTTAATAAAGAAGGTTTAATTTCTAAACCAGTTGCAATCCTAGCTGTCATGATTGCAATTTGAATTGGAGTAGATAATAAATACCCTTGTCCAATGCCAGAGTTGAGAGTGTCACCCGTAAACCATGATTGATTTTTAGTATTTTTTTTCCAACTTTTTGAAGGTAGTAACCCTTTAGATATTCCAGATAATGGCAAATTCGGTGTTATGCCTATTCCAAATTTTCTTGCAGTTTTGGCGATCCTTTCGATTCCTATTCTTTCTGCCAAATTATAAAAATATACATCACAAGACTCTTCTATTCCCTTTAGTAAATCAGTACTAGCATGGCCAGAATATTTCCAACAATGAAATTTTCTCTGTTCTAATTCATAAAATCCATTACATTCAAATAAATCTTCTGGATTAATTAAATTATCTTCTAAAGCAGCTATAGCTACAATCATTTTGAAAGTTGACCCTGGTGGATAATTTCCAGAAATAGCCTTATTAGCTAATGGTTGATTTTTACTTTGGAGCAAAATATCCCAATCTTCTTGAGAAATTCCTTCAACAAACTTATTGGGATCATAACTTGGATTAGATACCATACAAATTATTCCACCATTTGATAAATCAATTACAACAGCAGATGCACTATATTCTTTAATTCTTAACATAGAAAATTTTTGTAAATTAGAATCTATAGTTAAATGAATATCTTTTCCAGATGAACTAGGTTCTTCTGCAAGTTTTCTAATGATTTTTCCAGAGGCATTTACTTCAAATTTGCCAAGTCCCACTTGCCCCCTAAGATACTTATCTAAACCTTTTTCAATACCAACTTTTCCAATCTTAAAATCTTGAATTTGCAAAATTGGATCATCAGTCGAAATTCTTTTTAGGTCCTTACGAGATATTACTCCTACGTACCCTAAAAGATGAGCTAATAACTCTTTCTTAGTATAAAATCTTTTTAAATCAACCTCAGGCACTATGCCTGGCAAAGAAGGTAAATTAACTAAAACTTGCTTGAATTCAATCCAACTTAGGTTTTCTGCTATAATAATCGAAGAATTAGACCTCTTCTTCTCCAATTTTTTAATGATTTCTATTTTTCTTTCTTCACTTATATTAATCAACTTTGAAAGATTTTCCATAACATTTGGTAAATTTATATTCTTATCTCTCAAAATTTTTATACGATAATTTTCTTTATTCTTTGCTAAAATTGTACCTTTCTTATCAAAAATAACCCCTCGCAAAGGGGGTAAGATTTCAATATCAATTCTATTTTCTTCTGCTAGAAGCCTGTATTTTTCAGATTCATTTAGTTGAATTTGACGGATCTGCCTTATTAAAAAACCTACTAGTATTAATTGACTAGAACCAATCAAAAAAGATCTTCGTCCAAATTTTTTATCTAAGATATTTTTTTTTAAATAATTTATTTCCATTATAAAAATTTTGAGTTTGATTTCTTTTTATCTTTAAACAACAAAATTTCTAATAAATAAACAATTAATGGAAAAGACAAAATAGTAAAAATAAAACGGGTAAACCATATATTAAAATCCAATTCCTCAGTTAGCCCAATTAGGGAAGTCATAAAAATTAAAGTGTCTATAGTAATTAAAAATAAAATAAAATAAATCACCTTAAATAAAAAGCTATCAAATGAAATCTTAGTTATAATAAGTTTTATTGATAAAGAACCCAACAAAATCAAAATTGGCCATAAACCTAATGGTCTATACCATAAAATATCTGCAAAAAAAGACAACAATATTAAAATACTGATCGATGATTTTTTGGGATCCAATATGATCCAACCAAAGATTAAACACAATAAAAAATCTGGCTTTTCAATAATAACTGGTTGACTAGAAATGGGAGAAATAGGAAGGATTATGATTACAATTCCAATGAAGAAAATAATAATCTTCCTATGCTTCATAATATTCATAGGAGATATCTATATATTCTTTTACAAAGATGAAAACATAATTTTTTTACTGTCTTTTTGTGATATTTATTAATTAGCTATTTTTTTGTATAATTTTCCCAGCTTCAGATGGTATTTTATGTTCTCTATTTATCAATACTCTTAAATAATCAAGCTTATTAATATTTGCTGATAATTTGACTCTTATTTTTTTGTCAGAAGATAAAACTACTTTCCCAATCAAAATACCTGGGGGGAAAACACCTGCGGTACCGCTAGTATAAATTCGAAACCCTGGTTGAATTTTTTCTACACCCCTAATAAAATCTACAAGTGGGGTAGAAGAATTATCACCTCTTACTATTGCTTCTTGATTATTTGGTTCAATTACTACAGGCACATAAGATTTAGTGTCAGATAGTAGTATAATCCTTGATATTTGATCTTCTACCCCTGAGATTCTTCCGACTAAGCCAAGACCATCTACAACCGCTGAACCATCAATTATTCCGTCTTCGGTACCAACATTTAATAATGCTGAGGAATTATAGGTACCACCACTATCTGCTATGACTTCTCCAGAAACCCAATCTAATGTAGGGTTTACTTTTAAATTATTAAGCGCCCTTAATTTAGCATTTTTTTGTTCTAATTGTATTGCGGCTTCTCTCCATTTTTTCAAATCCTTCAGTTCGTTTTTTAGGTTTTTATTTTGTTCATAAACACTTGTAAACGATGAAATGTCTAAGACAATTCTACCAATAACTTTGATAGAAGTTGTAAAAAATTCAACATTGGGAACAATTTGATTTAATAAAGCGAGCCGAAACCTTTCGGCCCTATGATTATCAATTCTCCATAATAAAAATAACAAGAGAAAAAAAATAACAGCTACCAATAAAATTATATATCTTAAAACTAACCAATAGTCTCTTTGACTCTTTAAAGACATAATTATTTATTTTTTTATTAATATAATTTAATTTAGTATATTGATTTTATGTACCATAATCAATCACATGAGCCAATTGTCTTTCAAACTCTAAAGATTTACCTGTTCCTAATGCAACACAGTTCATTGTATCATCAGCAACAGAAATTGCTAAACCAGTCTGCTCTCTGAGTGCCAAATCTAAATCTCCTAGAAGTGCTCCACCTCCGGTAAGCATTACACCTCTATCAACTATATCAGCCGCAAGATCAGGAGGTGTACTTTCTAATGCTGCCATAACAGCTTCACAGATTTGCTGAACTGTTTCAGCTAAGGCTTCAGTAACTTGAGCTTGAGTAATTTGTGTTTCTTTTGGGACACCATTCAATAGATCTCTTCCTCTTATTTCCGAGTGAGCTCCTCTTCCATCTTTAGGCATTAATGCAGTACCTATAGTTGTTTTTATTCTCTCAGCCGTCGCTTCACCAATCAATAAATTTTGTTGTCTTCTTAAATAAGATATGATGGCAGTATCCATTCTATCGCCACCAACTCTTACAGATCGAGCGTATACAATATCTGCAAGGGATAAAACTGCAACTTCTGTAGTACCTCCACCAATATCAACCACCATTGATCCCGTTGGATCTGTTATTGGCATACCTGCCCCTATCGCAGCAGCAATAGGTTCTGCAATTAAACCCGCTTTTCTTGCTCCAGCGGAAAGAACAGATTCCCTAATTGCTCTCTTTTCAACTGGGGTAGCTCCGTGCGGAACACAGACAACTATCTTCGGTTTTGCAAAACTCCCTCGCCTATGAACTTTCCTTATAAAATGTTTTATCATTTCTTCAGCAACATCAAAGTCAGCAATTACACCGTCTCTCATTGGTCTAATTGCTTCAATAGAACCGGGTGTTCTACCAAGCATAAGTTTTGCATCTTCACCCACAGCTAATACTTGTTTTTTTCCATCCCGAATATGATAAGCAACAACCGAAGGTTCGTTCAATATTATACCTCTACCTTTTACGTATACTAAGGTATTAGCTGTTCCTAAATCTATAGCCATATCAGCAGAAAAGAAACTACTTAAAAAATTAATCATATTAAATTATCCATTATCAAATCTTATTGATTATTATCATTTATTTCTGAATAATTAAATATATAAATTAATTAATATTTGGTCCATATATTATTAATTGGCTATTGCTTTTGGAGCTTTTTTTTGTCTTCTTAAGACAAGTTTATTTAAAGAATTAATGTAAGCCTTTGCACTAGCCACAACAGTATCTGTATCAGAAGACTGACCAGTGACAATTTTTCCAGCTTCTTCTAATCGAACTGAAACTGTTGCCTGCGCATCAGTACCCTCTGTTACTGCATGTATCTGAAAATGTTGAAGCCTTGCTGAGTGAGGAAATACTTTCTTTATTGAATTAAAGACTGCATCAACTGGGCCATCCCCAATTGACTCAACTTTATATTCTTTATTTTCCATAATGATAGTAGCTTTAGCAGTTTGAGGTACTTTGGTTCCACATTTAACATCTAAATCAATAAGTTTTAAAAAGTCATTTTTCTCCCCCATTGCAGTGTCAGAAAGTAAAGCTAATAAGTCATCATCATAAATTTCTTTTTTCTTATCTGCTAAAGATTTAAACCTGTAAAACAAATCTTGTAATTGATTATCACCAAGGCTGTAACCTAAATCGTTAATTTTTTTTCTTAAAGCAGCTCTTCCAGAATGTTTACCAAGAACAAGATTTGTTTCAGTTAAACCTATATCTTCTGGTTTCATAATTTCAAAAGTACCAGCATGTTTTAACATTCCATCTTGGTGTATTCCAGACTCATGTGCGAAAGCATTTTTTCCAACAACTGCTTTATTAAACTGGACAGGAAATCCAGAAACTTTTGAAACCAAACGGCTTGCTTGAATTAATTTATTAGTGATCATATTGGTTTCATAAGGTAATATATCTTTTCTTACCTTTAAAGCCATAACAATTTCTTCTAAAGCTGTATTACCAGCCCTTTCACCCAAACCATTAATTGTACACTCAACTTGTCTTGCTCCAGCCTCTACTGCAGCTAAAGAGTTTGCTGTAGCCATTCCTAAATCATTATGGCAATGCGTAGAAACTATAATATTCTTTAATTCTGGAATTTTGAGAAAAAGGTTTTTTATTATATTGGCACTCTCTTTTGGGGCTGTATAACCAACAGTATCTGGGATGTTGATTGTTGAAGCTCCTGCTTGAATTGCAATTTTTACTACCTCAACTAGAAACTCACTCTCTGTTCTTGTAGCATCCATAGGAGACCATTGAACATCATCACAAAAAGATTTGGCGAATGTCACAGTCTCGAAAACTTTATCTAAAACTTCTTCTTTAGAAAGTTTAACTTGAAATTCCCTATGCAAAGGAGATGTGCCTATGAAAGTATGTATTCTAGGATTTATTGAATTCTCTACAGCTCTCCAACACCTTTCGATATCTAGTTTACTTGCCCTAGCCAAGCCACATACCCTAGCAGATTTTACAGTTTTTCCAATCTTTGATACTGCTTCAAAATCACCCTCTGATGCTATAGGAAAACCAGCCTCAATAATATCAACTCCCATTTCATCAAGAAGACTAGCTATTTCAATCTTTTGTGCTAAAGACATAGTAGCTCCAGGACTTTGCTCACCATCTCTCAGAGTTGTATCGAAAATTAAAACTTTATTTTTTTCTTTTGTAGACATAAAAATCTCCATACAAAGGACATTGCTCTCAATAACCAATAGTACACTATATAAGTAAAAAATTAAAGTTTATTTAAAGTATAAAAATTAGGAAACAATAAAATTAATCTGATACCCTATTATTATTTTCCCATTGGCCTTCATAGGTTACACCACTTTTGTAAGTGATTTTCCCAGAGCCTTCTCTTTTCCCATTTTTAAAAAATCCCTCATACCGATCTCCATTTGGGTAGATGGCTACTCCTTCACCATTTATTTGACCATTATTAAAATTACCCTCAAAAATCGAGCCATCAGACATCTTAATTATTCCAAACCCATGCCTTTTTCCCATTTTAAAATTTCCATCATAAATTGATCCATCTGAATATTCAGCAATACCCTTTCCATCAAATAATCCATTTGACCATAAACCGTTATAACTATAACCATCTCCAAAGATCATTTTACCTTTACCATGATTTTTACCATTTTTAAAATTTCCTGTATAAATCTGACCATTTGAATATTTTGCTGTACCGTATCCATCAATTTTTCCATTAAGCCATTGACCAGAATAACTACTACCATCTTCGTAATTTATAGTACCTGTTCCATTCGGAACACCATCAATTAATTCTCCATTATAACCTGATGAATCGGGATAGGTAATTTTACCTTTCCCTTGAATTTGTCCATTAACCCAGTTACCCTCAGCCTCATATCCATCATTTGTTTTATACAAACCATATCCATTGAATACATTGTTTTTGAATTTTCCTTCATATGAAGAACCTGAAGCAAACTTTTTTGTTCCATGGCCTTCAATATTATTATTAAGTAGTTCACCCACATATTTATCACCATTAGAATATAATATTGATCCCTTGCCAGAAATTGTTCCATCATTAAAAAATCCTTCTAAAACTGAGCCGTCCAACAAAGTTAATTTACCTGAACCCTGTCTCACTCCGTTAATAACCTCTCCTTCATACATTCCACCACCGTCATATTTAATGACTGCTATTCCAGATTTTTTACCAAGTTTCCAATCACCATTGTATGTATAACCGTTACTATTTGATTGAATGCCTTTTCCATTAAGCTGTCCATCAAGAAAATTTCCCTCAAGAGATATACCATTCGAATATTTTAAAATTCCTTTACCATTAAATTTTCCTTGCAACCAATTTCCTTCATAAAAGGTTCCATCAGGAAAAATTAGTTTTCCTTGACCCGAATGCTTTCCATCTACAAAATTTCCTTGATATGAGGAACCATCTGGATATTTGGCAACTCCTAAACCTTCAATTTTTCCTTCTTTCCATTCTCCTTCATAGGAATAACCGTTGGGTAAGGTGTACTTACCTTTCCCATGTTGTTTGCCATTTAAAAACTGCCCTTCATAAATACCACCTGTTTCATATTGCTTTATCTGTGTTTTTTCATCAGAAAAAGAAATCTGCGCAATCAGAAAAAAAGCAAGTAATAAATTAATAAAATAAATATTTATAATCAGTCTTAACAAATCTTACCTACCACTTGAAACAATTTATATATTGAATAATTAAAAAAAAAATGAAAAATTAAAAGACGTTAATTAGTTACTTTGTAAAAAAATATTAATTATAACTATTTCATAAGTACTATAAAGATCAACCCGAATTATTAAAATCAAAAATTTGATTTATATTTCTCATAATATTATAAACTTTAATAAATTTAATAGATAAAATTTACTAATGAATAAAAAAATTAAAATTATGCTAGCCCAATTAAATCCTACAGTCGGAGATTTGGAAAAAAATTCTAAAATTGTAATGGATACTTATGACGAGGCATCAAAACAGAAAGTGGATGTTTTAGCTTTCCCTGAAATGTTTCTATCTGGATATCAACTACAAGATTTAGTACTTAAAAGGGCATTTCAAGAAGATGTCAAAAGATTTATAAAATTTTTGGCAAAAAAATGTGTAACATCTACTCACCTATTATTAGGTGCTCCAATTCTTGAAAAAGAAAAACTTTTTAATGCTTACTTACTTATTTTTAAAGGTGAAACAAAAGTAATTTCAAAAAAATTTCATCTACCGAACAATTCTTTATTTGATGAGCATAGATATTTTAATCAACCTGATTTTAAAGATTTGGCTGAAATTAATGGCATTAAAATTGGTTTTCCAATATGTGAAGATATATGGTTTAGCGATATATCAAATATACTAAAAAAAAAGGGGGCCGACCTTTTAATTTCACCGAATGGTTCCCCATATGAAAGGCATAAGTTAAAAAAAAGACATAATGAAGTTTTTAAAAGGTGTACAGAAAACAACATACCCATTATTTATCTAAATTTAGTAGGAGGTCAGGACGATCAAGTATTTGATGGGGGATCTTTTGTAATGAATAATAATGGCAATATTATAGCACAGTTACCCCAATTTGAGCAGAAGAAATTTTTTTTTGAATTTCAAAAAAAAGAGCCATTTCTTATCAACAAAAATAAAAATATTTCAAATATAAAAAACGATTTGTCTCAAGATTACAGAGCAATTTCTGAAGGAACAAAAGACTATATTTTAAAATCTGGTTTTAATAAGGTGTTGATAGGACTTTCCGGTGGTATTGATAGTGCTTTAGTGTCTACCATTGCCGTAGATATTTTAGGACATGAAAATGTAGAATGTGTAAAATTACCCTCACAATATACTAGCAATTTGTCTCTAGTTGATGCTGACGAATTAGTAAAAAACTTGAATTGTAGTATTAAAACTATTCCCATTTCTAAAATCTACAACTTAATTAGAGAAACTTTATTTCCACCTTCTTTAGATCAAAAAGAAAATGAAACTGAAGAAAACATTCAGTCCAGACTAAGAGGATTAATATTAATGGCACTATCCAATAAGTCTGGAAGACTATTGCTTACTACAGGGAATAAGTCAGAATTAGCAGTTGGATATTCTACAATTTATGGTGATATGTGTGGAGGCTATAATCCTATTAAAGATCTTTATAAAACAAGATTATATCAAATTTGCAAATGGAGAAACTTATTCCATGAGAGTTGGATGAAAGGGTCTAAAGGTCCAATTATACCAGTTAGTATATTAGAAAAACAACCAACTGCTGAACTCCGTCCTAACCAAACAGATCAAGATAACTTACCTCCTTATGAGATATTGGATTCAATACTTGAATGCCTTATAGAACATGATATGTCCATATCTGAAATAGTTAAAAAAGGTCATGAATACAATATGGTTAAAAAAATTGAACAATTAGTCTTTCAGTCAGAACATAAAAGATTTCAATCTGCTCCAGGTGTACATTTAACTGAAAATTCATTTCAATTAAGTCGTCGCTATCCAATAGTGCAAAATTGGCGGGACAGTCTATGACTTTTTTAACAAGGTTTGCCCCGTCACCTACAGGATATTTACACGTTGGTAATATCAGAACCGCTCTTTTTAATTTTTTGCTTTCAAAAAAGAATAAGGGAAAATTTTTACTAAGAATTGATGATACAGATTTAGAAAGATCTAAGCAGGTTTATGAAGATGAAATTAAAAGAGACTTAGAGTGGCTTGGAATTGAATGGGATTTTTGTGAAAGACAATCAACTAGATTTGACCGATATTACGAAGCCTTCGAAAATTTAAAATCTGAAAATAAAATTTATCCCTGCTATGAAACTAAAAGTGAGCTTGATTTAAAAAGAAAAAAGCAACTTAATATGGGGAAACCACCAATTTATGACAGAACTGCTTTGAATCTGTCCCTTGAGGATCATAAAAAATTTGAAGAAAAAGGTAAGAAAGCTCACTGGAGATTTTTATTAGATAAAAAAAAGATTTGTTGGAATGATATAATTATAGGTAGTGTATCTATTGATCTTGAATCACTTTCCGATCCTGTTTTTGTTAAAGAAGATGGACAATTTCTATATACATTAGCATCTGTGTGCGATGATATAGATTTTTGTATTACCCACGTGGTAAGAGGATCAGATCATCTTACTAATACAGCGACACAAATTCAGTTAATACAAGATTTAGGATTTGATGTTCCAATTTATGGCCATCATTCATTACTAATTGATTCATCAGGTGATAATTTATCTAAAAGGATTGGATCATTATCTATTCGTGAAATTAGAAATTCAGGTATTGAACCAATGGCACTGATTAATTTAATGTCTGCAATAGGATCTTCAAAATCACCTAAATTACTACATTCTCTTGATGAAATCTTTGATTTTTTTGATATTTCATTATTTGGATCTGCACCAACCAAATTTGATTTAAAACTTTTAAATTCAATGTCAGCAAAATTTTTAAGATCTACTCCATATCATCTAATTGAAAGTGAACTTACTAATATTGGGGTCCCTAATAGCTCTCAAAAAGATTTTTGGGAGGCTATCAAGGAAAATTTAAATTCACGTTCTGAAATATCAAAATTATGGGATTTATGTAATAATGGCATTTCCCCTGTTATAGATAAGGAAGATTTAGAGTTTGTAAGAACAGCACTAGCAGCATTACCTGAGGCGCCATTTAATAAAGATACCTGGAAAACATGGACTACTAAGGTTTCTGACAAAACTGGTAGAAAAGGAAAAAATCTTTTTTTACCCTTGAGAAAAGCTTTAACAGGTAACAGTGTAGGACCGGATATGGGAAAATTATTGCCTTTTTTAGGCAAGATTCCCAAAATATAGTAATCAATAGGACAAGATTTTTATACTAAAAATTTTCTGTATTTTGTTCTTTTTGGATTTACTGCTTCCTCGCCTAATCTCCTTTTTTTATCTTGAATGTAACTATCATAATCTCCTTCAAACCATTCAACATGACTGTTGCCTTCAAATGCCAGAATGTGAGTACAAATCCTGTTTAAAAAAAACCTATCATGACTAATTACCATAGCACTCCCGGAAAATTCAGAAATAGCGTATTCTAGAGCACTTAGAGTTTCTACATCTAGATCATTTGTTGGTTCGTCCAACATTAAAACATTTCCTCCAGATTTTAACATTTTTGCTATATGAACTCTGTTTCTTTCTCCTCCTGACAATTTACTTATGGGCTTTTGTTGATCTACTCCTCTAAAATTAAAAGAACTACAATATGCTCTTGAGTTAACTTCTAATTCACCAAGTTTAACAATTTCTTGACCTCCAGAAACCTCTTCCCATACTGTATTAATACTGTTCAAATCATCTCTACTTTGATCAACATAAGATAACTTAACAGTATCACCCAAAATAACTTCTCCATCTGAGGGTTTTTCGATCCCAGTAATTAACTTAAAGAGCGTACTTTTACCTGCTCCATTTGGACCAATGATTCCAACAATTCCACCAGCTGGTAAAATAAAAGATAAACCATCAAATAAAATTTTGTCTTTATAATGCATACTTAAATTTTTAACTTCTATTACTTTTGAACCCAATCTTTCACCATTAGGAATAATGATCTGTGCATTTGTTTGTTTAATCTTTTCTGAAGATCCTGCGAGTTCTTCATAGGATTTAATCCTTGCTTTTTGTTTAGCTTGACGTGCTTTAGCACCTTGTCTTATCCACTCCAATTCTTTTTCTAATACTCTTTGTTTCTTTTTGTCTTCTTTCCCTTCAATTTCTAATCTCTGAGCTTTTTGTTCTAGCCAAGATGTATAATTACCTTCATATGGTAGTCCTTTTCCCTTGTCTAACTCAAGTATCCAACCTGTAATTTTATCAAGAAAATATCTATCATGTGTTACTATTAAACATGTACCCTTGTAATTGATTAAATATCTTTGTAACCAGTCTACTGTTTCTGCATCCAAGTGGTTTGTTGGCTCATCTAACAAGAGCAACTCGGGTGATTTGAGTAAAAGCTGGCATAGGGCAACTCTTCTTTTTTCACCTCCAGAAAGCTCTTTAACGCTTAAATCATCACTCGGGCATCTCAACGCATCCATAGCCACATCTATTTGATTATCTAATTCCCAAAGATTTTGAGAATCAATTTTATCTTGAAGTTTTGTCATCTCATCCATTATTTCTTCAGAATAATTTTCAGCTAATTTTTCTGCTACTTTGTTAAACTCGTCTATTAATGCTTTTTTGTCTGCAACTGCATTTAATACGTTTTCTCTTACACTCAGATCAGTATCTAAAATGGGTTCTTGAGGTAAATACCCAACATTTATATTTTCTGCAGCCCAAGCTTCTCCAGTATAATCCTTATCTATTCCAGCCATTATTTTCATTAGACTGCTTTTACCAGCACCATTTACTCCAACTACACCAATTTTAACGCCTGGTAAAAAAGAAAGGTGTATATTTTCAAAACACTTTTTTCCACCTGGATAAGATTTAGTTAATTCTTGCATATGATAGATGTATTTAACAGATGACATAAATTTTACCCTTTATTAATTTTATAACTAACCTATTTCGATTTTTAAAAAATCATTAATAACTAACTTTTAGTTTTAAGATTTATTATCACAAAGCTTATATATATTATATAAGCTATAGTATATTATAAAATCTACAGTGAGTAATCACCAATTATTTGTAGGAGTCTAAATTGAAGGATTATCCTTTAGTATTACCAGGGTTAACTATTGGATTACTAGGTGGTTCATTCGATCCTCCACATCAAGGGCATATTCATATTTCAAAAACAGCAATAAAAATTTTTAATTTATCGAAATTGTGGTGGCTTGTAAGTCCAGGAAACCCAATTAAAGACAAAACTCCTTCTAATATAAATGATAGATTACTAGCATCAAAAAAAATTATGGTGCATCCGTCAGTTATTATTACGGATATAGAAAAAAAATTAAAAACTAAATATACTTTTCAAACATTAATCAAAATAAAGAAAATGTATCCTGCTGTAAGATTTGTATGGATAATGGGTGCTGATAATCTCATTAATTTCCATCATTGGAAAAATTGGGATTGGATAATGAAAAATATTCCGATAGGTGTTATGGCCAGACCAAGAGATCAAATTAAAGCTGGTTTATCTCCAGCAGCAATTCGGTTTAGCAAATATAGACTTCCAAGGGAAAAATCACTTCTCCTACCTTATTTATCTCCTCCTGTATGGACATTAGTTACTGGTTCAATGAAAAATATTTCATCTACAAAATTGAGGGTAAAAGGGTATTGGCCAGGATTAATTTAAAATTGACTAGTCAATTAGCATGTGACGTGCCCTAGCACCCCTTTCGATAGCTGCACCATGTAACCTATCAATGTTAAGCTCATGTCTTATCTCTTCTAAAAAACGTAATTGTACCTCTGGAAGTTTACCATCTGCCGCTGCAACATCACATGCCAAGGCATAAGCTGTTTCGTATAATTTTTCAGGCAATGCCTCTTTAACTAGACCAAATAATGCATCTAAACCGTCTTCCTCTTCGAATAAATCAAAAACCGTTTCGGCAATAATTTTAATTTTAGAAGGATCATAACTTTTAAATATTGGTAGATGATCAACTATTCTACTTATAGATATTAACTCTCTATTTGAAATATTTTCATCAGACGCTCCACCAGCTACCATAATTGCAACCAATGCATCTTGTGCATTCATCAATCCATTAGTATTCAAATTTTTGATCATTATATAAAATCCATAACATATTTTTTTTAATTTGACGACTGTATAAATCAGAGATACTAAATTTGAATTATCTGTATAGAAAGAAATTAATAGTTACTCACAAATGAAATCTAATAATAATATTTACAATCAAACTAATTCTTGGCCTTTTTTTGAAGCAAAAAGAGTTTTGAAACGTATATCAAAAAGTAAACAGAACAAAGAACTTGTAACTTTTCAAACTGGATACGGACCATCTGGACTTCCACATATTGGTACATTTGGAGAAGTAGTAAGAACCAACATGGTTAGAACAGCGTTTTCTTTTTTGAATGAAACTCCAACTAGACTTATTTGTTTTTCCGATGATTTAGATGGCCTTAGAAAAATACCTACAAATGTACCTGCACCAGAAAAATTAGAAGAAGATTTAGATCTTCCCCTAACAAAAGTAAGAGATCCTTTTGGAAAATTTAATAGTTTTGGCGATCACAATAATGCAAAATTAAAAGAATTTCTCGATAACTATAATTTCAATTATAATTTTGAGTCAGCTACTAAAAATTATAAAGATGGTATATTTGATGACGCCTTAATAAAAATACTCGAGAACTATGATAAAATTATGGAAGTCATACTACCATCATTAAGAGAAGAAAGAAAGAAAACATACTCACCCTTTCTTCCTATAAGCCCAATAACTGGCAAAGTTTTACAAGTTGCAATTGAAGAAATAAATAAAACCAAAGGAACTATTACGTACACTGAACAAAGTGGTGAAAAAATAGAATTATCAGTTAAATCAGGAAATGTAAAATTGCAGTGGAAGCCTGATTGGGCAATGAGGTGGTTTGCTTTAGATGTAGATTATGAAATGTTTGGAAAGGACCTTATACCATCAGCAGAACTGGCAGCAAAAATATGTAGAATAATAGGTGGAAACCCTCCAGAGCTATTGAATTACGAACTTTTTTTAGATGAACGTGGCCAAAAAATATCAAAATCAAAAGGCAATGGTTTATCAATAGAGGATTGGTTAAGATATGCAGATCAATATTCTTTAAGTTTTTTTATGTTCCAAAAACCTAAAACTGCAAAAAGACTCTACTTTGATGTTATACCCAAAATGGTTGATGATTATCACCAACATCTTAATAAATTTATTGACCAAAAAGAAGAAGAGAAATTTAATAATCCAGTATGGCATATTCATGCTGGAAATCCACCCTTTTCAAACATGATAATAAACTTCTCAATGCTATTAAACCTAGTTTCAGCTTCCGGTTCAGAGGATGAAAAAACATTGTGGACATTTATTAAACGTTATAAACCTAACATAGTTGCTAGTGAACATCCTGACTTGGGAAGTGCAGTAAAATATGCAATTAATTATTATCAGGACTTTGTGAAACCTAATAAAAAATTTCGCAATGCTTCTATAATTGAGAAAGATGCATTAATTGATTTATATAACAGATTAGAAAATCTTAAGAGCGATTGTGAAATTGAAGAAATTCAAACTTTACTGTTTTCTATTGGTAAGGATCATAAATTTGATAACCTAAGGGACTGGTTTTCTGCATTTTATGAGGTTATTTTAGGTGCTAAATCTGGTCCAAAATTAGGAGGATTTATCTCAATCTATGGAATAGAAGAAACAAGAACACTAATTTGCAAAAGATTAAGTCTTTAATTAAAAATTTTTCTAAAAATTAGACTTATTTTTTTCTTAGATATAACTACATAATAGATTATTCATTTTTCAATAAAAGGGCTCTTAAATGCACACATTATCTAGAAATTTCTTAATTGTAAGCATAGTATTATTTTTACCATTTTTTTTGACATCTTCTACTGAAAAAATTTTTGCTGATACAAAAAAAATATCAAACCTTGAGAAAAAGGTGCAACTGATTATATCGTCTCAGATTAATGCATTTCAAAATTTTGATACCAAAAAAGCCTATTCATTTGCTTCTCCATTTATAAAATCAAAATTTTCTAATGCTGACAAATTTGGCTCAATGGTTAAGTCTGCTTACCCAATGATTTGGGAACCAAAAGAATTTAAATTTTTAGAGTTTACTTTATTTAATGAAAGTTTAATACAACGTGTTCTTTTTATAGATAAAAATGAACGAATTTTTATGTTTGATTACGAAATTAAAAATTACGGTCAAGATGAGTGGCTAATAAATGGTGTATATCAAGTAAAAAAAACATCATCTGGGGCTTAGTTTTGTATCATTCTAGCTTTACTTCTTAATGTACGTGTTCCTGCAATACCTCCCTTTGATCTACCTTTTGTCTTGAACATATCGTTATCATTCTTCAAATCAGATTGTCTTAAAAACGGATTTTCAATTATAGATAGTTCAACTCTCTCAAGCTGATTTATCTCATCACGCAATCGAGCAGCTTCTTCAAATTCTAAGTTCTCAGCTGCATCAAACATTTCTTTCCTTAAAACTTTTAAATGAGCTTCTAGGTTACCACCAACTTTTTGGGATGTTTCAATTTTTGCAGTTACTCTTTCTAAATCTGTTTTACCTTCAAAAACACCTTCTAAAACATCTTTTACATTTTTCTGTATACTTTCAGGTGTAATATTATTTCTTTTATTATGAGCAATTTGCTTCTCTCTTCTCCTTTTTGTTTCATCAATAGCGACTCTAATACTTGTTGTTATTTTATCAGCATACATTATAACTTTTCCGTCAATATTTCTAGCAGCACGACCAATTGTTTGTATAAGTGAGGTTTGAGATCTCAAAAAACCCTCCTTATCAGCATCTAAAATAGCAACCAACCCACATTCTGGAATATCTAAACCTTCTCTTAGGAGATTTATCCCAACAAGAACATCAAAAGTGCCAAGTCTTAAATCTCTTATGATCTCTATTCTTTCTAATGTATCTATATCAGAATGAAGGTAACGAACTCTTACACCTTTTTCATTAAGAAATTCTGTTAAATCCTCTGCCATCCTTTTTGTTAAAACAGTACATAGCGTTCTATGATTATTTCTTGATGCTAAATTTACTTCATGTAAAAGATCATCAACCTGATTTCCAAGAGGTCTTATCTCTACAAGTGGATCAATTAAACCGGTTGGCCTAATTATTTGTTCAACAAAAACACCTTCTGTAGCAGATAATTCCCAATTACCTGGTGTTGCTGAAACAAATATAGATTGTGGCCTCATTGCATCCCATTCTTCAAATTTTAATGGCCTATTATCCATACATGAAGGTAACCTAAAACCATGCTCTGAAAGAGTGAGTTTTCTTCTATGGTCACCTCTATACATTCCACCTAATTGAGGAATTGCAACATGACTTTCATCAGCAAAAATAATTGCATTATCAGGGATATATTCAAATAGTGTTGGAGGTGGCTCACCTGGACTTCTTCCTGTTAAATATCTAGAGTAATTCTCAATTCCATTACAGGAACCAGTAGCTTCTAACATTTCAAGATCAAAATTTGTTCTTTGTTCTAATCTTTGAGCCTCCAACAATTGACTATTTTTATTTAACTCTTCTAGCCTTTTTAATAAATCGATTTTTATTTTTTTTATTGCCTGATTGAGTGTTGGTCTAGGAGTGACATAATGTGAATTTGCATAAATTCTAACAGAATTCATTGTTTTTATTTTTTCTCCTGTAAGTGGATCAAATTCGCTCAATTTTTCAAGTTCATCACCAAAAAAAGAAAGACGCCAAGCTCTACTTTCTAAATGTGCTGGCCAAACTTCTAATACATCTCCTCTAAGACGAAAAGTTCCCCTCTGAAAAGCTTGATCGTTTCTCCTATACTGTTGTGCCACCAAGGTAGATATAATTGTTTTCATATCGTAATTTGTTTCTACTTTCAAATCTTGCGTCATAGCACTATAGGTCTCTACTGAACCAATACCGTATATACAAGACACCGAAGCAACAATAATAACATCTTCTCTTTCTAATAATGCTTGAGTAGCGGAATGTCTCATTCTATCTATTTGTTCATTTATTTGAGCATCTTTTTCAATGTAAGTATCTGATCTAGGAACGTAAGCTTCTGGTTGGTAATAATCATAAAAAGAAACAAAATATTCAACAGCATTATCTGGAAAAAAAGTTTTAAATTCTCCATATAGTTGAGCTGCCAAAGTTTTGTTAGGCGCTAAAATTACAGCAGGCCTTTGAGTTTGCTCAATTACATGCGCAATAGTGAATGTTTTTCCAGTACCAGTAGCACCTAACAAGACTTGATTTCTTTCTGAAGAGTTTATGCCAGAAACCAACTCTTTTATTGCATTTGGCTGATCACCTGAAGGTTTAAAGTCCGAATGAATTTTAAAAGATCTATTAGGTTCTAACCTTTCTTTAACCACCATTATCCTCTACAAAATTATAGTTTAATATGAGACATTATGTTTTAAAGCTAATAGAATAATTAAGTTGACTATAATTATTATATTTACAATATTGAATATATTTTAATTTAGTAATTAATAATAGTACTTCAATAATAATAACAAATTTTTGGTTAAGAAATGGTAGCAAGAATATACAAACCTTCAAAATCAGCAATGCAATCAGGTATGGGACAATCAAAAAAATGGGTTTTAGAATTAGAACATGATATGTCAAAATCAATTGAACCGCTTATGGGATGGACTGGTTCAAGTGATACAAAAAGTCAGGTTCAACTAAATTTCCAAACCAAAGAAGAAGCTATATTATATGCAAAAAGAAATTCGATAGTTTTCACAGTTTTAAACCATAATTCCAGAGAACACATAATTCGAGAAAACGGTTATGGAGATAATTTTTCCTTTAATAAGAAAATACCTTGGACACATTAACTTTTGATTATAAAAAATTTTTTAATCTGGTGAGCACGGGAGGATTCGAACCCCCGACCTACGGATTAGAAGTCCGTCGCTCTATCCAACTGAGCTACGTGCCCACAAATTAATGTACTTAAAATCCTAATTTAGTACAAATCCATAATATTGGGATTATCTTTTACATAAAAAAAAAATACTCACAAGTTAATAATAAAAAAGAGTAGATAAAAAAATAAAAAACTATTTTTTTTCAAAATTTTTTCTTAGTAAATAATGCTTAACTAATTTATTAGTTTTATCATCATTTTTAAAATTAAAAGCAATTTTTACGCAATCGTCACAGATATTTGCTTTTTTACTAGTAAAAAGTTTATTTACCTCATCTTTAGTTTTACCACAAAACATACAACTAATTATTTTTTCTAATTTATTCATAGGCATGCAGTCATTTATTTTAATTTATCAATGATATAAGCAATTCTTTGTTCTATCTGAACCCTTTGTTTTCAATTCATATAAAAAATTTATTTGTTGATTAATTCTAAATTAATTATATCTTTTTTAGATTCATGGATACTGGTCATCAATAAAATCATTTTTAAAAAAATTTTAAATTAAAAGAAATATAAATAAAATAACTTAATATGAATATTACCCCAATATTTCTACTCATTATAAATTTATAGTATATCAGAAAACAAAATAAAAAAGTAGAAATTAGCATTACGGGAATATCTAGACTAAGAAAAGATTTTGGTACTAACAAATCATCAGGAGCTGAAAAAATTGCTGATGCGCCAATAATTCCAAAAATGTTAAATATATTTGAACCAATTACATTACCAACAGCAATTTCAGAATGCCCTTTCTTAACTGCAATTATTGATGCAGCTATTTCAGGTAAAGATGTTCCTATTGCTATAATTGTTAGACCAATAAGTGTTTCTGGAACCTCAAAAATATAGGCAATTTTAACTGCAGAGCTAACAACTGCTTCAGCTGAAATAATTAACAAAAAGATACCAAAAAAAATTAATAAAATAGATTTTCCCATAGAGAAACTATTTTTATTATCAATTTTGTTTTGGTTTTTGTTATCACGTTTTGAAATATAGGCAGAATACGAAAGAGTTATTATGAGGAACAAAATAAAGATTAAACCACTATAAAAGGATATTTTTTTTATTCCTATGCACACTATAAAGAATGTTAGACTTGAAACAAATAACCAAAAAATATTGGTATTGAAATTTTTTTTTTTTAAAGATATCGGACTTATTAACGATGCCAAACCTAAAACAAGTAGAATATTTGATATATTACTACCAACTACATTTCCCCATGCGATACCTGGTGATTTATCAAGAACGGCATTGATCGAAACCACTAATTCTGGAAATGATGTTCCCAAAGCAATAATTGAAATTGCGATAAACTGGGGTTTTACTTTAAATATAGAAGCCACACTAACTGAACCAGCAACTAATTTCTCACCTCCATAGAAAAGTCCGAGAAGGCCAATAAAACAAATAAAAATGTTAATAATTATATTTTCCATTGGATAATTAAGTAATCAATTTTTGTTGAAATAAATAAGATGTAGGCCAATTTAAAAAAATACTTATAATTAATTATAAGCTTTTGCAATCTGATCCATCTCTGGAAAAACAGATTCAATTTTATCAAACATTTGATTTATTTCATCTTCTGTTATGATTAAGGGTGGGCAAAAAGCAATTGCATCTATAGGTAGAGCTCTTAAAATTACGCCAGATTCATGAATTTTTTTTACTGCAGTAGCAGCAAATTTATGTGCCATGTCTATTTTTTCTCTTTTTGTACCTGGTTTTACAAATTCAGCAGCACCAATTAATCCTAAAGATCTCACATTCCCAATACACTCATATTTCTGTAAACGAGAAATCCTTTTAGAAAAAATTGTACTTACCTTTCTAACGTGATTAATAATATTCCTTTTCTCCATAATTTCTAAAGTCTTCAAAGCAACTGCAGAAGAAACAGGATGACCTGAATAGGTATACCCATGACCAAATTGCCCCAATTTTATTGCCTGCTTTTCAACTTCATAAGCAATATTTTCTGACATCAATACTGCTGAAATTGGTGCATAGGCAGAAGATAATCCCTTTGCACAAGTTATAATATCAGGTTCAATATCAAAAGTCTGGCTTCCCCACATATTCCCAGTTCTTCCAAAACCACAGATAACTTCATCTGCTATAAATAAAATATTATTTTTTTTAAGAACCGGTTGCACTAAAGCAAAATAATTTTTTGGTGGAATAATCACACCACCTGCACCCATCAAAGGTTCGGCAATAAATGCCCCTATATTTTCAGCACCTTCAATTTCAATAAGTTTTTCAAGATCACTAACCAAACGATTGCAAAAATCTTCCTCAGTCTCATTGTCATTGGAATTTTGAAAATAATGTGGCCAAGTAGTATGTATTGCAAAATCAAGGGGTAATCCAAACCCTTTTTGGGCGTAATCTAAAGCAGTAAGGCTTGCAGCAGCTAATGTAACACCATGATAGCTTCCTTTCCTACTAATAATCTTTCTTTTTTGTGGATTTCCCAAGGAAGCATGATAGTACCATACAATTTTTATTGCTGTATCATTTGCTTCAGAACCAGAATTACAAAAAAAGATTTTTTTTAAATTATTAGGAGCAACTTCAATAAGTTTTTCAGATAAATTAATAGTACTTTCGCAAGTTTTTCCAGTAAAAGAATGATAAAAAGGAAGTTTTTTCATCTGTGTAATTGCCGCTTCAACTAACTCAGTCTCATTGAAACCTAATGAAGCACACCAAAGACCGCTCATACCTTCTATATAACTGTTTCCATCAATATCTTTGACCTCTACTCCTCTACCAGATCTAAAAACTTGAGGACCATTCTCTTTAATAAGTTCTGGATTAGTGTAGGGTTGCAGTTGGTAATCTATGGATTTAAATTCCAAAGAATTTTTTGAACTTTTATTTTGTATATTCATATCAATATCATGTTATCTTACTAGATTAAGGTTAATCTTAATTTAAATCAAATTACAACTAATTTAATTACTAAATTTTTAAACATAATTTTCTGAAGTATTATTTAGTTTTATTTAAAAAAATATAGTAGAGATAATAATTAATTTTATAAAAAATCATAGAGAATTAAATAAAATAAAATTATAAAAATGGACAGAAAAACTATAGAATTTTATAATAAAAATGCCCATAGATACGCTGAATGGCGGTCAAAAGAGTCTGCAGATTTATCCCAGAGAATATTTTTAAATGAAGTTAAATTAAATGGAAAGATTATTGATTTGGGTTGTGGTACTGGAGAAAAAGCAATCTGGTTTAATAAGAAAGGATTAAAAGTTGATGCAGTAGATGCATCGCTTGAGATGCTAGAAAAATTTAAGCATTTTAAAGATATCAGTACTAAACAAATTGATTTGAGTAAAATAATGTTTTTAAAAAAGTATGATGGGGTATGGGCATCATTTTCTATTCAGCATTTGGAAAAAAGTATACAGGATAGATTATTTAAAAAAATTGCAAAAACTTTAAATAAAAATGGAATTTTCTATATTGGAATTCATGAAGGCAATAAAAGCTATAGGGACAATTTGCATAGACTCTATGTACCAAGATCCGAAACTGAATTAAAGAAAATTTTAAAAAAAAATAAACTACAGATTTTTAATCTTTTTAAAGAAAAAAATTTCAGTTTTGACAATAAACCAATAAAAATTATGCACATTTTTTCTAAATTAATATGTTAATTCCTACTTTTTTTGCTAAAAACAGGTAAAACATAAGAAAAGTCCTTTCCTTGCCCTCCCTCCTTCATTAATTCTTCATAGATTTGCATCGCATGTAGACCAAGTGGCGTATGTGAATTAGTTTGTTCCGCGGCATTTTGTGCTAGACTTAAATCTTTTAGCATCAGATCAGAAGAGAAACCTGGCTCATAATTATTATCAGCTGGTGTTTTAGGTCCAATTCCGGGAGCTGGAGAGTATGTATTTAAAGCCCAACAACTCCCTGATGAGTTAGAAGAAACCTCAAACAATTTTTCGAAGTCTAACCCTATTTTTTCTGCTAATGTAAAAGCTTCACTGACACCAATCATTGATATCCCTAAGATCATATTATTACACATTTTAGCTGCCTGACCTGAACCAGATTTGCCACAATAAATTGCCTTTTTGCCCATTATTTCAAATAATGGTTTTACTTTCTCAAATGCCTTTTGATCTCCTCCAACCATAAAGGTTAAGGTACCATCTTTAGCACCAACTACTCCTCCAGAAACAGGTGCGTCTAAAGTTTGTAATCTGTGTTTTTTCGCAAGTTCTGCAATTGAGTGTGTACTTTTGATATCTATAGTAGAACAATCTATCATTATTCTAGAACTTATACTTTTTTCTACAATTTCTTTGTAAACTGCAGAAACTTCCTTCCCACTAGGAAGCATAGTAAATAATACATCATTGTCTATGAGGAAATTTTCAAAACTATTTGAAATTTTAATTACAGTATTGATATTTTTATTTATATCAAATCCTGTAACTTCATAACCTGCTTTTTGCAAATTTTCTGCCATTGGCAAACCCATATTTCCTAAGCCAATAAATCCTATTTTCACTTTGTTTCCTCCTAATTAAATTTTTAATTCACTTGCACTACTCAAAGGTTTTAGTAAATCAGAGACTTCTTGAATAGGAACCTCCTCAATGTTGGGATATTTCCAGACAGGTTTTCTATCTTTGTCAATAATCATTGATCTTATTCCCTCTTGAAAATCAGTGTATTCTTGTGCTCTAGAAGTAAATCGATATTCAATTTTAAGTGCTTCTTTTACTGATAGATAAATTTCTGGCATTTGAAGCATATGATAAGATGTTAAAACAGATAACGGTGATGCACTAAGCATTTTTTTTAAACTATGGACGAATACTGGATTCATTTCCATTTCTTCAATAATCAAAGATAATTTATTTATAGAAAATAAATCAATTATTAATCGTAAATTTTTTTTAAGTGGTGAATTTAAACTTTCTCTTTTGAATTTATTCAAAAAAGTTGTGTCACCAGTTTTTATTAATTTTGACTTGGCCTCTTCCCAATATTTTTCTTCAACAAAAAAATCTGCAAAATTTGTGAAAATTGCATCATCAGCTTTCATATGAGAACCAGTAATTCCAAGATAAATACCTAGTTCTTTTGATTTTCTAGTGAGTAAAAAAGAACCACCAACATCTGGTACCAAACCAATACCACATTCAGGCATTGCTATAATACTAGTATCTCCAACTATACGATGACTGCCATGACAAGAGATACCTACCCCACCACCCATTGTAAAGCCCTGCATAAAAACAACATATGGTTTGGGATAATTCGCAATTAAGAGATTTAACCGGTACTCATCAGCCCAGAATAATTTTCCAAATTTATAGTTTCCAGAAACTCCGTGTCGGTATAAATCCGAAACATCACCCCCAGAACAGAATGCTTTGTCACCATTTGAGTCGACTAAAATTAACTTAATTTTTGTATTTTCTTTCCATGAGATCAAAGCTTTTTCAATTTCTAAAATCATATCATAGGTCAAAGCATTTAGTGCTTTGGGCCTATTTAAAGTTATGTGACCAACATGACCATTCTTGCGGATAAGAATATCTTTCATTCGAATTTCACTTCATTTAAGAGAATTTCTCGCAATTATTAGTTGCATAATCTCATTTGTGCCTTCCAAAATCTGATGTACTCTCAAATCACGAACAATTTTTTCAATACCATAGTCAGTCAAATATCCGTAACCACCAAGAAGTTGTAATGAATTATTCGCTATATTGAATGCATTATCTGTCACATATTTTTTTGCCATAGCGCAATAGACACCAGCATCAGATTTATCATTATCCAATTTCCAAGCGGCTTCTCTCAAAAAAATTCTTGATGAATTAATTGCAATTTCCATATCGGCAACTTTAAACTGCAACCCTTGAAAATCGGATAATCTTTTACCAAACGCTTTTCTCTCTTTTATATAATTTTTTGCAATATTTAGTGCTGATTGTGCGCCACCTAATGCTGCTGCTGCAATATTTAGGCGTCCGCCATCCAAACCACTCATAGCATAAATGAAGCCCTTATTTTCCTCTCCTAATAATTGGTCAGAAGAAATACTACAATCATCAAATATAACTTGGGCGGTAGGCTGAGATTTCCACCCCATCTTTTCTTCATTAGAGCCAAAACATAATCCCTTAGTATTTTTTTCAACTAAAAGTGCTGATATGCCATGAGGACCAGCCTCTCCTGTTCTAACCATAGTAAGATATATATCAGAAAAAGCTCCACCAGAAATAAATGATTTGGTCCCATTTACTCTAAAACCTTCATTAGTCTTTTCAGCTTTAGTTGACAAAGCAGCACTATCAGACCCTGAATCTGGCTCAGTTAAGCAATAAGAACATATTTTGTCCATATGTATCATTGGATGCAAAAATTTTTCTTTAACATGCTGATTTCCATATTGTGAAATCATCCAAGCACACATATTATGTATAGAAATAAAGGAGGATACAGAGGGACAAGCCATTGCTAAAGCTTCAAAAACCAAAGTAGAATCTAAACGTGAAAGACCTGAGCCACCATCTGCATCATTAACATAAAGTGATCCAAAACCTAATTCTCCTGCTTCTTTAAGCACTCCTCTTGGTATTAAACTTTTTTCCCATTCTAATGCAAAAGGTGAAATCGAGCTTTGACCAAATTCATAAGCAGTTTCAAAAATAAGTTTTTGCTCTGAAGATAGAGAGAATTCCATTATAAAAGTTCGTAATTTATAAGTTTAATCCATTGTTGGTATAGAAAACTTTGCACCCTCTTTAATACCTGTGGGCCAGCGGGATGTTATAGTTTTAGTTCTTGTGTAAAATCTAAATGCGTCTGGTCCGTGCTGATTTAGATCACCAAAAGCAGATTTTTTCCAACCCCCGAAAGTGTGATAGGCTAAAGGAACAGGAATAGGAACATTTATTCCAACCATTCCAATATTTATTCTATTTGCAAAATCTCTTGCTGTGTCACCATCTCTTGTAAATATTGCTGTACCATTACCATATTCATTATCCATGGCAATTGAAAGTGCTTGTTCATAATTTTCTGTCCTAACAGTAGAAAGAACAGGACCAAAAATTTCTTGCTTATATATATCCATATCTGTTTTTACATCATCAAATAAACAGGCACCCACAAAGAAACCCTCTTCATAGCCCTGCATTTTGAAATTTCTACCGTCAACTACAAGCTTTGCTCCATTCTCAACTCCAGAATCTACTAAACTGAGAATTTTTTGTTGTGCTTGCTTGGTTACTACAGGCCCAAAATCTACCTCATTCTCTGATGTATATGGTCCTATTTTTAATGCCTCAATCCTTGGTATAAGTTTATCTATTAGCTTGTCTCCAGTTTCTTTTCCAACAGGTAAAGCAACTGAAATAGCCATACATCTTTCACCTGCTGCGCCATAACCAGCACCAACAAGTGCATCAGCTGCTTGATCTAAATCTGCATCAGGCATTACAATCATATGATTTTTTGCACCACCAAAACACTGAACTCTTTTACCGTTTGAGCAACCTTTGGAATAAATATACTCAGCAATTGGTGTAGATCCTACAAAACCAATTGCTGAAATATCTGGATTATCCAAAATAGCATCTACTATTTCTTTATCACCATTAACAACTTGAAGGATGCCTTCTGGCAAACCAGCTTCAAGCAATAAATTTGCAAGCATCATTGGTACTGAAGGGTCTCTCTCAGATGGTTTCAGAATAAAAGCATTACCAGCAACAATGGCTGGACAAAACTTCCACATTGGTATCATTGCAGGAAAATTGAATGGAGTAATTCCAGATACCACTCCAAGAGGTTGTCGCATAGAATACATATCGATCCCAGGACCTGCGCTGTCAGTAAATTCACCTTTGAGCAAGTGAGGCGCTCCAATACAAAATTCTGCTACCTCTAATCCTCGAATAATATCTCCTTTTGCATCAGGGATTGTTTTACCATGTTCAGAAGACAAAACAGTTGCTAATTCATCCATATCCCTATGCAATAGATCGATGAATTTCATTATAACTCTTGCCCTTTTTTGAGGATTAGTTGCACCCCATGCTGGCTGACTTTCTTTAGCCTTTTTAACGGCTTCATTTAATTCAGAAGCTAAACCTAAGGAAACTTTTCTTTGAATTTCACCGGTGGCTGGGTTAAATATATTCGCAGTTTTTTTAGAACTACTACTAACTTCACGACCGTTGATAAAATGGCCAATTACTTTCATATCACTCTCCCCGAAATCCTTTGGTTTATTAAATCAATATTGATTAAAAATTATTTAATTAAAAAATTTTAATGAATCAAATAGAATCAAATTGGACAAAAGCTATACTCACATTTTATTTGTTTATTTGTAAGTAGATTTTATAAAATAAACATATCATGTAAATTATACCAATATAGTATAATTTACTAAAAATTATTTATAGCTTAATTATTACCTAACTTTAAAAAAACATAAAAACAAATTTATGAATTAATAATATAATTTTTAAGGTTTTTAAATCGTCAAATATATAATTTTAAAACCAAGGTATCAATGGTACATCAAATGTTGAACAACTAGATAATACTAATAAAGAGGTCACAATTAAATAATTCTTCATAACAAATCCTCAAATAAAATTAAAATAACTTTTTATTGTTTAAATCATTTTATACTTGTCGTAAATGTAAAACTAATTAATTTTTTAATAAATCTAAGATTTTTGATTTAATTTTCCTTGAATTAGGATTAGTAAAAGCCCCAAAACTGGCTACAAACATACCATCTTTATTAAGTAAAACTTTGTTAAAATTCCAAACAGGTCTAAAATTATGTTTATCAGCTAACCACTTAAATAATGGATGAGCATTACTTCCCTTGACCTTTGTAATTGTAGTCATCGGTAGTGTTAAAGAAAAGTTTGTATCACAAAATTCTTTTACTTTGTCATTATTATTAAATTCTTGGAAAAAATCTTGTGAAGGTATCGCTAATACTACTAAACCACTTTCAGATAATTCATCATGAAGCTTTTGTAATTCACTATATTGTCTTGTAAAACCACAATTTGAAGCAGTATTTGTAATAAGTATAGGACGACCTTTGAAATCTCCTAGGTTAATATATCCTCCATCAATAGATTCAAAATAAAAATCATTCATGTCTATATATTCATTAACATTTGCATTAATTGGAAAAGAAGAAAACATAGTTAGACCCAAAAAAAGAATAATTTGTCGAAGATTGCTGATCATATCATTTATATTTAATAGTTAGAATAAGTTAAATAATAAATAATTTGGCAAATTCAAGATTAATACAATTTAATTTATAACTCTTATGTAAAAATGGTTTGAAGATTAGTATAAAAAAAAATTTGCCTTTACAGTCGATTAGATTTTTCTTGCAAACCAGATTGGTTAGTTCTTCCTTTGAGGACATGTAAAATATCTTCAAAATCAACATTACAAAGTTCAAGTAGCACAAAAAAGTGATAGATCAAATCAGCAGCTTCCTGTTTTAAATTGTCATCTTTTTTATTCAGGGCTGCTATAATAAGTTCAACTGACTCTTCTCCAAATTTTTTACAACACTCTTCCAATCCTTGATTAAATAATCTAGCTGTGTAGCTTTTATTAGCATCACCATTTTTTCTACTTTTTATTAATTGAATTAAATCATCTAAAACCATCACTTTACATCCTTACTGGGATTCCTTCACTTCTAAGATAAGATTTAACTTGTTTAATAGATATTTCTCCAAAATGAAAGATTGATGCAGCAAGAATAGCTGAAGCTTTACCTTTTTCTAGTACACTTTTAAAATGCTCTAATTTTCCAGCACCGCCTGACGCAATAACAGGAATATTCAATGAATCAGATATTAATTTAGTCAGCTCTATGTCATATCCATCTTTGGTCCCATCTTTATCCATTGAAGTTAAGAGAATCTCACCTGCACCTCTCTCTTGCATATCTTTTGCGAATGAAATTGCTTCAATTCCAGTTTCTTTTGTTCCGCCATGAGAAAAAATTTCCCATTTATCATTTTTTGTTTTTTTTGCGTCAATAGCTACTACTATACACTGACTTCCAAATTTATTTGCAGCTGTTGAGATTATATCTGGGTCTCGGATTGCTGCTGAATTAAAACTTACTTTATCAGCCCCATTCAAAAGCAGATGTCGTATATCTTCGATAGTCCGAATCCCTCCTCCAACTGTTATAGGAATAAAACATTTTTCAGAAGTCTTTCTTACAAGATCTAGTGTAACATCTCTATTTTCTAGTGTTGCGGCTATATCCAGAAAACAAATCTCATCTGCACCTAATTCATCATAGACTTGTGCGGTAAGAACTGGATCTCCAGCATCTTTCAAATTTTTAAAGTTAACACCTTTTACGATTCTACCATTTTTTACATCAAGGCATGGAATAATTCTGATTTTTAACATATTAATTCAACACTCTTATTGCTTCATCAATTTTTATTTTCTTATCATATAAAGCTCTTCCACATACTATTCCATTTAGTTCTGAACAGTCTTTTTTTAATTTCTTCAAATCAGAAATTGAAGAAACTCCACCAGATGCAATTATCGGAATAGAAATACATTCCAATAACTTTTTTGTGCCATTAATATCTGGTCCAAGCATCATTCCATCTTTACTTATGTCAGTATAGATGATTGCTGAGACTCCAACATCTTCAAAAGATTTTGCCAAATCAAAAACAGACATGTTAGATTTTTTTACCCATCCTTCTACCATTACATTACTATTTTTTGCATCTATGCCTATAGCTATTTTATTAGGAAAATGTTTGCATGCTTTTTTCACTAATTGGGGATCACTTAATGCAATAGTACCTAAAATAATTCTTTGAACACCAACTGAAATTAAATGTTCAATAGTTTTAAAATTTCTTATTCCACCACCCAGTTGTATTGGAATTGGAACATTATTGATGATTTTTTTAATTATTGTTTGATTTACTAAAGATTGAGATAATGCACCATCTAAATCAATTAAATGAAGCCACTCACATCCTTGATCTACAAATGATTTAGCCTGTAACAGTGGGTCGTGATTAAATACAGTCTCTTTGTTCATTTTTCCCTGTATTAACCGAACGCACTTACCATTTTTTAAGTCTATTGCTGGGTATAAAATCATTATTGTCTCCTACTGTAATAATTCATATATCCTTGTAATAATTCTATCAATGTTTTATGATAAGAAAAAATTTGGAGAAAATTATGAAAACTTTATTTATTTCTTTTATTACCTTATTGTTTTTTTCTGCATCTTTACAAGCAGATGTTGTAACTGGGATTTTCCAAACTGAAAAAAATGAAGAAGGTAATTATTTACATGTGAAATTTGGTGCATGTGCTAAAGATAAGAATAAAACTTGCGGAACAATAAAAACAGCCTTTAGGAAAGGTGCAAAAAACAGTGGTTATGAAAATCTTGGTAAACTTATAGTTTGGGATATGATAGATAAAGGTGATGGTCAATATGCCAATGGTAAAATTTGGGATCCTAGCAGTAATAATGATGATGGATCCAAAAAAATTTATAACTCTAAAATGAGTCTTTCCGGTAACACATTAAGCGTAAGTGGATGTATATTAATTTTTTGCAAAGCACAAAACTGGACTAAAATAAATTAAGGAGACCAGTTCATAAAATTTTCAATAAAGGTTTGACCTGTTTTTTGACTTTTCTCTGGATGGAATTGTGTTCCACTAATATTATTTTTAGCTATAATCGCTGTAATTTCTCCTGAGTAATTTACATAAGCTAGTCTGTTACTAGGGTTTTTAAGCTGAAGATGATAAGAATGAACAAAATACATGTCATCTTCAGAAGTTAATTTTTTTGTAAGAGGGTGTTCTCTATCGAATATAAGTGAGTTCCAACCCATATGAGGAATTTTTATATCTTTGTTTTTGCGACAAATTTTTTTAACTTCGCCCCCTAACCATCCAAGTCCAGGAGTATTAACAACATTCTCATGGCCATAATCAGCTAACAGTTGAAACCCAACACATATACCTAGAAAAGGAACACCATCTTTTAATACCCTTTCAGTGAGATTATAATACAAATCATTATTTGATTTTAAACCTGTTAAGCAGTCATTGAAGCTACCAACACCTGGTAATACTACTTTGTCTGCGTATCTGACAAGTTTTGGATCGGCAGTTACTGTAACATGACCCTTTTTATTTAAGTTGGCTACCTTCTGAAAACTTTTTAAAGCCGAATGCAAATTACCTGAACCGTAATCGATAATTACAGTTTCCATCACTACAAAGATCCTTTAGTAGAGGGAATTATTCTAGGCTTTCTTGGATCAATTGAAAGAGCAGTTTTAATTGATTGAGCAACCCCTTTAAATATTGCTTCTCCAATATGATGACTGTTAATCCCATGAACCATTTTAATGTGTAAAGTAATTCCAGCATTCATAGTAAAAGATTGGAAAAATTCAGAAAATAACTCCGTATCAAAATTTCCTACTTTTGAGGTAGGAAAATTTACTTCCCAAAATAAATAAGGCCGTCCAGAAAAATCAACAGCTACTTGTACTAATGCATCATCCATTGGTAATAAAACTGAAGCATATCTATTAATTCCTTTTTTATCTCCAAGGCACCTCTTTAATGTTTCACCTAAGCATATTCCTACATCTTCAACTGTATGATGATAATCAATATCTATATCACCTTTCGCTTTAATTTTTAAATCCATTAAAGAATGTTTTGCTAACTGATCTAACATATGATCAAAAAAACTGATTCCCGTATCTATTTCTGACTTTCCAATACCATCTATATTTAATTGTATACTTATATCGGTTTCATTAGTTTTTCGAACATATTTTTCTTTACGCATAAAGTGCTCCAAATTTGAAAAAAAAAATTGCAGTAAAGAATACAAATAGCATCCTCTAATATCTTTTAAAGCTTAATAGCTAAAATTCAAATATTTTATTAAAAAGTGTTGATTAATTATATTTTAATTTTAAAGCTCTTTGAGCTAATTCAGGATCTAATTTTAAAAAGGCCTGAAAATTAGTTAAGTAAATTTCGCCTGTTAGTTCCTCCAAAAAATTGGTTCTTTTAAGTTGATCCATTACTGGTCCTTTTACTTCGCTTAAATGTAATTTAACTCCAGCCTCATTTAATCTATTATTTATAAATTCTAGACTTTCTAAAGCACTTGAATCTATATAATTAATTGCAGAACACATTATAATTATGTGTCTAATTTTTTTGTTGTTAATGACGGATTTATATATTGAATCTTCTAAAAATCTAGCATTTGGAAAATATAGGCTCTCATCGATTCTTAAACAAATAGCTTTTTTGCTTGAAACCACCATATGTCTATTCACATTGCGATAATGCTCTGTTCCTGGAACCTGTCCAACTTTAGCAATATGTGGTGTGGACGTTCTATATAAAAACATTAATATTGATAAAACTACCCCTGAAACTATACCTATTTCTACTCCAAAAGATAAAGTAACTATGATTGTTGAAATCATTGCTACTCCATCTGCTGAGGAATATGAAAAAACTTTAAAAATGGATTTAAAATCAACCAGTGACAAAACTGCAATCATGATTGTCGCAGCTAAAGTAGCTTTTGGTAAATAATATAGTAATGGTGTCAAAAAAAGTGTTGAAAAAGCAATTCCAATAGCTGTTAAAGCTCCAGCAGCTGGTGTTTTTGCCCCAGCATCAAAATTTACAACTGATCGAGCGAAACCACCAGTTACTGGTAATCCCCCTGATAATCCTGATCCAAAATTTGAAAACCCTAGAGCAATCAGCTCTTGATTATGGTCAATTTTCTCTCTTCTTTTAGCTGCAAGTGTTTGAGCAATTGAGACAGTCTCCACATAGCCAACAATAGAAATTAGTAACGCGGGTATGAAAAGCTCAAGAAAAATATCCAATGTGATTTCAGGAAATTCAATTGTAGGTAATCCCTTAGGAATACTACCTACAATTGAGACATAATTTTCTCCAAGGCCAAAAAACCAAACAAAAGAAGTTGTTAGAATTACTGCAATGATTGGTCCAGTCCTAGAGACTAAATCTGAAATAAATTCACTCATTTTTAAATCAATTAAAAAGGTTTTAAAATTTTTTTTTGCCCAGTATAAAATTAAAAGAGATGCTGATCCTATAAAGAATGTTACGACACTGATATCTGAAATATTCACAAAAAGATTAGTTGAGATTTCAACTAAATTACTTCCATCACCATTAACTCCAAAAATGTGTTTTAATTGGCTAGCCGCAATTATTAATCCAGATGCTGTTATAAAACCAGATATTACTGGATGAGAGAGAAAATTTGTTATAAATCCGAGCTTTAAAATACCCATAACCAAAAGTATTATACCTGATAATATAGCTATAATAATAGCAATTGAAACAAACTCAGTAGTCCCAGGATTTGCAAATTTGCTACAAGCTGCAAATGTCATAAGCGCAATAACTGCTACTGGACCAACTGCCAGTGTTTTTGAAGTCCCAAAGATTGAGTAAAGAACAAGTGGAATTATAGAAGCGTATAAACCAATTTCTGGTGGTAAACCGGCTAGTAAAGCATAAGCCAAAGATTGAGGAATTAACATAATAGTTACTACAATTGCAGCGACTGAATCATTTGCAAAATCGTCATAAGAATAATGTTTGATCCATCCTAATATTGGAAAGTATTTTACAAACAATTTCTGTACCCCACTGGTTTTTATGAACTTAATTTATGTATCAGAAAATTCAAACATCATCTTCATGTACTAAAAAAGAAGCCATTATATCTTTTGGTTCAGACTTTTCAAAAGCAACTCTTATTTTATCAACATTAATTTCTTTAATAATTCCATATCCAAACTTTTGATGAAAAACTCTTGAACCTATAATAAAATTATTTGGAGTACTTGAAACAAATGGATCAACTATTTCCTTAATTGGTAGTTTTTTGTGAACATTCGATGACATTCTTCTCCATCCTGGAGAATTATAACTTTTGTGATTATATGTTTGATCTATTTCTGATATATTACTCCATCCATTAGAATAGGATCCAAAATCACTTTTGCTATTTAGAATTTCTATATTTTCTTCTGATAATTCATTGATAAATCTTGAAGGCATTGTATTTTGCCATTGATTAAAAATTCTACGGTTTGAAGCAAAACTTATAACGCAATATTGCTGTGCTCTTGTAATACCAACATGCGCTAATCTTCTTTCTTCCTCAAGACCTAATTTACCTTTTTGATCCATTGATCTTTGGGAAGGAAACAAACCATCTTCCCATCCAGGGAGAAAAACAACTGGAAACTCCAATCCTTTTGCTGCATGTAAAGTCATGATGGAAATTTTTGGAATATCCTTTTCTGTTTCCATCTCCATTATTAACGATATATGCTCTAAAAACCCCTGCATATTTTCAAATTCATCTAAAGCTTTAATGAGCTCTTTTAAATTTTCTAATCGACCTGCTGCATCAGGAGTTTTTTCAGATTGCCACATTTGTGTGTATCCTGATTCATCGAGAATCATCTCTGCAACCTCGGTATGTTTTTTAGAATTATCTAAAAAGTCTGAATTCCATCTTTTAAAATTACTTATTAATTTATCTAATTCTAAAGATAATTTTGTTGGAAGTTTATCATTATCAATAGCAAATTTAGCTGCAGACATTAATCCCATATTTTTTTCTCTTGCTAACTCATTTAATAGTTGCATTGACTTATCTCCAAAACCACGCTTCGGAGTATTTAATATTCTTTCAAATGCTAAACCATCGTCAAAACTTATACTTGCTCTAAAGTAAGCTAAGGCATCTCTTATTTCCTTTCTTTCATAGAATCTAGGTCCACCAATAACTTTGTAAGGTAAACCTAATTGAATAAATCTTTCTTCAAAAGCCCTCATCTGGAAGGATGCTCTAACTAAAAGCGAAATTTGATTATACGAAAAAGGTTTCATTCCCCTTGTACCAAAACTTAGGCTTTCAATCTCTTCTCCTATCCATCTTGCTTCTTCACTACCATCCCAATGATTAATAAGCCTTACTTTTTCTCCTTCTGATATATTTGTCCAAAGTTCTTTTCCAAGTCTGCTGGAATTTGCTTTTATTAGTGAGGATGCTGCACCTAAAATGTGAGGTGTAGACCTATAGTTTTGTTCTAATCTAACAACTTTTGAACCAGAGAAATCTTTTTCAAAAGATAAAATATTTTTCACTTCGGCACCTCTCCAACCATAAATTGATTGGTCATCATCTCCAACACAACAAATATTTCTATGTCCCTCTGCAAATAACCTAAGCAGAAGATATTGAGAAACATTTGTATCTTGATACTCATCAACTAATATGTATTTAAAAATTTTATGATATTGATCTAGTAGATCACTATTTAATTGCATCAACAAAATTGGAAAAAGTATTAAATCTCCAAAATCTACAGAGTTTAAAATACTTAATCTTTCTTGATATAATTTATAAATTTTCTGTCCCTTACCATCAAATTTATTAATTTCATCTTGTGGTAATCTATCTGGTGTCCAAGCATTATTTTTCCAATGATCAAGAAGACCTAAAAAATTTCTGGCAGGCCATCTTTTTTCATCAATTTTTTCAAGAGATATAAGTTGTTTAAGCAAACGCAACTGATCGTCAGTATCTAAAATTGTGAAATTCGATTTCAATTTTATTAATTCTGCGTGTCTTCTCAGTATTTTTGCACCAATTGAATGAAAAGTTCCAATCCATGGCATACCTTCAACAGTTGAGCCTAAATATTTTTCTATTCTTTGCCTCATTTCTTGGGCAGCTTTATTTGTAAAAGTTACTGCTAATATCTGATTTGGTTTTGCATAACCACAATCTATTAAGTATGCAATTCTAGCAGTCAAAGCTCTAGTTTTGCCTGTTCCAGCACCAGCTAAAACTAGCAAGGGGCCGTTTATAGTCTCTACTGCTTCCCTTTGCTTTAAGTTTAGATCAGCAATAAAACTAAGTTGACGTCGGCTAACTATAGCTCTTTCAGCTAAATTATTTGATTTGTTATTATTGTTATCAATATCCATGTTTGGAACTTACTTAACTATATGCTAAATGAAAAGATATGTTTCATTTAAGTTTTTTTTTTGTTTCAATTGATATAAGAATAATAAATAAGTTTCATGATTCAATCAGATTAATAGTTTTAGAGATATAATAATATTTAGAGGTTAATTAAATGGCTGAATTTCGCAAAATTTTAATTGCAAATAGAGGTGAAATTGCCATCAGAGTTATGCGAGCTGCTAATGAAATGGGAAAATCAACAGTAGCAGTTTTTGCTAAAGAAGATAAATTATCATTACATAGATTTAAAGCAGATGAGGCATATGAGATAGGAGAGGCACTTGGTCCAGTTGCGTCATATCTTAACATAAATGAAATAATTTCTGTTGCAATAAGAGCTGGAGCAGATGCAATACATCCAGGATATGGTCTACTATCAGAAAAACCTGAGTTTGCAAAAGCTTGTAAAAAAGCGGGTATTTCATTCATTGGTCCAACAGCAGAAATTATGGAAAAATTGGGAAATAAAGCAAATGCCAGAAAAATTGCAGAAAAAGCAGGAGTACCTGTAATTCCTGCAAGTGATATTTTGCCCGATAATCCCAAAGATCTTATTAAAATAGCAAAAAAATTGGGTTTTCCACTTATGTTAAAGGCATCTTGGGGTGGAGGTGGAAGAGGAATGAGATTAATAAACAACATTGAAGACGTTGAAAAAAATATCTTAGAAGGAAAAAGAGAAGCTGAAAATGCCTTCGGAAATTCTGAAGCATTCCTAGAACGATATATTAAAAATGCAAGACATGTTGAAGTGCAAATTCTGGGTGATAAAAAAGGAAATATTTATCATCTATGGGAAAGAGATTGCTCTATTCAAAGGAGAAATCAAAAAGTAATTGAAAGAGCTCCAGCTCCATATTTAGAAGACAACCAACGTCAGGTTGTTTGTGAAATGGCAACTAAGATATGTAAACATGTAGGATATGAATGTGCAGGCACTGTAGAATTCCTTATGGATATAGATACAGAAGAATTTTTCTTTATAGAGGTAAATCCACGAATACAGGTTGAACATACTATTACTGAGGAGGTTACAGGAATAGATATTGTAAGAGCACAAATAATGTTATCCGAAGGAGCAAATTTAAACGAGGCAATAGGTAAAAAGAATCAATCCGATATTGTATGTAATGGGCATGCAATACAATGTAGGATAACTACAGAAGATCCACTAAATAATTTTATACCAGATTATGGCAGAATTACTGCTTACCGCGGAGCAACTGGAATGGGTATTAGATTAGACGGAGGTACAGCTTACTCAGGTGCTATTATTACACGATTCTATGATAGCCTTTTAGAAAAAGTAACAGCTTGGGCACCTACTCCTAAAGATGCTATATCTCGTATGGACAGAGCTTTAAGGGAATTTAGGATAAGAGGGGTATCTACAAATATTTCATTTGTTGAAAATTTATTAAAGCATAAAAAATTTAAAGAAAATAGATATTCAACAAAATTTATAGATGAAACACCAGAGCTTTTTGAATTTTCTGAAAGGCAAGATAGGGCTACAAAACTTTTAAACTATATTGCAACGGTTACAATACAGGGTCATCCGGAGATAAAAAATCATAAAAAAATTAAGACTAGTACTTTTGAATTTAGAAATAAAATAAAAAATAAAGAAGAAATATCTGCAGTAAATTTAAAAAATATACTTAATTCAAGTGGTGCATTAGCAGTTTCTAATTGGATATTAAACCAAAAACAACTTCTTTTAACTGATACTACTATGAGAGATGGCCACCAAAGTTTACTCGCAACACGCATGCGTTCGATAGATATGTTAAAAGTAGCTGATCGCTACAATAATAATCTTGCCGAACTATTTTCAGTTGAGTGCTGGGGTGGAGCTACATTTGATGTTGCTTATCGTTTTTTAAAAGAATGTCCTTGGCAAAGACTCAGAGATTTAAGAAATAAAATGCCTAATACACTTTTACAAATGTTGTTAAGAGGATCAAATGGAGTTGGATATACAAACTATCCTGACAATTATGTAAAGTATTTTGTTAATTTAGCAGCAGAGACTGGGATAGATGTTTTTAGAGTTTTTGATAGCTTAAACTGGGTAGAAAATATGAAATTATCCATGGAATCTGTACTTGATACTGGAAAAATTCTCGAAGCATCTATTTGTTACACGGGCGATATACTTGATCCAACAAAAACTAAGTACTCTTTAAAATATTATGTTAAAATGGCTAAAGAATTAAAAAGTTTTGGCACTCATATACTTGGATTAAAGGATATGGCAGGTCTTCTCAAACCTGCGGCAGCAAAAATTTTAATTAAAACATTAAAAGAAGAGACAGGATTACCAATACATTTACATACCCATGACACAAGTGGAGCTGGGATAGCAACTTTGTTGGCAGCAAATGAAGCCGGTGTAGATATTGTAGACTGTGCAATGGATTCCTTTTCAGGAGGTACTTCACAACCATGTTTAGGATCTCTAGTTGAAAGTTTAAAAAATACTGAAAGAGTTTCAAGTTTAAATATTGAAGAAGTAAGAGATATTTCAAACTATTGGCAAACAGTTAGAAAACAATATATAGCATTTGATGAAGGTGTAACTTTTCCTGCATCAGAAGTATATCTACATGAAATGCCAGGTGGACAGTTCACAAATTTACTAGCTCAAGCAAAAAGTCTTGGGTTAGAAACTAAGTGGCCAGAAATAGCAAAAACCTATTCAGATGTAAATCAGATATTTGGTGATATTGTCAAAGTGACCCCATCTTCAAAAGTAGTTGGAGATATGGCCCTTATGATGGTCGCTCAAGGGATAAGTAAAGAGCAAGTAGAAGACCCAAATACGGAAATTATTTTCCCTGAGTCAGTAATTGACATGTTAAAAGGTAACTTAGGACAACCTCCAGGCGGGTTCCCAATAAATTTAATTAAAAAAGCCATCGGAAACGATAGTTACATCAAAGAAAGACCAGGATCAAAAATAAGACAACATAGTTTATTAAATATTAGAAAAAAAGCGAGCTTGGATCTTTCTATTAATGATATAGATGATGAAGATTTTTGTAGCTATTTAATGTATCCAAAAGTTTTTCAAGATTATTTGACACACCACTCTAAATATGGACCAGTAAGATGTCTACCAACTAATGTCTTTTTTTACGGAATGGAAAATAGTCAAGAGATTAGTGTAGAAATAGATCCAGGCAAAATATTAGAAATACGTCTACAGACAGTAAGTGAAGTGAATAATGAAGGCGATCGGAAAGTATTTTTTGAATTAAATGGACAACCAAGGATCATCAGAATTCCAGATCATAATTCTTCAACCACAAAATTAAAACAAAAACCAAAAGCTGAAACTAATAATCCAAAACATTTGGCTGCCCCTATGCCTGGTGCAATAGCATCTATAGCCGTAAAAGAGGGTGATTTAGTCAAAAAAGGGGATGTTCTTCTCACAATAGAGGCCATGAAAATGGAGACAGTTTTAAATGCTGAAAATAATTTTCGTATAAAAAAAATCTACACCACTATTGGAAGTCAGATTGATGCAAAAGATTTATTAATAGAATTCGACTAAAGTTTTTTATCATAAAGTAATTTAGAATTAAAATTACCATTTTTCACTATATGGACGTATATCAGTCTCAAAAGACCATGAACTTCTAGGCTGTAAATATATTTGCCAATATATTTCTGCAATATCCTTTGGTTTCAGTATGCCGTCAGAAGGTCGTTTTTTAAATTCATTAGGGAAAAGTTTTTTGGTATTACTATTTTCTATTAATCCGTCAATTACGACATGGGATACATGAATACCTTTCAAACTAACCTCTTGAGCTAAACTTTGAGCCAAGGCTCTTAAAGCTTGTTTACCTCCAGAAAATGCAGAAAATCCCTCTTTCCCCCTTAAACTTGCAGAGGCACCAGTAAAAATAATCGTTCCTTTTTTACGAGGTATCATATATTTTAAAACTTCTTTAGCATTTAGAAATCCACCAAACGCACACATTTCCCACACCTTACGATAAATTCTGCTTGATGTGTCTAATATTTTATATTTTACATTGCCACCAACATTGTAAATTAAAACATCTATTTGACCTAATTTTGTTTCAATATTTTTAATTAATTCAATAACTTGATTTTCATTTCTTGCATCTGTATGAAAGGGAGTTGCCTCCCCTCCTAAAGATACAATACTTGTCACAAGTTTTGTTAGATCACCTCTTCTTCTAGTAACTACGACACTTAAACCTCCTAGAGCAAACTTTTTGGCTAATTCAGATCCCAAATAATCACCCGCTCCAATAATTAAAGCTATTTTTTTTTTATTTAATTTCATTTTCTATGCTCATTAAGAAATGATTATATCTCAAAAACTCTACACTCTTCTTTAAAAAGTCCAAGATTGTACCAAGTAAATTTTCTAATAATTCTCAAGTTAGAAAAAATATTATCATGTTTTGGGTTAAAATAAATTATCAAACCAGTTATGTTTTTTTTCATTAATTTAATTTTCAAATTGTTAAGTTTTTTTTCATTAAATGGATTAAATAGGAAGATAGTCACAGAACCGTCTGGAAATTGAAAGTTATCAATGTCAGAACAAACTAAGGTGTAACAACCATCATATTTAGTAAGATTTTTCTTACAGAGTTTAAAAAGCTTTTTTGATATTTCAACTCCAATTACATTATTAAATCCATGTTCTAGTGCAATATAGAGTGGCCGCCCTTTCCCACAACCCGCATCTATAAAACAAGAATGACGATTTTGAGTGACGGCAAATTTTATAACCTCAATTAGTCTGTTATATCCAATTGGTTGATATTTATTACCAATTTCATCAGAAAAACCTAATTCAGAGATTTCATGATTTTCTGTTGTTTTTATACCCCTTTTAAAGTCTTGTATTAAGTCATAAAAATGAATAAGAGGTAAATAAATTTCTCTGTGCAAAAAATTTTTTAATTCCATAGTTTTAAAAAAAATAACAAAAAAGTTTTACTTTTCTTTGAGTATATCTAACGCATATTCTTTTTCAAAATCATTCTGAATTTGTTTTAGCTCTATTAAGGCAGCTCTTATATCTGAACTATCTATAAAATTAATTTCTACTCTTTTTCCTGAACGTGAAAGGTGTCTATTAAGTTTTCTACCTTTTTGATTTTTAAAACCATTCACTTTAAAGGTATTTAAAGGTCTAACAAATCCCTTGGGTGTAAAAGTTTCATATTTGTCAAATTCAACATCTTGAGATATGAGATTTTGAGTATTTTCATCTATAATAATTTCCCCAGGTTTAGCCAAACTCTGAAGTCTAGCAGCTAAATTAACTGGACTTCCTAAAACTGTGTAATCAAGTCTAAGATCTGAACCAAAATTTCCCACAGTGCAGTAACCTGTAGATATACCCATTCTAACCATTAATCCATCTGCCAAACCAAGTTTTTTCCAGGTTTTTTGTAATTCTTTAATTCTTTTTTGCATTCTTATAGACATTTCTATAGCACTTAATGCGTCTTCTACATCCCCTTTGGTTTCAGGATCCCCAAAAAAGATTAGAATTGCGTCACCTATGAATTTATCAATAGTTCCCCCGTATTCTAAAGCAATTGAAGACATTTCTGACAGATAAGCATTCACAATTGATGCAAGTCTTTCAGGTTCTGTTGTATCTGTAATATCTGTGAATTTAACTATATCAGAAAAAAATATTGTGAGATTTTTTCTAGAATGTTTTGAATCAACCATTTCCTTATCTTCAAAAATACTTTGATAAATCTGTGGAGATAAATATTTAGCGAGCCTAGTGGCTAGATTTTCTAATTGTAAACTTTTTTCTTTTATTATTTCGCTATCACGTTCCTTTTGCAAAATTAATTCTTCACGCTCTTTTCTTAGTGCCCACTCATTAGTTCGATCTACAAATTGACCTTGAATTCCGTTTAAGTAAGAAAAATTTTTATTTTTTGTCTTAGCTGAAAGGAGAGAAAACATCCTTTCTTTACCATCAATAATAATTTTAATCTGTGGAATTAATACTGAACCATTTTGATCAATTTGTGATTTGAATTGTGAGATTTGTTCTTCAGGTATCCCAAGCTGTTCAAGAACATTTGGAAAATAAGCATTAGTAACATTTCCTAATATTGGGAAAAATTTGGCAAAGTTTTTGTTAGTTTTTTGGATCTCCAGATTTTCATTAGCATAATATGCAGCAGTTATAGCATTTTCAAAATTAAAAAAACTTAAGTCTATAACTTTTTCTTTATTTATAAAATCTTCAAGTTTCAAAATTTTACTTTCACTTATCTTCATTAAGTTTTGATTTTTTACCTATAATAGAACCCCAAGTTGTCACAACATAAGGAACAATATATGTCATTGCTATTTTTGCAAAGTGAGGAAACTCACCATTTATGATTTGATCACCGTGATTTATAGCAGTAAGTATTGTTCCAACTAGTATTGCAGTTATAAATGCTTTTAAAGGAGTGCCATGTCCAAAAGCTAATTCTAAATTTTTCATAAATAATCACAAACAAGTATTAAAATATTTTGAGTTTTTTTAATTGAACTCTAATGTATTTCTAATTAACTTCAACATTATAAATAAACAAGCAAAATATTGTGACGTACTTTATATAGGTTTTGATTAACATACTTAATTATAAAATTATACATTTAAATTTATTATGAATTATTTATTACTAACAGTCCTTGGTGCAACCATGTTTTCTAATCAGCAACATCAAATTTTTGGTGAGATGATTGATATGGATACAGGTGAAATAATCCTAATTTTACCAGAAAAACCAGAAGCTAATAAAAAATTTATTAACTCTTTAGATGTATGGGGGAAAGATAATGTTAGCACTATTAGTTATGAAGAATTCAAGAATTTAAATGCTACAAATAACAAAGTGACACAATTAGGTAATTCAATGAATGGTATCGATTCACTATCATGTAGTTCTGACGGTTCTTGTGATGGAAAAGTGACCTTAGAAAAAAGTACAACAAAAAATTACTGAAATATATCTTGAAAAAAATTTCATAATTACCATTTAAGTTAAGTAAGTGCTAAAATAGGCTTACATAAAATTTAACGCTTGGTTGCTATATGGATCAAGCATAATCTTGCTTTAAAAGGAGAATAATTATGAATTTTCTAACAAACCCAATTACTAGATCTTTTGTAGGTTTTGATAATCTTTTTGACGAATTTGAAAGATTATCTAGTTACAAAGAACAATCATATCCAGCATACAATATAGAGAAGGTAAGTGATAGTGATTACATAATAACCTTAGCGCTTGCAGGATTTGCAGAAAACGAAATTAATGCTGAAGTTAAAGATGGTATTTTATCAATAAAAGCTGCAAAGAACAATGACAATCAAAACTCATCTTACATCCATAGGGGTATAGCTGAACGATCTTTTTCTAGACAGTTTAGATTAGCTGATAATATAGAGGTAACTAATGCTGAATTAGTAAACGGCATGTTAATTATATCACTACACAGAAATATACCCGAAGCGGAGTTACCAAAACAAATAGAAATTAAAACTCCATCCAAAAAAATATTGTCTAAAAAAGCAGCTTGAATAAAATATTTATTTGATTGTTTTTTTTACAAATATTTGAGGAATTAAATTAGAAATAATAGAGGGTTTTTAAATCCTCTATTATTTCAATTAACTTTTTTTTAATTTTTAATTATTTACTTAAGTTTATTATTTTTTGAGCAAAACTTTCAACTCTGTTCCAATCCGTAAATTCATAAGTTTTTTTTAAATCTATTGGACCTTTGGTAATATACATTATCAAACGAATAATTTGCTTATCCCAAAAATTAAGAGATGGATAATCAAGACGACCAGCAAATACATCTACAATGTCTGGCTTCCAGGTAATAGATTTTAAAAATTTAATCAAATAAGGATTAGTTTCAGGTTGATTCTTATTTTCTTTTCTGGCAACAACATTAACAGTGAAAAAAGCACTTTTTTTAGTCTCTAATATCATTAAATTATTTTTAATAAATTCTTTTACTTTTGGATTATGTTTTCCATATCGAATACTTGCTCCAATAATTATCACGTCATTATTTTTTAAATCATCTTTTTTGCAATTAATTAGAGGCGTTACCAAAATATTTGAATTTGTTTTTAAATAATTTGCTATTGTTTTACTTATTGTCAAAGTATGACCATCCGTAGTTGAATATATTATTAAGATATTGTTCATTTGTTTTGATCTTTTAAAAATAATTGTATTTAAATCATTATAAAACACAGATGGTAGATAGGTTGAATAACCTACTGATTTTTCTGTAAGGCTCTGACTCTTGAAGATAAAATCCGAATTAAACCTCTTATAAATGGATCAGAACTTTCAATTTTCTTTTCAAACTGTTCCTTTGAAATTGACATTAACTTAGTAGGTGACATACATCTTGCAGTTGCCATTCTTAATTTACCTTCAATTACACCCATCTCTCCAAAAATTTCATTTTCTTGTATTTTATGATTAGGTTGTTGTGTTTCATTTGTAGGGAGAAAAATACCTACTTCTCCTTCTAGTAATAAAAAGACTTTATCTGATTTTTCTCCAGCCTTAAATATAAATTGGCCAGTATTCAAATCAATCTTATCCATACTTTCCCCTTTTACTGTAAATTAAATTAGTTTGATTGTTTTATTTTCTTTTGCAAAAAAAACCCCTTTGGGCAATACACTTTTAGACATGATATCTAGTTCTTTATCATCTCTTTCTGGTGCATGGTGAGAAATTAATAATTTCTTAGCTTTAGATTTACGATAGAACATAACCCCCTGTTCTATTGAACTATGACCCCAACCTAATTTATTCCTTATTTCTTTTTCTGTGTACATTCCATCCCATACAACAACATCACAATTCAATGCAGCCTTTAATAATCCATTATCAATTTTTTTTTCTAACCCAAACTCATGATCTAACGCGTAAACTATTGACTTATTGAAAGCAGAAACTTTATAGCCAGAAGCTCCCCCTGGATGACATAAGGGAAAAGTTTCAATTTTAAAGAAATCAATAGCCGCTGCCTTAAATGTATCAAAATTCATTATATTAAAATTTATATTATCATCTAATATGTCTAAAGGAAAAACAGGGGGTGAAAAACAGTTTTCTAGTACTTTTAATATTTCTTTTCTATTCAAAAGAGCTGAGCTAATATGGAATTGAATATCTTTATCATAAACTGCAGAATTAAAAGGAAAACCTTGGGTATGATCATGATGAAAATGAGAAAACACTATGAATGTAGGTATATTCTTTTTGATTTCTACATTTTTAAAACCAGATCCTAAATCAATTATTAATTGAAAAGTATCAGAACTTATTTCCATACAGGTGGTATGCCCACCATATTTCAAGACCTTTCTTGAAGGAACTGGAATTGAGCCTCTTACTCCATGCAATTTTAAATCCATTGAAGCTCCTTTATTTGATAATTCTTAAACCAAAACTTTCATAATTTGATTTATTAATATATCAACTCAGACATACAAAAAAGTCAAATTAAACTGAAAACAAATAAAAAACTCAAAATTATATAATTAAAAAATGGAAATGAAAAAAAAACATAATTACTTTTATTTAAAATGGCTAATTAAAATTATTTTATCAATTTTCCTTATTTTTATAATTATTTTAATTCTAATGAAATGGATAAATCCTCCAACTACAACTGTTATTTTAGCCGAACAGCTTTCTTTTAATAGAAAAGTTAATCAAGAATGGAGGACTATTGATAAAATCGGTAAAAACGTAATTTTGTCTGTCCTCGCAGCAGAAGACTCTAATTTTTGTAATCACTATGGAGTTGATTTTGCCGAAATTTATAAGGCTAAAGAAAAAGGATTTTCTCGTGGAGCTTCTACAATAAGCCAACAGGTTTCAAAAAATTTATTCTTATGGAGAAATAGGTCTTGGTTTAGGAAAGGGTTAGAGCTAATTATTACAATGATGCTTGAAACTTTTTGGTCAAAAAAAAGGATATTAGAGGTATATTTAAATATTGCAGAAACTGGAAATGGATACTTTGGTATTCAAGCTATTTCAAATGTCAGATTTAAAAAGAATTCTAATCTATTAACATTAAGAGAGGCTTCTTACATCGCTGTCACTTTACCAAATCCAAAAAAAAGAAATGCAACCAAGTTAACTTCAGAACTTAAACAAAGAGCGAAGTCAATAAGAATTGGTGCAAATACACTAAGATTGGAAGGCAGAGCTTCTTGTGTAATAGACTCCTAATTTCTTGCTATTTAAACAAAAAAGAAAGAAAATTTGATTTCTAAAAAAAAGGATTGAAACAAAATTGAATAAAAAAGAGTATAAATATATTTCAAGTTGGATTGATAAAAATTCTAAAAAGCTATCAAATTGGAATCAAATTATATGGAATTTAGCAGAACCTGCATGGCGTGAGTATGAATCTTCAAAACTATATATAGAAATATTAAAAAAAAATAATTTTAAAGTAGAAGAATGTTCAGCAGGAATGCCTACAGCTTTTTGTGCAGAATGGGAAAATGGCTCAGGCCCTACACTAGCCACATACGCAGAATATGATGCGGTACCAGGACAGTGTCAGGATGCAGTACCATTTAAAAAACCAAGAGCTGGTTTTTCTGAAAATGCTAGTGGGCATACTGACCCACATTCTGCTTTAGGGATAAGTGCACTTGGAGGGCTTTTAGCAACAAAAGCTGCTATGCAAAAGTTTAATCTATCAGGAAAGCTTTATTTTACAGGAGAACCAGCTGAAAAATTGAGAGGCTCAAAACCTATTCACGCGGCAAAGGGTTATTATGATAATATTGATGCTATGATAAGTTTTCATCCATGCTATATGCTACCATGGTGTAATACAGTTAGATGGGATATTCATTGTGGGGCTGCTTATGCTTTGATTTACAGATTTAAAATGAAAAACAAAGGAGAATGGTTAGGAGGAGATATTACAAATTTGGCTCCTATTCCACATTCACATGCAGAAGTGAGGTCACCAAGCGCCGATGAAGCACTTATACAAATGTATAATAGTTCAAGAAACTTAAGAGATACGATGTTACCCCACTCAAAAAGTTGGTCCATGAATGAAATTATACTAACTTCAGGTCAAGCAACTGCAGATAATTTGCCATCAAACATTGCTGAACTTCAATACATGATAAGGGTTTCAACTTTAGATGAAGCCAACAAAGTTATAGGATTTCTTGATAGGAATGCTGAGGCTGCAGCAAAAATCACAAATTGTTCATACACAAAACATTGGGTATCAAAGTCACGCCCTGGAATTCCAAATCATACAATTTCAAATCTAGTTTTTGAATCATTAAGACAAGTAGGTCCCCCAAAATGGGGGAAAGATGCAAAGAAATTTGCAAACGAAATTAGAAAAAACTTAGGACTACAAAAAGTCAAAGAACCATTCTTGAAAGAAACTTCTGAAATTATTAATCCCCAAAAAGCTGATTTAATAATCAAAAAAAATCTACCACCATCACAGAATAATTTTACATCAGACGACTATACAGAAATGTGTTGGCATACTCCAACTGCAAGGCTATATGTAGGCAGACCAATGCTTGATTCATTCCAAAAAGAGTATTTCCCTAATTGGGTAATGAATGCACTTGGAGGAGTACCAGAAACTATTGATCCAATGATTTTTACTGCATCAAAAACAATCGCATTATCCTTTTTAAAAATGCTAAAAAATCCACTTATATTAAAAGATGCAAAAAGAGAATTTAACAAAAGAACAAAAGGTGGAATAAATGGAAAAAACTGGATACCACCACTTTGTGATTATGATCCACCAATTCATTATTCATGGCCAGATTATAAATCAACTATGACTGGAAAAGTGTGGTAATTTAATAATTTAAAAAATGAATATAAAATTTGAAAAATAAAATAAATTAATTATCCTAATCTAATGGCTCTAGTACAAAAGAATATAAATTGGAAACCCTACGAAGTAATTTACTCAGCTGGTGAAGAACCTAATGGAGTTTACCTTATAAAAGAAGGAACAGTTGAACTTTATACACCTGAAGGACTTAAATTGAATGAAATTGGAGAAAGTGAGATTTTTGGTGAATCTTCAATAATGTTGGGAACAAAAAGAACTGTTACTGCTAAAACTGGAAAGCAAAATGTTTTTGCTAGCTTTATACCAAAGTTAAATTTTTTACAACTTATAGAAAAAAATGTGGCTTTATCTGCATTAATAAAAAAAACACAACTTCGGTTAATAGATTCCAATAATCAAAGTCAGGAATTAACCAACGAAATCGAAAAACTAGCTTCTTTAATAGAAAATACTAAATCAGATACAAAAAAAATTGATAAAATTATTGATGGAATAAGATCAAAACTAAAATCTAATAAATATGTAGATTAATTTATGTTAAATCTTATTTCAAATTATATTTCAATTTAATAATATCAAATAAATTTATGTACAGAATTTATTTTTATTTCACCTCTCTCTTCCAAAATTCTTTGATTTAGTTTGTTCATACCTAAAATCCATTTTTCATAATTTTTACTTTTTTTTCTAAAAAAATAGTTTGTATGTTTATCAGTTAGTATCAAAAATTTTTCTAAAGCTACTCCTCTTAAAATTCTAGTAGCTGCATTTTTAGCAGATATAAGATTTTTTGTTTCAATTATTTTATCGTTATTAAAACCTAACATTGGGGTTGCAATATATTGAGAACATACTGCTGAGACTTTAATTCCCAAATGACTATTACTTATTGCTAAGGACTCTGCAAAGCTTAATGCGGCGCTTTTGGTAGCAGAATAAGCTGAGTCTCCTATTTGCGAAAGAAGAGCAGCTGCAGAAATAATTTGTAAAAAGTAACCCTTTTTTCTTTTAATCATGTTAGGAAGAGCATATCTAGCTGCATATACATGTGACATCAAGTTTACATTCCAAGTTTTTTCCCAGCATGCATTCTGTTCAATACTATAAAATCTTTTTAAATTTGATGTTATTCCAGCATTTGAACAAAATAGATCTATATGTCCAAATCTTTTTTGAGCTACTTCTATCAGATTTTTTATATTTGTTTCTTTTGAAACATCACATAATTGAAATGAACAACATAATTCATTGGCTGTTTTTTTTAATTCTTTTTTGTTTATGTCAGAAATTAAAACATTTGGAGTTTTTTTCAAAAATTCTAATGCTAAAGCTTTACCTAAACCACCTGAACCTCCAGTTATAACAATATTTTTATTTTTTAAATTCAGATTTTTTTCCTAATCTATTTTTGCCATATAAAAGCTTAATTTAAATTCTTCATAGATTGAAAAACAAGTTATTCAATTTATTCAAAATAGTCACTCAACTAATTTTACATAGCGGTTAAATGAAATATTTGATCCACAGGCAATAATAGAAATAGCTTTACCAACAACCAGTTCTTTCAATGGCCCTAATAAACCAGCTAAGGAAGCAGCACATGCAGGTTCTACTATTAAATTTAACTGATCACGCATTAAATTAAGTGTAGACTTTAGTTCGTCATCTTTAACTCTGACTATAGCATCTACAAATTCATGAACAACTCCAAAAGAATAATCCATAGCCATTGGAGAACCTAAACTATCAGCAATTGTTTCCACTTTCTCAAGTTTTATGGCCTTTTCTTTTTGAAAACTTCTATACATTGAATCGGCACCTTCAGGTTCTACTCCATAAATTATAGTGGACGGTTTTGTTTTTTTTATTGCAGAAGCAATTCCTGCAATTAATCCCCCACCTCCAACAGGAACTATAGCAATATCAAGTTCTGGAAAATTTTCGATTATTTCGAGACCGCAAGATGCAGAGCCTAAAACCATACTCTCTGAGTCAAAAGGTTGTAATATGGTTCTATTTTCTGATAATGCTATTTGATCCATTAACTCAAAAGCATTTTTTACATCTTTACATAAAATTACTTCTGCCCCATGATCTTTACAACCTTGAATTCTTAATGGATCAGATGTTTCTAACATAACAACTTTAGCATTAACTCCACAACATTTTGATGCCCAAGATACTGCTAAAGCATGATTGCCTGCACTAACAGCAACTACACCATTTTTTTTTTGATTGATACTTAATTTATCCAAAGCCAATAAAACACCCCTGGATTTGAAGGATCCGGTATGCTGAAAGAGCTCCATTTTCATTCTTACGTTTGAACCTTTGGGTAAAAGTGGAAATATTTTGCTACCAGTTAATTCTAAAACTGGAGTTGAAACAATTCTACCGCTGAGTGATTTTTTAGCTTTTTGCATTTGTTTTATATCTGGACATTTACTCAACATTTTATCCACTATATATACCGTTCAAAAAGATTAAAAACACAGTATAGAGTATTAACAGATAAAATAAATAATTACTAGTCCTAAAAATTAATTGAAATAAATTTTAGTTTAATGTTAAACTATATAGGATAAATGATATTAAAAAGTTTTTTATGGACATATCAAATTTGAATTATTTTCATTTAATTTATCTTATTTTGATTCTACTTTTTTTAGTAGGAACTTTTCTTTTGTCGAACAAAAAAAACCTTAACAAAAATATACAAAATTTATCGATTTGGGGTATAATTTTTTTTGCAATACTAATCTCGTATTATTTATGGGATGACTTAAAGGTTTCAATGAGTAAAGAAAAATTCAACTATATCATTGAAGACTACAATATAATAACCATTGAAAAATCTAAAGATGGGCATTTTTATTTACCTCTAACCATTAATGATTTGCAAATAATTTTCTTAGTTGATACGGGGGCTTCAAGATCACTTTTGTCTAGGAAAGATTTCAAACTGGTAAAAGCTGGTAACATTTTTTTACCTACTGAAACAATTTTAGAAACTGCTAATGGAATAGTTAAAGCCAAAGAAATCATCTTCAAAAACGTGAAAGTATTTGAAAGCGATTTAGGTGAAATTTCTTTTCTTGTAGCAACTAAAAATTTTAAAGGTCCACGGATTTCATTACTAGGACTTGATTTATTAAATAATAAATTCAAATATGAAATAACAAATAATTTTCTTAAATTACAATTAATCCCATAGCAATTATAAACCTATATAATCTCTAATTCTTTTATCAGAACTATTTATAAAATCGTTTACATTGATTGGTTTCATAAATTGTCCTTCGCTCACAAATAGAACTTTTTGATTAAGTTCAACTGCATCTTTAATATGATGAGATACCATTAATAATGTAATTTTGTTTTTTGTTACATGATTTTTTATTAGTTCAATCATCTCAGATCTTAAAGCTGGGCCTAAACCTGAAAATGCCTCATCTAATAATAAAATAGGCTTAGATCTAACCATAGCTCTTGCAAGTGAAACTCTTGTCTTTTGACCACCGGATAGCTGTGAGGGTGACTTGAGTTTAAATTTAGATAATCCTACTTCTTCTATTGCAAAATTAACTAAATCTAACTGAAGATCACTAAGTTTTAGGTTGGGTTTCAAACCTATGGCGATATTCTCTATTACATTTAAATGAGAAAATAAATTATAATCTTGAAACAAAATACTAAGAGGTCTTTTCCCTGGTTCTAATTTTGTAATACACGATTTGTTCCATTCAATGTTTCCATATTTAAAAGGAATAAAACCTGCTAAAACGTTTAAAAAAGTAGACTTGCCAGCACCTGAAGGTCCAACAATTGCGGTATGTGAACCTGTAGCAATTTTAAAATCAGCAGTTAACCTGAAATTTTCTAAATCGATAACAAGATTATCAACGCAAAGCATACAATTTCCCTAGATAATCAAACAACTGAAATAGAAAAAAACATATTATTATTAGTAATACTGAGCTACTTAAGGCGTGATCCATCTTATATGACATCATTAGTCTGTATATTGCTAATGGAAGAGTTTGGTAATCAGCAAACGAGAATAGAGTAATTACACCTAAATCACCCATAGATAATGCGCATCCCAGACCCATTGAAAAGGAAATAGCGGGAAATATTGTAGGAAAAGTAATTAATTTAAATCTATCAAATCCATAAATATCTAAGCTATCAGACAATTTTCCAGTATCTTCATTAACCTTAGTTACTGCAGGTAATAAAACGCGAAGCATAAATGGCAAACTCATTGTAGCGTTTATGATTATGACTAATAATGGTGTCAAAATTTCAAGGCTTAATATTGTTTTCAAAACCAAAAAAAGACCTGTTCCCATTACTATTGGAGAAGTAGCTAAAATAAAAATACTTAATATTTCAAAATATTTAGAAGAGGAAGTTAAATTTATAAAAAAATTAGTAAGTGATAATGCAAGGCATACTCCTAAAAATCCAGAAAATACAGCTAAAACAACAGAATTTAAAGCTGCTAAAAATATAGTTTTAGGTAAATAAAATATACCAAAAAAACCTGTAAAAATTAAAAATAAAATTGGAACAAATAAAAATAAAATTGCAAATATTATCCAGAACCAATCTATTAAACTTCTTTCCATATATAGAGAATTAACTCCAAAAAATTTAATTTCCTGTGAAGCAAATGAGCTATTTTTTTTACTAAAAAAAATTACAAATATTGCCAAAATCATACAAACTAAAAATTGTATACTTGCTAAAGAAGAAGCTTTAGCAAAATCAAAGTCAAATACTAAAGCTTGATATATTGCAACTTCTAAGGTAGTAGAATTTGGACCGCCGCCAAGAGTTAATGCAACTGAAAAGCTTGATATACATATCAAAAAAATGATACATAAGGTACTAGGCAAGATGGCTCTAAGCATAGGTAATTCAATTAGTTTAAAATAGTTTAAATACTTAACATTTAAAGATTTGGCTAATTTCAATTGTTCACTAGGTATTTCATTCCATGCGAGTAAAAGAAATCTGACTGCTATGGGTAGGTTAAAAAAAATATTAATTATTACTATTCCTTTTAATCCATAAATCGAAATTTTAGAAAAACCCAGCATCTCAAGAATAGTGTTTATGAAGCCATTATTTCCGAAAATCAAAATTATACTGAAAATTGCAGAAACAACGGGAAATATAAAAGGCAAGCCCATAATTTTTATAAAAATGCCTTTTAGCATAAAATTATTCCTAAAAATTGCTTTTGAAATGGGAATAGCTAAAAGACATACTAAAAGAGACGAAATTAACGCTTGTTTTAGAGTAAAATATAGTACCTTAAATTCATAAGAATTTAATAAATAAAAATTATCTCTCGACCAAAAAAATACCACAAATATTGAGCCAAGAGTTTGGAATAGTATGAAAACTATAGCAATAATTGAAGTAAAATTTGATATATTTATTTTGTCATTGCTTTTAGCCATTCTTCAATTGCAAGTATCCTAATTTCAGCCGAATTATCTTCATTTATAAAAATTGATTTCTCTGGTTTAGGTAGGTTTTGAAATCCTATGGGCCAATTTTCTTCAGGTAGATTAACTGGAAAAGACCAATTAGATAATGGTATTATTTTTTGAAATTCATTTGTAAGTATGAATTCCATAAATTGATTGGATAAGTCTTCATTCTCTTCTTTATTAACTTTAGCAGCTAATTCTACATAAACATAGTGACCTTCATTCATTATAAGAGCAGTTTTTGTTTTATCATTTTCAGCTATCTCGTGATAAGCTTGAGATGTAATAAAAGATAATACCATCTCCGCTTCACCTGATGTAAACATACCATAAGATTCTGACCAGCCTTTGGTTACTGTTAAAATTTTAGACGAAAGTTTTGACCAAATATCAAATGCTTCATCTCCATATATCGATTTTATCCATAATATAAGTGCTAGACCTGAAGGTGATGTTCTTGGATCTTGGATAATAATTTTATAATCTCTTGGATCATTAGCTAGTTCAATAAATGTTTTTGGAGGATTTATGATTTTTGTATTATCATATATAAATGAAACATAACTCCAATCAAAAGGTAAGAAAGTAGGATCTTTCCAGTTAATTGGAAGTTGTGGTAGAGAAAAATCAAAATTGATTTTATCAAATAAATTAAATTTTCGAGCTTTCAAGATTTGATCCGAGCTTAAACCAATCAATATATCTGCTCTTGTAGATTTCCCCTCTAGCATTAATTTCGACAAAGGATCACCAGAAACGTACTTTAGATTGCAACTACATTTTTTTTCGAATGCTTCCTTTATTTTTGGACCGGGTCCCCATTCAGAAATAAAATAATCTGGAGCATAAATTGTTAAAGTTGAAGTAGTCTCAGCTAAAGCAAAAACTGGAAAGAGAAAAATTAATAAAACTAGTTTTCTAATAACCATTATAAATCCTATTTATTTAGATGATTAAGTAAGGTCGCAGTTTAGGATAAAACCTTTCCTACGCCGATACTAATCGGTTCAGGTTCAACGGGTTTGAAATATCATCTCAGCAAATAGCACCCCGAGGTATCATTAATTCTATATCATGATTTAAATTTTTCAACTTTTAAGTTAAATAATTTGATTAATTTTGTGTTTAGAGCTTAAAGTAATAAGATTCTTCGAAATATAGACGTTTATTATTAAGTTCTCTCGATTATTTAATATTTAAAATGAAGATATGTAATTTAAAATTTTTTTTTATACTGACCTTTTTGTTTTTCTTCCCAGGATTGTCTGGTGCTGATGTTTGTAAAAAATGGGTCAGTGGAAATCCAATAGTTGAAATTAAACCTTATTGGGAGAATGTGAATTCAAAGCAAATTATATCTTGCTTGAATGAAGGTCAAAGTTTAAGTGTAAGAGATACGATGGGAAGAACACCACTACATTTAGCCTCATTATATAGCAAAAACCCAAAAGTAATTAAATTACTTATTCAAGGAGGATCTAAAATAGACGCTCGAAATGCTTCTGGAGGTACAGCACTCCATGATGCAGCATCAAGAAACCATAATCCAGTTGTACTGGAAACATTAATTCGTGCTGGAGCAGATGTTAATGCGAAAAATAGTAATAAATGGTCACCACTTCATAGCTCTAAATTTAACAAAAATGAGAAAATAGTTAAATTGCTCTTAGCTTTTGGAGCAGATATAAATGCTGAAGACGATATGAAAAGGACACCCCTTCACTTAGCAGCACCATTTGGTTCTTATGAAAAGATCAAATTACTGTTAACAGCAGGAGCAAATCCAAATGCTCTTACTAAATACGGGATATCTCCTCTTCATGGGGCAGCAGGATGGAATAAGGATCCTAAAGTAGTGTTAGAATTAATTGAATCTGGTGCTAAGGTTAACATTGGTATTGAAGTGGGGAGAACCCCGATTCATGAAGCTGCTAAGTGGAATAGCAACTCAAAAGTAATTTTTGCTTTAATAGACAATAATGCAGATATTTTTGCAACCAATAGCAAAGGTGAAAATATTTTTGATATTATTGAAACTAATGAAAAACTTAAATCTACCGATGGCTACTGGGATGTAAGAGAATTACAATTCAGATAGAAACTAATTAAAAATTTCATAGATCCCGGAAATAATATTTATTGTTTAATTAATTTTTATTAATTACTTTATTTTTTTAATTTATTTATTGGGTTTAAGTAAATGAAAATATCTGAAGCATTAAACAAGAGAATAAGCTGTCGTTCTTTTTTATCCAAAAAAGTTAATAAAAAAATTATTAAAAATATTATTAAACAAGCAGCAAAGTCACCTTCAGGAGGCAACCTTCAACCTTGGCAGGTCTTTGTGATTGCAGATAAAAAATTAAATAATTTAATCAAAGATGTTAAGAAAGAACTCCTAAAATTTCCAAAAGGTCACCCTACAGAATATGCAATTTATCCCAAAAATTTGTCAGAAATTTATTTTGACAGAAGATTTAGGTGTGGGGAAGACATGTATTCAATTCTTAACATAAAAAGGGAGGAAAAAGAAAAAAGAAGAGAACAGTTTAGAAAAAATTTTGAACTGTTTGGTGCTCCAGTAGGTATTTTTGTTTATATCGATAGAACTATGGGTTATCCACAGTGGTCAGATGTTGGAATGTTTATACAAAGTGTTTTATTGTTAGCACTGGAAAATAATTTACATACTTGTGCCCAAGAATCATGGGCATCATTTCACGATTTGGTTAACAAACATACAAAAGCACCAAAAAATTTGATGCTGTTTTGTGGGATATCAATTGGTTACATGGATACTTCAAAAGTAATTAATAATTTAAAAACTGAAAGAGCTTCACTAAATGAAATAGCAAAATTTATAGGATTTGATTAAAACACTATGTTTCTACAAAATCAGAATGAAATTTCTGGTGTAAAACAGCAGCATGTACCATAGCTCCAGGGTTTGCCTGAACTGCAGCTTGACTTAATAATCCTAAAACTGCTTCTTCCCTTGATAAACCAAGAGCTACCAATTCTGATACTGCAACTGCGAAAACTTCTACTATTAAATCTGAGGGTTGTTTTGTGTTCATAATGATGTCTCCTGTGGTTGAAGTGAACTTTGCAAAAAGAATACCAAGTTTTAGACTTAATTATTTTTTTTTGGCACTGGTGATTTTTCCAAGATATTCTTCCAAAAAAGACCAAAAAAATTCCTCACCTAAATAACCTTCAAATCTATATTTTTCTAAATTATTTTCTAGAAGTATAAATGTTGGAGTAAAAACTGGTTCAGAGTTCAAAATAATTTCACTTGGCAACGCTAAGCCATAGTGATGCCTAATTAAAGGAGCGAGTTTACCTTCCGTAGTTTTAGAATATTTGTATCCAACTTCTTCTTCCCAAAGCTCACAATAAGGACAACCAGAGTCGTCAATCATTAATAATTTTAAATTTAATGAATTTGGTAAGGAAAAATTAGGATAAGTAAATAAAAACAAAATTAAACACAAAAAAGACAAAGGATTTTTAATTAATATTTTCATTTTTTGCTATCCAAAAGCTGTATAAAAATAAAAAAACATTATATATGATTAAATATATTTTAAAAGAAAAGTCTGAACTATGGATATAAGTATAAGTTATAGCGGAGCTGCTTTTGCAGGAATACTATCTTTTTTTTCTCCATGTGTTTTACCATTAGTACCTTTCTACCTATGTTATTTAGCTGGAATTTCGATGGAAGAATTTAAAAATGAGAGATCCTTAAATAATAAATTAAGAAAAAAATTAATATTCAATACTGTATTTTTTTCTGCTGGTGTTATTCTAGTATTCATGTTGATGGGCTTAGCTGCCTCTTCAATTGGCCAATTATTTAGACAATTTAGACCAGAGCTTAATATAATTGCAGCAATAATATTATCAGTTTTCGCTTTACACTTTCTAGGTTTACTTAAATTTTCTTTTTTTTACAGAGAGTTTCGATTATCATCAACAATAGCCCCTTCAAAATTTATTGGAAGTTTTTTAATGGGATTAGCATTTGGATTCGGATGGACACCTTGCGTAGGACCTGCATTAGCAACGGTTTTATTTATAGCTGCTGATAAAAATAGTATGTTTCACGGTGCGTTACTTCTTTTCACATATGGTTTTTTTATGACAATACCTTTTATGATAGCATCCTATTTTACAAATCCTTTTCTGTCACTAATTCAAAAAAATAAAAAATTTATGAGTTATTTCGAAAAAAGTATGGGTGTTTTTCTTTTAATATTTGCTTTTCTAATTGTAAGTAATAATATGTCACTAATATCATTTTGGCTCATCGAAACTTTTCCAGGTTTTTCAACTTTAGGCTAAAAACTTTAAAAATATGAGAAAATTATGAAAAAAATATTTTTGATTTTTGCATTCTTATCACTACCTTTTTATCTTAATGCCTTAGTTATTGGTGAAGATGGGCTTTATGAGCAGCCATGGATTATTGAAACTTTTAAAGACCTCAACGAAGATTTAGAAGAAGCTAATCAAGATCAAAAAAGATTTATGATTTTATTTGAACAAAAAGGATGTGGATATTGCAAGAGAATGCATGAAAAAGTCTACTCCATTCGTGAAATAGCAACTACATTACAAGATGATTTTTTTGTTATAAGGATTAATATTTTTGGAGATTTAGAAGTAACTGATTTTGATGGAGAAACTTTACCAGAAAAGGAAATTGTAAAAAAGTGGGGAGTTATGTTCACACCTACAGTAATGTTTTTTCCAGAAGAGATAAGTGGGGACACAATTGCTTCAGAAGCTTCAGTAGTTACAATGCCTGGTGCTTTTGCTAAAGGAACTACAAGACTTCTTTTAGAGTGGATATTACTAAAGGGTTATGAAGGTGAAGAACATCTTCAAAAATTTATTGCAAGAAGATTAAATAACAGCTAGCATCTATTTATGTACGTTTACAGAAGCAACTGTATTTTGTTAATTAAAGGTAGCTGAGGTTATAAGTATGAATAAATTTAAAATATTATTATCGTTCTCATTTATTATTTTCTTTTCAGGAGCCTCATTCGCAGAAGTAGCACCATCTGACGTAGTGGCTGACGAATATGGAGCCGTCACTTTATCTCTAACCGGGGTATCTGGTGATCCAGTAAATGGAAGAAAAGTATTCATGAATAGAAAACAGGGTAATTGTTTAGCCTGTCATGTTAATTCAGAAATGTCTGAACAAACATTTCATGGAGCTGTTGGACCAGTTTTAGACGGTGTTGCGGATAGATGGACTGCTGCTGAATTACGTGGAATGCTTGTAAATTCTAAAAAAGTATTCGAAGGCACAATTATGCCCGCATTTTATAAGGATAGTGGATATAATAGGACACTAAAAAAGTTTGTAGGAAAAACAATTTTAAAAGCGCAACAAGTAGAAGATGTTTTGGCATATCTTCAAACATTAAAAGAATAAAAGAATTAAGCTGGGAGAAACATATGAAAATTAATAGGAGAAAAGTAGTAGTTTTAGGTGCAAGTGCTGTTTCAGCATCACTTTTACCTTTAAATTTATTTGCTCAATCAGATGGGCAATCTGCTGAAGATATTATAAAAGAATTTACTGGTGGAGCTAATATTGGTTCTGGTGATATTATGTTAACCACTCCTGAAATTGCAGAGAATGGAAATACCGTACCTATCAGTGTAGAATCAAAAAAAGCAACAGCAATAAAAATTTTAGCACTTGGAAATCCTGGGCCCGATGTTGTTACATTTAAATTTGGTCCACTATCGGCCACGAGATCAGCATCCACAAGAATAAGATTAAGAAAAACACAAGATGTTCTAGCAATAGCCAAATTAGAAGATGGTAGCTTTATACAAGATATTCAAAAGGTTAAAGTAACCATTGGCGGATGTGGTGGATAATAGTTATTTAAGGAGATAAAAAATGGCAAAAGGGGTAAAACCAAGAATTAAAGTTCCAAAACAAGCAAGTGCTGGTGAATCTATAACTATCAAAACTCTAATTAGTCATAAAATGGAGACTGGTTTGAGAAAAGATGCAGATGGTAATAAAATACCTCAATCTATTATTAATAGATTTACTTGTGATTTCAATGGTTCCAATGTAGTTGATTTTGACATGAAAGCAGGAATTTCTGTGAATCCATATTTTCAATTTGAAGCAGTAGTTCCTGAAAGTGGTGAATTCAAATTCACATGGTATGATGATGATGGATCTGTATATGAAAAAACAAAAAAGATTACAGTAAGCTAAAATTAAGGGGAAGAAATGATTTTTGCAAAAAAAATATTGATAACATTATTGATGATTTTTGGTGTAAATCTGTCTATTGCAGCAGCTGATGAATCTGCTGAGTTAGTAGTTGAAGGTCAACCTATTTTAACTAGAACAAAAGCACCAAGTCATATGGAAAATATTGATGAAGTTAGATCAGGTTGGACCTTTAGGATAAAAGAAACCCAAGCTTTACAAATGGATGACTTCGAAAATCCAGGCATGATTTTTGTAGATAAGGGAATTGACCTTTGGAACAAAATCGAGGGTTCAAAAAATAAATCATGTGCTTCTTGTCATGGTGATGCATCAGAATTTAAAGGCCTTAGAACTGTAATGCCGAAATGGAATGCTTCTGCAGGTGCATTATGGTCAATGGAAGACCATGTGAATAATTGCAGAACAGAACAGATGGGAGCAGAACCACTTAAATGGGGGAAAGCACCTATGGATTCCATAGTTGCCTTGATTGGGCTTCAATCAAGAGGAATGACTATGAATGTTAAAATAGATGGAGATGTCCAACCAATGTGGGAATTGGGAAAAGAATTATTTTATACAAGAGTTGGTCAGTTAGATATGTCCTGTGCAAATTGCCATGAGGATAATTATGGAGTAATGATCCGTGCAGATCATCTCAGCCAGGGACAAATTAATGGTTTTCCTACATACAGACTTAAAAATGCTAAACTTAATTCTATTCATGCTAGGTTCAAAGGTTGTATGAAAAATATAAGGGCTACCCCCTATAAAGTTGGTGGTGATGAATTTAGAGCCCTTGAATTATATGTCGCATCTAGAGGAAATGGATTATCAGCCGAAACACCATCGGTAAGGAATTAAAATATTCCAAATAATCTATTGCATCAATAAAATTTTTACCCCAAAATCAGTTTTAAACTAGTTTTTGGGGTTTTTTATTGGGGGAAATTTTAACATGATTTCAAGAAGACACTTTTTGCAGGCCTCAATTGCATCCTCATTTATTTTCAGTTCTTTGGGAATTAGTAATTCTGCAAAAGTGATGGCAAAACAACAAATTTCTGAAAAAAATCTTTTAGATTTTGAAAGTTTTGGAAATGTTTCAATTATGCACATTACTGACATTCATGGCCAATTAAAACCATTGTACTTTAGAGAACCAGATATTAATTTAGGTGTAGGCGATGTATTAGGTAAACCTCCACATATTACTGGAAAAGAATTTTTAAAATATTTTGATATCCCCAGTAATAGTGCTGATGCATATTCGCTATCTTCAGAAGGTTTTAGCTCACTTGCAAAATCTTATGGAAAAATGGGGGGGCTTGATAGAATAGCAACAGTAGTAAAATCAATTAGGTCTGAAAGGCCGAATGCTTTATTATTAGATGGTGGAGATACCTGGCAAGGAAGTTATACTGCCCTAAAAACAAATGGCATGGATATGGTTAAAGCATTTAATCTTTTGGGAGTGAATGCTATGACAAGCCATTGGGAATTCACTCTAGGTATTGAAAGAGTGACGGAATTAGTCGAAAATCATATAGATTTTCCATTCCTAGGTGCCAATATTTTTGACACTGAATGGGATGAAAGAGCTTTTCAACCCTATACTTTTGCAGAGCAAAATGGAAAAAGTATTGCAATTATTGGCCAGGCTTTTCCTTATATGCCGATTGCCAATCCTTCTTGGATGTTTCCAGGACTTTCATTTGGAATTAGAGAAAAAAATATTCAGCAAATTGTAAATGAAGTTAAAAGTAAAAATGCTGATTTAGTAGTTTTATTATCCCATAATGGATTTGATGTTGATAGACAGCTAGCTTCTAGAATCAATGGAATAGATATTATATTTTGTGGACATACTCATGATGCTTTACCAAAACCTGTTGTTGAAAATAAAACACTCCTTGTTGCATCCGGTAGTAATGGTAAGTTTTTAAGCAGAATAGATTTGAATGTTGATAAAGGTATTAAAGATTTTAAGTATAGATTAATACCAATTTTTTCAGATGTTATTTCACAAGATAAAGAAATGAGAACGTTAATCGAAGAGGAACGAAAACCTTTTATTTCTATTTTAAAAGAAGAAATTGGTGAGACAGAATCTCTTCTATACAGACGAGGAAATTTCAATGGGACGTGGGATGATTTAATATGTAATGCAATAATTGAAGAAAGAGGTGCAGATATCGCCTTATCACCTGGCTTTCGATGGGGACCTAGTTTAATACCTGGCAGTAAAATTACTGTAGAAGATATTTATAATGCAACAGCCATGAGTTATCCTAAAGTATATTTAACTGAGATGACAGGTAATACTCTAAAGATTATTCTTGAAGATGTAGCTGATAATTTATTCAACCCAGATCCTTATTATCAACAAGGTGGAGACATGGTAAGAGTAGGAGGAATGGGTTATAGAATTGATATTAATAAAAAACAGGGAGATAGAATTTCAGAAATGACAATGTTAAAGACCGGGAATAAAATTGAACCTGAAAAAAATTATAAGGTTGGAGGCTGGGCATCAGTAAATGAGAATACCCAAGGTCCACCAGTCTGGGAATTAGTAGAAAATTATATTAGAAGGAAAAAGATGATACAAATTGAGAAAAATAATTCTGTTAATGTTATAACTGGTTAATTATTTTAATAATTAAAATATTTGAATATGAGAATGATATGGTAAGAAAATTAAAAACTTCTAGAAGAAATTTTGTCGTTGGATCTTTAGCTGCAGGAAGCGCATTTATTTCAACTAGAAAGGCAATTTCCTCAAATACTGATGACAAAGCTATCACAGAAATGCAATCTTGGAACAGTGAACTTGGTGATGGTGTAGATGCTAACCCTTATGGTTATCCTAGTGAATATGAAAAACACGTTATAAGACGTAATGTTCCTTGGTTAACAGCTGATCCAACAAGTTCAGTCAATTTCACACCTCTGCACGAATTAGACGGCACTATTACTCCTAATGGACTTTGCTTTGAAAGGCACCATGGTGGTGTAGCTATAATCGATCCAAAAAAATACAGATTTATGATCAATGGTTTAGTTGATCAAAATACTGTTTTTGACTTAAGTGATCTTTCTAGATTCCCAAGAATAAATAAACTCTATTTTTTAGAATGTGCTGCAAATTCTGGAATGGAATGGCGGGGAGCTCAATTGAATGGATGTCAATTCACTCATGGAATGATACATAATGTTTTATACACAGGAATACTATTGAAAGATATTCTGAAAGAAGTTGGGTTAAAAAATAGTGCAAAATGGATTTTAGCAGAAGGTGCGGATTCCTCTGCTATGACGCGTTCAATTCCAATAGAAAAAGCTATGGATGATTGCTTGATAGCCTTTAAAATGAATGGAGAGTCATTAAGACCTGAACAAGGTTATCCCGTTAGGCTTGTAGTTCCCGGTTGGGAAGGAAATATGTGGGTCAAATGGATTAGAAGAATTGAGGTAGGAGATAAACCTTGGCATCATAGAGAAGAAACTTCAAAATATACTGATCTATTTAGTAATGGGAAAGCAAGAAGATTTACATGGGAAATGGATGCTAAGTCAGTTATTACAAATCCTAGTCCTCAAGCTCCACTTTCACATAGAAAAGGGCCCACAGTAATAACTGGTGTAGCCTGGTCTGGACGTGGTAAAATTGACAAAGTTGACGTCAGTTTGGACGGAGGAATAAATTGGTTAGAAGCTAGATTGAGTGGACCAGCTGATAGTAAGTCTATGCATCGATTTTATTTGGAATTTAATTGGGATGGAAAACCTCTTCTTTTACAAAGTCGTGCTTTAGACGATACAGGCTATGTTCAACCCACTAAAGACCAGTTAAGATCAGTAAGGGGAGAAAACTCAATTTATCATAATAATGGAATACAAACGTGGGCTGTTGATAGCAATGGAATAGCAGAAAATGTTGAAGTGTCTTAGTTCATTTTTTATTTTAATCTCTTTATTTGTTTTTTATAGTTTTGCCTATTCTCAACCTCTTGGTTTAGGCAGACCTGCCACATATAATGAAGTTTCTTCTTGGGATATTGATATCAGACCTGACGGAAAAGGACTACCTGTGGGATCTGGATCTGTAATTATTGGTGAAGAGCTTTATACAGATAATTGTGCGAGCTGTCACGGTGATTTTGGAGAAGGTATTGACCGATGGCCAGAGTTGGCAGGTGGTTTTGATACATTAGACAGTGAAGATCCTGTCAAAACTGTTGGTTCTTACTGGCCTTACTTATCTACAGTATGGGATTATGTACATAGAGCTATGCCATTTGGAAATGCCCAATCCTTAAGTAATGACGAAGTTTATTCAATAACAGCGTATATTATGTATTTGAACGATTTAGTAGACGAAGATTTTGAACTTTCAAATTTAAATTTTGAAGAAGTGCGTCTACCTAACGAGCAAAATTTTTATCAAGATAATCGTGAAGATTTAGAAAATGTAATTTATAGCAAAAGATGTATGAAAGACTGTAAAAAAGAAGCCATTATTACGAAAAGAGCAGTTGTTTTGGACGTTACCCCAGAAGAAGAGGATGTTTCTGATAATAGTAATTCTAATGAAGATGATATTGTTAAAACTGTCAGTTTGGATGCTAAATTAATAAAAGATGGAGAAAAAGTTTTTAAAAAATGTAAGGCTTGTCATAGAATTGGATTAAATGCTAAAAATGGAACAGGACCCCATCTGAATAATATTTTTGGGAGAGTTGCCGGTCAATTAGAAGATTATAAAAAATATTCCAAAAACATCAAAAAAATGGGTCAAGAAGGGTTGATTTGGAATACAGAAACTCTTACTTCATTCATAGAAAATCCAAAAAAATACATCACAGGTACAAAAATGAATTTTAAAGGTATAAAAAAGAGTGATGAATTAGAAGCACTGATAGAATATCTATCAGCGACAACTATAATCAATTAATTTCATTTTTTTACTAGGCTTTATAATGTCTTCACACTTTCTTTCATTATCTAGAAGAATTAGAAAGACCCATTTTACTGATAGGGTTATAGAAAATGGTGTAAAAGGATTTACTGTTTATAACCATATGCTTTTGCCAACTTATTTTGAAAGTGTTGAGGATGATTATCACCATCTTAAAAGAGAAGTACAGATTTGGGATGTATCTTGTGAAAGACAAGTTGAAATTGATGGCAAAGATAGTTTTAAGCTCTTAAAACTAATTACCCCAAGAAATTTAGAAAAACTATCTGTAAATAAGTGTCTCTATGTTCCACTAGTAAATTCAAAAGGTTTAATGGTTAATGATCCAGTAATTGTAAAGATTTCAGATTACAAATTTTGGATCTCTATTGCCGATAGTGATGTCCTACTTTGGATAGATGGAATAGTATCTGCACTAAATTTAGATGTGAAAGTGACAGAACCAGACATATCACCCTTAGCAATTCAAGGCCCAAAATCTGAACTATTGGCTTCTAGATTATTTGGTTCTAAAATTACTAATCTTAAGCTTTTTGATATTGAAAGTTTTAATTTTGCCGGTGAAAAATTATTAATTGCAAAATCGGGATATTCAAAACAGGGGGGATATGAGATTTATGTTAATGGACCAAAAATAGCAATTAAATTATGGGATGCCCTATTTGAAGAGGGAAAAGCATTCAATGTAAGAGCGGGCTGTCCAAATTTAATTGAACGAATTGAAGGTGGTTTATTATCCTATGGAAATGATATGACAATAGAAAATACACCTTTCGAGTGTGGTCTGGGGAAATTTTTACAAGAGAAAATTCCAAATGAGTGCATTAGTGCTAGAGCACTTAACTCTGATAAAATCAGAGATCCAAAAAAAATAATCAGATCAATAAGTATTAACTACAAAGAAAAAATATATTGTGAGAGCATTTGGAAAGTGGTAGATGAAAAAAATAATTATGTGGGCCAAATTACATCAGGTGCATTCTCACCTGATTTTAATAAAATAGTGGCATTGGGTATGATTAATAAAGATTGTGCAAATAATAAAAACCGTCTATTCACTTTAATTAATGGAAAAAAATATCTTATGCATATTCATGAAAAACCTTTCATTTGAAGGATTACATAATTTTAAATTAGTTCGTTTCTAAGTTATGAAGAATATTAATCAATCACCTAGCAGTAGCCCAAAGATAGGCCTGGTCAGTCTAGGGTGTCCAAAAGCTCTAGTTGATAGTGAAAAAATATTAACCTCACTCACACACAATGGTTATAAAATTAATAAAGATCATAGAAATGCAGATCTGGTAATAGTAAATACTTGTGGGTTTATAGACTCAGCTAAAGAAGAAAGTATTAATACAATTTCTTCTGCATTAAATGAAAATGGAAAAGTAATTATAACTGGATGTTTAGGTAATGATAAAGCCACTATAAAAAAATTTAATGATAAAGTTTTATCGATAAGTGGACCAAGTGAGATAAATAAAGTTTTGCGTACTGTTCAAAAATCATTTCCTCAACAGAAGAAACCTATTAGAAATTTTCTTTCTCCAGTAGGAGTAAAACTAACTCCAAAACATTACAGTTATCTTAAAATTTCTGAAGGATGTAATCATAAGTGTAAATTCTGTATAATTCCAAGTTTAAGAGGTAAATTAAAATCCTACGAAATGGATGATATTATATATGAAGCAAAAGGATTAGTTAATAACGGCACTAAAGAATTACTTGTAATTTCTCAAGACACTTCAGCTTTCGGTATAGATTTTAAAAAATCAAATAAAACTGATATAGTTGAATTATGTAAGTTGCTAGGACAATTAGATGTTTGGGTACGATTACATTATCTATACCCATATCCAAATGTAACTAAAATTATACCTCTAATGGCTGATAAAAAAATTTTACCATACTTAGATATACCCTTTCAACATAGTCATCCTGAAGTACTTAAAAGAATGCAAAGACCTGCTAAGAAAGATAATATTTCAAAATTAATTGAGAAATGGAGACAAATTACTCCAGAACTTACAATAAGATCTACTTTCATAGTAGGCTATCCTGGGGAAACTGAAAATGAATTTCAGCATTTACTGGATTGGCTAGAAGAAGTTCAGTTAGATCGAGTTGGGTGTTTCAAATACGAAAATGTAAACGGAGCAAAAGCTAATACTTTACCAAATCATTTATCAGAAGAGGTTAAAGAAGAAAGATGGAATAGATTTATGATGAAGGCACAGGATATTTCAGAAAAGAAACTCAAAAAAAAGATTGGTACAATACAAGATGTAATTATTGATGAGCTTGATGAAGAAGGAGCAATATGCAGGACTAAGGGAGATGCACCACAAATAGACGGTAATCTTTTTATTGATAAAGATTTTGAGAACTTAAAACAAGGACAAATAGTTAGTGTTAAAGTAGATGAAGCAAGTGAATATGATCTTTGGGGAAAAGTTATATGAAAAAACTTAAAAAACTTTAATTTTGTGGTTGTGGTTTTAATCCTCCACCACCTTTTTTAGGCTTATTTTTTGCACCAGATTTAGGAACTGCAATTAAACTAGGAGTGTTGTCGTTGTCATCAATGTCATCAATGTCTTCAGCTCTAACAAGACTCTCACCATTCATTACTTTAGTAATTTCATTACCTGTAAGAGTTTCATATTCTAATAAACCGTTAGCTAAGTTATCTAATTTTTTCTTGTTTTTTGTAAGTATTTTTTTTGCAGTCTCATATCCTTCATCTACAATCCGTCTAATTTCAGAGTCGATTTTTTCCTGAGTTTCTGGTCCTGCTTGAATATTACCTGTAGAAGGACCAAGATAAGTTTGCTGCTCATTAATAAAATCTATATTGCCTAGTTCATTAGACATCCCAAATTGAGTGACCATAGCTCTTGCAATTTTGGTAATTTGTTGAATATCTGAAGATGCTCCCGAAGTCACATTGTCAGGGCCAAAGATAATCTCTTCTGCAACCTTCCCTCCCATTGCCATAGCTATTTTTGATTTATACTTAAGTTTGGTAACTGAAAGTTGATCTCTTTCTGGTAAACTAAGTACTAAACCTAAAGCTCTTCCTCTTGGAATAATGGTCGCCTTATGAATTGGATCATGCTGTGGTAAGTGTAGACCAACTACTGCATGACCTGCTTCATGATATGCCGTTAATTTTTTTTCATCTTCTGTCATAACCATTGATCTTCGTTCAGCACCCATCATGACTTTATCTTTGGCATTTTCGAAATCTTCCATTGTAACAAATCTTTTACCAATTCTAGCTGCCATCAAGGCAGCCTCATTTACTAAATTGGCAAGATCTGCACCTGAAAATCCTGGTGTGCCTCTAGCTATTATTCTCAAATCTATATCAGGCCCTAAAACAGTTTTTTTAGCATGAACATTTAGAATTTTTTGTCGACCAGTAATATCTGGGTTAGGAACCTGTACTTGTCTATCAAATCTACCTGGTCTCAATAGAGCTGGATCTAAAACATCTGGTCTATTTGTAGCAGCTATAAGTATGACCCCTTCATTAGCTTCAAATCCATCCATTTCAACAAGTAATTGATTTAACGTCTGCTCTCTTTCATCATTACCTCCACCGTAACCAGCACCCCTATGACGACCAACAGCATCTATTTCATCAATAAAAACTATACACGGTGCATTTTTCTTAGCTTGATCAAACATATCTCTTACTCTGCTTGCCCCAACACCAACAAACATTTCTACAAAATCAGAACCAGAAATAGTAAAAAATGGAACTCCAGCTTCACCTGCTATTGCTCTTGCTAAAAGTGTTTTCCCTGTTCCGGGAGGTCCTACTAATAAAGCGCCTTTTGGAATTTTACCGCCAAGTCTTCCAAATTTTTGTGGGTCTTTCAAAAAATCAACAATTTCTTCTAATTCATCCTTAGCTTCGTCAATTCCAGCTACATCATTAAAAGTAACTTTTCCATGTTTTTCGGTAAGTAATTTAGCTTTGGACTTACCAAAACCCATAGCACCGCCTCTTCCCCCACCTTGCATTCTATTCATTAAGAAAATCCAAATCCCAATAATGACAAGAAATGGTAACCATAAACCTAAGGAGGACATAAAACCAGATTTCTCTTGTTTTACAGCTTGTATTTCAACACCAGCATCTTCTAACTTCTGTACTGTAGAAGCTCCTGATGGTTGTATAACTTGGTAAGTGTTTCCACCGCTATCTCTTACAATAATTCTTTCACCATCAAGTCTTACTGCGGAAACATTTCCTTTTTCAACTTGTATGAGAAATTCAGAATAACTTACTTCTTTGGAAGAAGTTAAGTTGCTTCCAGAACTAAATACATTAAACAATGCAACTACTAATACAAACAAAACAAGCCAAAAAGCTATATTTCTTAGATTACCCAATTTTATATCTCCATCATAATTACATTTAAATAAGTGCAATTTAAATTAATTCAATGTGTTATAAAACAATTTATAAATTGTTTTTTATTGTATTTCAATTTGCAAGATAATACTTCACCATATTTTAGCATAGGAGAAGAAACTACAATATCTTTTTTGAATAAGGTTGGTGTACTCAAAAAACCTTCTATAGACTGGTTTTTTTCTACATATTTTTTTATTTGTAAATATCCACAGTTTCCCAAAGGTCCAATATGCTCAAATTTTTTTAAGCTTCGAGATACTGAAATTTTCCAACGCCCATCCCAAATAAACTCTTTTGATCTTAAATCTGAAATAAAAAATGGATAGCTAGGTTCTCTCCTAAACACTATTTTTTTTTCATTAATACCCCTTACCAAAACTCCACTAAGTGTCCTTGCTTTAAAATTCTTATTAAGAATAGCATCCGTAAAATTTAACAAATCTGTATATCTGGGTCGATAAATGCTTCCTGAAATACCTCTAATAATACCAGCTAATATTCTAAGAAAAGTATCTTCTCGAAAAGAAAAAAAGATCTCCTTGTTAACTTCAACATCACCCCATTTTTTTAAAGTGACGTATTTATTAAATGCGTCTGCTGCAACATCATTAAGTACCGCTTTAGCATTTTCCATTCTTTTAGAAGTATTGATTAACAGGTTGGTATTTATGCCAAACTGCTGTAATTGTTTAATAGCATCACGAGTTTTGACCCTTAAATATTTTCTATCCTGATTTGTTGGATCTTCTATCCATTGTACATTTTTTATTTTCAAAAAAATTCTTAGGTCATCTCTACACATTTTGAGTAAAGGCCTATACCAACAAATACCTTTTAATTTTGAAATTTTTTTCATACCTACAAGACCATCTACACCTGAACCTCTTGTAAATCGCATCAAAATTGTTTCCACTTGATCATCTAAAGTATGTGCTAATAATACTGTTTTAATATTATTCAATTTGGCCCAGTTACTAATAAGATTTTTTCTGGCAAAAGATGCTTCTGCTTGTAAATTTCCTCCGTCTGAAAGTTTTTTCCATTCTAAAATTGTGTGGGTGTGACCTAATTTTTTTACAAGTTCTCTCGTAAAAATTGCTTCTTTTTTAGCTTCATTTCTTAAATTATGGTTTACTGTTACAACTTTAATTGATTTTTTCTTCAGAGATGCCCATTCTGAAGCTAAATTCAACATTGCAATTGAATCTCCTCCTCCTGACACAGCTAAACCAATTGTATGATCGTCCAAGTCTTCCATTTGTTTTTTAAATTCATATTCTAATTTTTTTTGTAAATTCATAATTTTAACTAACTTAAATTTATTAGTAACAACTAAGTAATTTTTTTGTTTCTAGAATATTTTCAGTACTTACCATCTTTTGTCCAGGGAAACGTAAGACCACTTCTTCTAATGTAAGACAAGCTTGATCAAATTGCTTTAAGGCACCCAAACTTATTGCAAGACCAAAAAGAGCTTTTGGTGCAAAGTCACCTTTGGGATCAAGACTAAAGGATTCCAAATATGAATTTGCTGCTAACTTCCAGTTATCACTATTGTAATAAGTTTCAGCTAAATAAAAAAATACTTCTGGTAACAAGGTACTGTTTGGAAAATTTTTTACAAAGTTCTCAAAAATTGATTTTGCATTTTCAAATTCAGAATTCTCAATATAATTTTTTGCCTTCCTTAAAGATTGAAAATCATTTAGCTGGCTGTAATCAATTTTCTCAGCAGTTTTATCTCTATTATTAATGTCGTAAATAATATTACCTTTTTCCAATTCAAAAGAATTATCAAATTTTTTTATTAGTATAGAAATTTTTTCTAGGTTTTTATTTATATGCCCTAATTTAGAAGCAATAATATATTCAATCTTCTCTATTTCACCTTCTAAGTTTTGTAATTTTACTCTTAATTTATCTAGTTCTACCAAAGCAATAGAAGCATCTCCATCTTCAATAAAACCATTATCAGGTAATAGGAATGTTTTTTCTAAACTTTCAATTTTTTCACTTATATCAAGTAAAATATCTTTAATATTTTTTTTTTCGCCATATAGGTTTTCAGTTGCTTTTATTTCAAAAGCAACAAAAAAAATAAAAAAAATATAAATAATTTTTTTCATATATATCTAAGAAGAACTTCCATCAATTATTACAATAGCTCTTCTATTTTTAGACCAGCAACTCTCTTCTGAACAAATCCTTAAGGGCCTTTCTTTACCATAGGTTACAACACTTAAATTAGATTCTGAAACTCCTTTGCTTACTAGATAATTTCTAACTGCAGTTGCGCGCCTAGCTCCTAATGCTAAATTATATTCTCTTGTTCCTTGTTCATCAGCATGTCCCTCAATAGTAACTGACGTAATAGAATTTTCTTTAATCCATTTAGCTTGAGAATTTAAAGTTTCTCTGTAATCTGGTTCAATTACACTCTGATTTACTTTAAATAAAACGGTATCTCCGATTTCATTAGAAAAATATTCCAATGAAGTCTGAGAAATATTTGCAAAGGGGTCGCTGCCTGATCCTGTTTTACCAAATATACCATTAGTTTCTGAACAGTTAGTAACTGTAAATAAAATAAGAACAGACATAAATATTTTTTGATAATTCATAAGCACCTCCAAAATTTTTTAATATATCCTAGTTTTTAACATCTTCTACTTCAACAATGATGACCATGAAGGGTCAGAAGCAAAAGAACTTAATTCTATTTTTCTTAAATTTCTGCCAGTTACCTCTATTGTATGTAATGAAGGAGCACCATTAACTCCAGAAGTTTCTCTAAAAAACATTAATATTCTTCCGTTTGGAGCCCAAGTAGGACCTTCATCAATAAAAGCTTTTGTTAATAACCTTTCGTTTGAGCCATCCTTTCTCATTACTCCAATGTGAAAATTACCCTTATACATTTTTGTAAATGCTATCATATCTCCTCTAGGTGACCAAACAGGTGTTCCATATCTTCCTTTACCAAAGCTAATTCTTTTTGCTTTTCCACCATCTGATGGCATGACATATATTTGTTGATTTCCCCCTCTATCACTTTCAAATACTATAAATTTCCCATCTGGGGAATAGCTAGGAGCTGTATCTATTGCAACATTTTTTGTTAACCTTTTTTTTAAATTATTTTCTAGATTTAAAGTGTAAATATCAGTATTACCATTTTCTGTTATTGAGAGGATTATTTTCATTCCATCTGGTGAAAACCTTGGAGCAAAAGTCATGCCTGGAAGCTCAGGGAAAGAACGTAAATTACCATTTATCAAATTCATAAGATAAACTCTTGGTTTGCCAGTTTCATAGCTTGTATATAAAATATTCCTTGAATCAGGAGAGAATCTTGGAGCTAAAACTATTGACTCGGAGTCTGTTAAAAAAGTTAGATTGGCACCATCTTGATCCATAATTGCTAATCTTTTAGTTCTATTATTTTTTGGTCCCCTTTCTGATATAAAAGCAATTCTTGTATCAAAATATTTACCTTCACCAGTTACGCCAGAATAAATTAAATCAGACACTTTATGTGCAATTCGCCTAATACTATTTGAAGGACCCCTGAATTGAACACCTTTAAAAATTTCATTTTGTCCTACAACATCCCAAAGCCTAAATTTTATTGTTATTGTTTCATTAATAACACTTACATCCCCAACTACTAATAAATCAGAATTTATAGCACGCCAATCTGCAAATCTTACAGGGGAATCAATACTAGTTACATCTGAAATATACGAACCTTCCGGAACAATTCGGAACAGAGCCGTTTTTAATAAATCATTTTTAACCACTTTAGAAATTTCGTTAGCAATTATTGAGCTAGAAAAGTCTGTGGTTATAAAATTAGGAAAAGCAATTGGAATAGGCTCTACGACACCTTCTGTGACATCAATATCTAATTCTGGAACATTTTCTTGGGAAAAAACTAAACCATACTGAAAGAACACTAAAAATAAAACTACCCAACTATACAGATTTAATATGGTTAAATATTTCTCATTATATTTTTTTTTATAATTTATATACATTTCTAATCAAAACCAATACCAAGTGCAGGATCGAATGTTAATTTCAGTTTTAACCCTTTTTTATATTTCTCAGAGGGTATAGGAATCTTACCCACTGCTTTTATAGCATTACTAGCCTCTCTAAATGCTATTGCATAGCGACCAAAAGGAACAGATGGACTAATGGGTCGTATATTCCCTATAATATTACCTTCAGTATCTAATAAAATTTCAACCTTGACCACATAATTCTCAAAATCAGATCCGCCAATTAATATTCCTTTATTCCAATATTTCCCAATAAGTTGGTTAATACTTTTTCGAAGTTTAATTTTTTCCATAGTGGAAATCGAAGTTTCAACCGTATTAACCTTTTTTACAAGTTGATCAATAATTTCATTATCATTGTAATCATCATCTTCAACTTTATTTTGTAAATTTTCTTTTTTATTTTCATCTTTATTTTCATCAAATTCTGAAGTTGATTTAATTTCAGAAAAGCTTCTTTTAAGTGGCATAGATGCAGTTTCTACTACTCCACTAACTATATCTACGTTTTTTTTTGCATCTGGAGAAATTTTAGTTGTTGACTCCTTACTTGGATCTTTCTGCTTGTCCTTTTCATTAATTTTCATATTTTCAGAATTTTCTTTTTTTAGTGCCACTAAATCATCACTTATTTTCTGAGAGTTTTTATTGTCAGACGCTATTCTATCTACTCTGTCTGCCTCTCTTGGTTTGGGTTTGTCAAGTGTAGGAGTATCTAAAGAATTAATTTCATTTCCTAATTTATTTATTTCTAAATCTAATTGTTCTTTTTTATTTATTTCTTTTTCTAAAATAGGAGGTGTCTCTGGAATAAAATCAATGGGAGGTTCAAATTCTTCAATTAAATCTTTTTTTGAGTTAATTGGATTTAGTCTGTTAAGATTATGCTTATTAACAATTTCTTGTATTTCTAAAAGACTACTTTTTAATCCCAAATTTAGAGACAAATTTTTTGGTTCTTGAAATTCATTAATAGTAAGGTTTTCAACCGAAGGAGGCAATGAAGCCATCGCATCAAATTCAGCTTCTGACAAAACCATAATATCTAGTTTTTTTAAATTTTCATATTGTCTTTCTGGCATAAAAAAAACTCCATTGGCAACCAAAAAGGAAATAAGCAGACCATGTGCAGTTCCTGATAAAAAAAACCCACTTTTCATAAAAATTTTAAATCCTAATTAATAAGTAGATCCACCACTTTCAGTTACTAAAGATATATTAGAAAAGTTTGAACTATTTAACGCACCCATTATTTCCATTATAGTACTGTAGTTATTTGCACCGTCAGCTCTAATAAATATTCTATTATCATTTCGTTGTTCAGCAATTTGTTTTAATTTTGGTATCAATTCTGAAAATTCAATCTTTGTATCCTGTAAATATAATTCTTTATCTTTGGTTAAACTCAGAGTAAGGGGGGCTTCCTTTTCGGTAGGCAGAGCTTTAGCACTTGTTTTAGGCAATTCTATTTCAACTCCTACAGTAAGCAAAGGTGCAGCTACCATAAATATTATTAAAAGAACTAACATTACATCTACAAAAGGAGTTACGTTAATTTCTGACATTAACCTATTGCCGCCTCTCTTGGAAAACCTACGACGTCCAGAATTTTGTAAATTGCTTTGTGTAATACCTCCACCCATTATGTATTCCTATTTTCTGTACTCTCTAATTGTCGCGACAAAATTAATAAGAACTCATCTGCAAAACTCTCTTGTTCAGCTATTATTTTGTCAGAGTCTCCTGATAATTTATTATAGAAAATTACCGCAGGGATTGCTGCAAGCAAACCTAATGCAGTTGCCAAAAGTGCTTCAGCAATTCCTGGTGCTACAACAGCAAGGTTAGTGCTTTGCTGAAGAGCTATTTCTTCAAAGGCATTTTTAATTCCCCACACTGTACCAAATAAACCAACAAAAGGTGCTGTTGATCCAACAGTTGCCAAAAAATATAATCCAGAAGTGAGCTTATCACTTGCTCGTGTCAAGGCAACATTCATTGTTCTATCAATTCTAGCTTGGGCTCCTGTTATCAATACTCCATCCGGACGGTGGGATCTTCTCCACTCGGTCATACCAGCAACAAATACTCTTTCACTATCACCTTTTGGATCAGCTCCAAGTCTTTGAAATAATTCATCAAGTGGTTCACCAGACCAAAATGCATCTTGGAAGTATTTTGTTTCTCTCTTAGCCCTTGCATAATCAAAAAATTTCTGAATTATAATTGACCATGACCAAACAGAAGAAACAAGTAAAATGACCATAACTATTTTAACAGTTAAAGTAGCTCTAATGAATAACGCCATTAAAGAAAAATCTAACTGCTGAACACTATTTGCAGCTTCCAGTTCCATGCCCTTAACCTCAATATATTTATCATTTTTTTTTTAAATATACATTTAATTTAAAATTTTAACACTATTATTTCATAAATTTTTTATTTTTTCTTTGAGCTTTAAAGGTAATTTTTTTGGCTTTCCCGTTATATCCACAATGCCAAGTTTTACTTCTGCCCTAAATATTTTGTAATTACTCAGAAAAATTTCCTGTTCTAATCCAATACTAACCATCCCAAATCTTTTGAAATTAGTTTTAACTTGAAGTAAATCATCTAATTTTGCAGGTTTTATATATTCAGCAAAGATATTTCTAACAACAAAAATAAGTTTAAATTTATTCAATATATCACTTTGAATTAAACCAATATTACGAAGAGATTCAGTTCTCGCTCTTTCAATAAACTTCAAGTAATTAGCGTAATAAACAATGCCTCCTGCGTCTGTATCTTCGTAGTAAACCCTGATAAAATAGTTGTCCATTAATATATTTTTTTAATTGATAGCATTATATTGTTCTAAGGAAAAAATAACTTATAGCTATTATTTAGGTTTTGCAATTCCTAGATGATGCCAAGCTAAATTACCTAGAATTCTACCTCTAGGGGTCCTTTGTATCAAGCCTTCTTGTATAAGAAATGGTTCTATCACTTCTTCAATTGCATCTCTAGGTTCTGAAAGTGCCGCAGCAATTGTTTCAACTCCGACTGGACCACCACTATGATCACTTAAAAAAGATAAATATTTTCGATCTGCTTCGTCTAAACCTAAATTGTCTATTCCTAATTTGCTTAGGGAGACATCAGCTATATCTTTTGTAATTTCACCATTTCCCTTAATTATTGCAAAATCCATGACTCTTCTTAATAATCTACCTGCAATTCTAGGAGTACCTCTTGCTCTTTTTGCAATTTCTAATGAGCCTTCATCTGATATCTTACAATTTAGAAGTAAAGATAATCTTAGAATAATAAGAACTAATTCTTCAACTTTATAAAATTTTAATTTAGTAGGAATTCCAAATCTATCTCTCAATGGTGTAGTTAAAAGACCCAACCTAGTAGTAGCACCTATCAAAGTAAAAGGTTCTAAATCTATCTTTACAGATCTTGCTGATGGACCCTCTCCAATCATTAAGTCTAATGAAAAATCTTCTAAAGCAGGGTAAAGTATTTCTTCTACTACAGGATTTAATCTATGGATTTCATCTATAAAAAGAACATCTCTTGGTTCCAAATTAGTCAATAAGGCCGCCAGATCACCCGACTTGGTCAAAATAGGTCCTGAGGTACTTTTAAAGTTTACACCTAATTCATAGGCAATAATTTGCGCTAGTGTTGTTTTCCCTAATCCTGGAGGACCATAAAACAGAACATGGTCCATGGCTGTATCTCTTTTCTTTGCTGATTTTGCAAATATAATAAGGTTATTTTTTGAATCACTTTGACCAATAAAATCTTTAAAACTCTTAGGTCTAACCGAACTAATTTTTTCTTCGTTTGCTTCATCATTCCTGACAAGAGAGTTATCTATTTCCATATTAACCTTTTACAACTAATTTTTTTAATGAAAGTCTAATGATATCTTCAACAACTAATTCTTCTCTTGAATCATTAATCACTTTGGCAACAACTTGAGATGCATTTAATTGTGTATAACCTAGATTAATTAGACCAGAAATAGCATCTATTTCTATTTGACTTACATCGTTTCTTGAAAATTCTTGATCAATTTTTTGTTGACTAATTTCATAAGTTTGGCTTGTTGGTGAATTACTTAAATTATCTAATGCAGTTTCTGATTTACTTTGGATTTTAATCATATTTGGAACTTTTCCCTTTAATTCAACAACAAGTCTTTTGGCAATTTTAGGGCCAATTCCTTGAGCCGAAGTAATAGTTGTTGAATCTTCTAAGAGTATAGCTCTTGAAAGAACTTGAATAGGTATTTGACCTAACAAGGCTAATGCTGCTTTTGAACCAACTCCCTGGACTGAGGTTAGAAGTTTGTACCATTCCCGCTCAACTGGTGAAATAAATCCCACTAGTTGTAACAAATCCTCTTTAACAATTAGTTCTGTAAACAGTGATATTTTCTCACCTAATTTTGGTGAGTTAGATATAGTAATTTGCGTAACATAGACAATATAGCCTACGCCACCAACATCAATTATAATGTGATCTTCAGAAATATAATCAACAACACCGCTTATCCGACCAATCATATCAAAGCACTATTTTGCATTTTTTTATGCATTTTCATAGAGTTTCTTAAATGGTTTGAATGACAAATAGCCACTGCAAGTGCATCTGTGGAATCAACACTTCTTAACTTAATCTTTGGAAAATGTAATTTTACCATATATTTAATTTGTTCCTTTGAAGCATGTCCTACACCAACAACTGCTTTTTTTATAGCATTTGGTGCATATTCTTCAACGCGCAACCCAGCTAGTGCAGGAACAAGCATACACACTCCTCTTGCCTGACCTAATTTTAATGTATTAGTTGCATCTTTATTTACAAATGTACTTTCTACTGCAGCTTGATCAGGCTTAAATGTAGTTAAAACCATTGATAAATTTTCAAAAATACTTTTTAATCTTAAAGCAAGATTATCAGACGTTTTTGTTGCACAAATACCATTTGCAACTTCTATAATTTTATCACCTTCTGTTTCAATTACACCCCATCCAGTATTTCTCAACCCTGGATCAATACCAATAATTCGCATAATGCCCCAATATCTTTTTTGTTTTTAATAGTACTATGAATAAATTAATAAAGATAGGAATTTTGTTTCAAAAAAAATTAAAATTTCTTCATAACTAGGGTCATCCAATTTTCATCAGTTAAACTAGCAATTTTTTTGAAATTGTGACCTACATATATTTTCTCTATTCTTATAGACTGCTTAATTGATATGCCTGACAAAATAAGGAGACCATTTTTAAACAGATATTTATTAGCAGATTTAACCATTTTTTTTAAAGGTAGAAATAGAATATTAGCAAATATTAAATCAAATTTACTAAATTTTTTTAGATGAAAATTATTAAATCCATCAGATTTAAAAACTTTAGATTTAGGAATAACATGATTTTTTAAAAAATTATGTTTAGTAGTTTCTACTGCTGTTATGTCATTATCAATAGATGTAATCCTTGCTTTACTTATTTTTGAAGCAACAATTGATAAAACACCTGTACCACAACCTACATCCAATATATTATTGAAGACATATCCTTTTTTTATAAGATTTAAATATATATTTACACATGACTTTGTAGTTGAGTGATGTCCTGTACCGAAAGCCATCGCAGCCTGAATTTCAACATTTTTTTTATTAAGTGATAAATCTTTTTTGTGATGAGTCCCATGAATGAAAATATTTTGCAAAGTTATAGGTGATAGTTTCCTCTCAACTTTAGCAACCCAATCAGTATATTTAATTTCATGAAGGTAAAATTTTATAGAAAATATTTCTTCTAATAAAAGTTTAACACTTAAATCAATTTTATAATTAAAATAAGCATCTACTTCCCAAATATTTTTATCTTTATCAAGTTCTAAAAATCCACAGCCTAGAGGTTTTGGGTTTAAATTTTCCAACAATTTACAAATTTTGCGAGCATAAAGTTCACTAGACACCAATCCTGAAAACCTAAAATTCATGAATAATTTTACTACTAAAAATTAAAAATTACATCTTTATTCCAGTACCTTTTAAAGAACAGTATCCATTAGGGTTTTTTGCAAGGTACTGTTGATGGTATTCTTCCGCAAAATAAAACTTTGAAGCCTTTTTAATTTCTGTAGTTATTTCACCATATTTAGCTTTTTTTAATCTTTCCTCATAAACTATTTTGGACTCATTTGCCAAATCTAAATCTTGATCTGAAAAAGCATAAATACCACTTCTATATTGCGTTCCAATATCATTACCTTGACGCATACCTTGTGTAGGATCGTGAGATTCCCAGAAAATTTTGAACAAATCAGTAAGCGAAACTATATCAGGATCAAAGTTTATCAATACAACTTCATTGTGACCTGTAGAGCCCGAGCATACTTTTTGATAATCAGGAAAATCTGATTTACCAGCAGAATAACCAACAGCAGTCATATTAACACCATCAATACCCCAGAACAATTTTTCCACTCCCCAAAAACATCCCATACCAAATACTATTAAATTTTTATCGTAATTAAATAATATTGGTTTATTAAAAATCTTATGATTTAGATCTTTACTTATTAGGTTTG
>CACMAH010000002.1:0-157500 GCA_902611605.1 uncultured Alphaproteobacteria bacterium
AGAAGCGATGGCGGGTATAAGTCCTGAAATGGTAGAAAATATGCCTCCAGAAGCAATGTCAAGCATGAGTCCTGAGATGATGCAGAACATGCCCCCAGAAGCGCAAAATGCAGTCAGTGAAGCTAGCGATGGTGGATTGGGAGCATTAGATGAAGCCTTTAATCAACCTCCTGTGGATATTCCAATTCCAGACGCAGCTTCTGATGCTTTATCAGAGGCCGTGAATGCGGTTCAAACACAAGGCTCAGTCAATCAAATAGAAACAGAAACTAAAGATGAAACAGAAGGCAATAATGAAGAAGAAGTTACAGTAACACCAAATGAGGATATAGTTTAAAAATATATAATTAAATCACTTTCTGGGTTTACATATGCAACACAATTACTAAGTCTTTGGGATTTTTAAATAAAGCTGGCGCACCGAGAGGGATTCGAACCCCCGACCACCTGATTCGAAGTCAGGTGCTCTATCCAGCTGAGCTACCGGTGCGTTATTTAAGAACTAACTATAGCTTTGAGTATAAGCAAGAAATTTTTATAAATTATAAAATTAAAGTTTTAGTATATTAAATTTCTTCAGAAAAATAGGTAAAATAGAAATAAGACTAAGTATTAATAAACCCACCAAAAATTTTTTTTGTTCAAAAACATCCAAATTGAAATCGTCTTTTTGATTTACAATATCTTCCACCCCAGATCCAATCATTATTATGGATAATGTACCAGGCATTATACCAAAAAAAGTAGTTACTAAATATGGAAAAAATCTAACGCCAACTATTGCTGGAGCAATATTAACAAACCAAAAAGGGAAAACAGGAAAAAATCTGATGAAGAATAAATAACTCCAGATATCTTTCTCCATTCCCAATTTAATTTTATTTAATAGTCCAGGTTTCCTTTGAATACTTTCTACACTTTTTATAAAACCAATTTTAATTATTAGGAATAAAATAACTGCTCCTAAAGTAGCCCCAATCACAACTAAAAAGAAACCAATGAAAACACCAAAAATATAACCTCCTAAGAAAGTAAGAAAAGTTCCAATAGGTAGAGAAAGTGCTGTAGAAACTAAATATAATATTGTAAAAAACATTAAAGATAAAAGAAATTTATTTTCTACAAAAATTAGTAACTCTGATAGATTATTTACAGTTAATTTAAAAACAAAATTCCAGTAATCAAAGAAAAGACTTGAAAATAGAATTGTTAAAAGAAAAATTATTGGGATTAGATATCTAATCATCAAAATGTTAAAAAAATTTCATAATTTATATTTATACATATTTGAATTGCTATCTAATGTAAAACTTTAATTCAGATATAGTTAACAATTGACACCGTACAATATGCATAATAAAAGGTGTCTGTTATAAATTTAAATGAAGGTGCAATATGAAAAGGACTTATCAGCCAAGTAATCTTGTTAGAAAAAGAAGACATGGTTTTCGTTCTAGAATGGCTACTTCAAATGGTCGAAAGATTATTAATAAAAGAAGAGCACAGGGACGCAAAAATCTTTCAGCTTAACTCTTCGTTAATTATTAAATAAAAATATTATATTTTGAGAATTTATATCTAACTATTTTTTCTTAAAGTTGGGTGGCTAAAATGGATAGCTCAAAACCTATACTTGTTAAAATCACAAAAAAAAGTGATTATTTAAAAATGAAAACAGGATTAAAATTTGTTACACCTGGTTTTATTATTCAAGGAAGAAGTAGAAAAAAAGAATGCAATTTTGATCCATACCAAATTAGATATGGCCTCACTTGTTCAAAAAGGGTGGGTAATGCAGTAAAGAGAAATCGAGCAAAGCGAAGACTTAGAGCCTTAGTAAAAAATATCATTCCTATTGAGGGCTTAAAGGGCTGGGATTATGTTTTGATTGGAAAAGAAAAAACTACTGAAGAAATATCTTTTAAAATTCTTGAATCAAATCTAAAAGATGCTTTATCTAAATTACATAAAATGGAATTAAAAGATTGAAAAAAATTAGAAAATTAATAATTATCCCAATTTATCTATACCAAATTTGTATTAGTCCTCTTTTAGGACGTAATTGTAGATTTGAGCCCACATGTTCACAATATTGCAAAGAAGCTATACTTGTTCATGGTATTTTTTTAGGTTCATTATTAAGTTTGAAAAGAATATTAAAATGCCATCCGTTTGGTGGATTTGGTTATGATCCTGTCCCAAAAAAGAAAATTAATAATGATTGATACAAAAGAAGAAATACATCCCATATTTTATAATTGCCCTAATAGTCTTGAATTTCGAAAATTGAGAAAACGTATTGTTAGTAAAACTAAAGACATCATTTATGATTTTGAAATGATAGAGAAAGGTGCAAAATGGTTAGTCTGTCTATCTGGTGGTAAGGATAGTTTTACATTATTAGCTTGCTTAATTGAATTAAAGTGGCGAGGACTGTTACCAGTAGAAATTCTGGCCTGTAATTTAGATCAAGGTCAACCAAATTTTCCTAAAACAGTATTACCCAAATTTTTGAAAAGAATAGGAGTGCCTAATCGAATTGAATATCAAAACACCTACTCTGTTGTTAAAGATAAAATTCAAAAAAATAAAACTTACTGTTCACTTTGTTCAAGATTGCGGAGGGCACACCTTTATAGAATAGCTAGAGAAGAAAAATGTACAGCGGTTGTCTTGGGACATCATCAGGATGATATTTTAGAGACTTTTTTTCTCAATCTTTTCCATGGTGGAAAACTATCCTCAATGCCACCAAAATTAATTAATGATGAAGGGGACTTATTAGTTTTAAGACCCTTAGCAAGTATAAGTGAAAAAGATTGTGAAAGATTTTCTAATCATATGAAATTTCCAATAATTCCATGTGATCTTTGTGGCAGTCAAGACGGTTTGGAAAGAAAAAAGATAAAAAAAATGCTTGAACAATGGGAGTTAGATTTTCCAGGAAGGAAGAAAATAATGTACAAAGCTTTATCAAATAGCAGGCCTAGCCACTTATTGGATAGATCATTATTTAATTTCGCTAATCTTGACAGAAACAGGTTGTAAATTTTTATTAAATCTTTATTCCGTAATAAATAAAAAATATAGATGAGTGTTTTATGGATGAACAAACAAAAAATCTAATATTAGCTACAGCGCTTAGCTTTCTTGTTTTATTAACTTGGATGTTTCTATTCCCTCCAGAGCCTATCCCTGAGGAGATAGTGACATCAGAAAATCAAACCAGTCAAACTATAACTGGAAGTAATAAAAAGTTATCAAATGATGAAATATCAGAATTAAATGATAGCACGTCCCAAAACTCTGAAGAAACATTTGCACCTAGAGTAGAAATTTTAACAAAAAATCTAAAAGGCTCTATTTGGTTAAAAGGTGGAAGAATTGATGAACTTAGCTTGCAAAAATATCGTGAAACTTTAAATGAAAGTTCTAATAATGTCACCTTACTGTCACCTGATGGAACTAAAAATCCATATTATGCCTTTCACGGCTGGGCTGGAATGAAAGGTTTAGATGAAGGTGAAACACCAAATTCTAGTACTATTTGGACCTTAAAATCTGGTCGTATTCTAACAGAAAATTCCCCAATAACTTTAAGCTGGAAAAATAATAAAGGTATTATTTTTGAAAAAACTATATCTATTGACGAAAATTATATGTTTGAAATTTCTCAATCTGTAATCAATGGTAGTTCTGAAAATATTCAATTGTATCCATATGGAAATTTAACAAGAAACGGTCAACCAGATACTATTGGTTTCTATATTCTTCATGAAGGTGTTGTTGGGATGCATGATGGAGAACTAATAGAGACTAATTATGGAGATATTGAAGATCTTTCGAGAGAAGAAATTACTCGAGAAATTCAACAAAATGGATGGATAGGTTTTACTGATAAATATTGGATGTCTACTTTAATTCCTAAAGCAGGTCAAACATTTAAAATGGACCAAAGATATTTTCCTTCCTCTGATAATTTTGAAGTATGGATGCGATTACCTCCTATACAAGTTAATATTAATGAAAGTGCCTCTGTGACAACCAACCTATTTGTTGGTGCAAAAGAGGTTAATACTATTAAGTCTTATCAAAAATCTCTAGATATTGAAAATTTTGTAGACTCAGTTGACTGGGGCTGGTTTTTTTATCTAACTAAACCAATTTTTTTCCTCTTAGATTGGTTTAATAGTTTCACTCATAATATGGGATGGTCAATAATTCTATTAACTCTTTTTATAAAAACTTTATTATTCCCACTTTCATATAAATCATTCGTATCGATGTCTAGAATGAAGCACTTACAACCTCAAATGGAAAAAATTAAGAAAAATGCAGGAGATGATCGAGCTAAATTACAGCAGGAGTTAATGGCTTTATATAAAAAAGAAAAGGTCAATCCTGTTGCTGGATGTTTACCCATTTTATTACAAATACCCGTATTTTTCTCTTTATATAAAGTTTTGTTTGTTACAATAGAAATGAGACATGCGCCATTTATTGGCTGGATAAAGGATTTATCTGCGCCTGATCCTACTTCATATATGAATTTATTTGGGTTATTACCATTCTCCCCCCCTGACCCAACAAGTTTATTTTCTATATTTTCTATAGGTGTTTATCCTATTTTGATGGGTGTAACAATGTGGTTGCAACAAAAACTAAATCCGGCTCCTACTGATAAAACACAAGCAATGATATTTGCTTGGATGCCATGGGTTTTTATGTTTATGTTAGGTCAATTTTCAGCAGGATTAGTAATATATTGGGTTGCAAATAATCTAATTCAATTTGGACAACAATATATTATTATGTACTCACAAGGAGTAAAACCAGATATTTTTGGAAATATCTTAAAATCATTTAAAAAATCTGAATAATGTGATTACGGAAAAACAAGAATTCCAATTTTATATTGGAAATGATATTATAGAAGATAAAGAAAAGAGCTATGATAAGCTTTTTACAGCACATATTGATTTTGTTAAAGGAATAAAATCATTTCATGATATGCCCAGTGGAGATTTTATAGAAATTTGCTTTTCAGGCAGATCAAATGTAGGTAAATCTTCACTGATAAATTATTTAACTGGTAGAAAATCAATAGCGAGAACATCTAAAAATCCTGGCAGAACTAGAGAAATAAATTATTTTAGAATTGGAGATAATAAGCACTTAGTTGATTTACCTGGTTACGGCTATGCAAAAGTATCAAAAAAAGAAAGGCAAGCATGGTTTAAAATGGTAAAAGATTATTTTTTTTATAGTAATAACTTGAGAAGAGTATTTCTTTTAATAGATAGCAGGCATGGAATTAAACCAAGTGATGATGATCTCATGAAAATTTTAGAAGAAGCGGCAATAACTTTTCAGGTAATATTCACAAAATTTGATAAAATCAAACCAATTGAATTTGAAAAAATCAAAAAAATCACTTTTACTAAGCTATCCTTATTTGCAAATGCTTTTCCAGAAGTTATATTAACCTCTACTAAAAAAAATATTGGAATTGAAACTTTAAGAATGTCAATTGGTAAAATTTTCAGTTAGACATAATAAATTCTTACAAGGGATTAATAATGCAGGATTATGACAAAATCGATTGGATAACCTCAGCAAAAACTCTTTCTGAAGCACTACCATATTTAAAAAGATACGACTCTGCTACAATAGTTATTAAATTAGGTGGTGCTGCAATGAATAACATTGAAAATCTGTCGTCATTTGCGAGAGATATTGTCTTAATGAAGCAATGTAAGGTTAACCCAATAATTATCCATGGTGGGGGGCCTATGATAAATAGTGCCCTAGAAAAATGGGGAGTAAGTTTTAATTTTATTGATGGAAAACGTGTTACTGATGAAAGTGCTGTTAAAATAGTAGAGATGGTTTTATCTGGTGATCTGAACAAAAACATAGTCTCATCGATTAATAGTCAAGGGGGCAATGGCGTTGGAATTTCAGGAAAAGATGCTTCTCTTGTAATTTGTGAAAAAGATCACCCAAAATTGGGATTTGTTGGGAAACCAATTCTTATCAACACTAAATTAATTACTACTTTGGTAGAGAATGACTTTATACCAGTAATCTCTCCAATCGGAACAAATGAGAAAGGTGAAACGTTTAATATTAATGCAGATACAATGGCAGGAAGTATAGCTTCTGCATTAAAGGCAGATAGATTACTTTTATTAACAGACGTTGAAGGGGTAAAAGATAAAAATGGTGAAAAGATTGAAAAAGCCCCTTTAAAAGAAATTAAAAAATTAATAAATCAAAATATAATTAAAGACGGCATGATACCAAAAGTTAATACTGCAATAGACGCTATTGAAAAAGGTGTGAGAGCAGTTGTTATTCTTGACGGAAGCATACAAAATGCTTGTTTATTAGAACTTTTTACAGATCATGGGGTTGGTACATTAATAAGAGAAGAAATAGACTAATGTCCTAGTATCTGGCTTAGAAATAACTTCGTCCTGTCAGATTGAGGTTTATTAAAAAAGCTTTCAGGTTCATTTTGTTCTACTATTTGCCCATCATCCATAAATATGACTCTATCGGCAACTTGTCTTGCAAAACCCATCTCATGCGTTACACAAATCATAGTCATGCCATCTTCTGCTAATTGTATCATTGTGTCTAAAACTTCTTTGATCATTTCAGGATCAAGTGCCGAAGTAACTTCATCAAATAACATTATTCTTGGCTTCATACATAATGATCTGGCTATTGCTACTCTTTGTTGTTGCCCCCCCGATAACTGACCTGGATATTTGTTAGCTTGTTCAGGGATTTTTACTTTTTCTAACATTTCCATAGCAATTTCCTGCGCCTCTTTAGCTGGAGTTTCTCTTACCCAAATAGGCGCTAATGTACAATTTTCTAATGTAGTTAAATGAGGAAATAAATTAAAATGTTGGAAGACCATTCCTACTTCTGAGCGTATCTTATCAATGTTTTTTAAATCAGTAGTCAATTCAGTACCGTCGACAATGATACGACCCTTTTGATGCTCTTCTAACCGATTAATACATCTAATAAGTGTAGATTTTCCAGAACCAGACGGCCCACATACTACTATTCGCTCACCTCTCATTACTTCAAGGTTAATATCCCGCAAAACATGGAAATTTCCATACCACTTATTCATCTCTGAAATGTGAATAGCAACCTCATCAGTGATATTTATTTTGGTTTTCTCCATTTTTATATATCCTTCTAAATTAAAATTACCATTCTACTACTTATCTGTCTTTAATTTACGCTCTAAATATTGAGAATACTGTGACATACCAAAGCAAACCACAAAAAACATTAAACCAATAGCTACATATAATTCCCAGTAAATACCATTCCATGTTTGATCCGCTCTAATTGTAGAAGCTAGACCTACAGGATCTCTTAAACTAATAATTGATACAAGTGTTGTATCTTTAAACAATCCAATAAATGTATTCACAATCCCTGGAATAGAAATTTTTAAAGCTTGAGGCATTATAACTAGGCGTTGAGATTGCCAATATGTTAATCCTAGAGAGGCAGATGCCTCATGTTGTCCTAATGGTAGTCCTGCTAAACCTCCTCGAATTACTTCAGCCATATAAGCTGCAGAAAAAAGTGTTACCATAATTATTACTCTTAAAACTATATCAAAGTTAGTTCCAGGTGGTAAAAAATAATTTAGTAAAACAGAAGCAACAAAAAGTAAGGTTATTAAGGGTACACCTCTAATAAACTCGATAAAACCTACACATATCATTTTTATAATTGGCAAATTTGACTGTCTTCCTAGTGCTAGAAGAATACCAATTGGAAAAGAAGCAACTATACCAGTTATTCCAACTATCAAGGATAACGTAAAACCTCCCATTTTAAGAGACTCTACAGGAGGTAATGAAATTGGGATGATTATATTTAAAATATTAACAAAATAATTGGAAAAAAATATAAAAAATAAAATTACAAAAAGAATAGAACTAATTCCAGCGATAACCATATTTTTTGTAATATTTCTCAGTAGCAAAACAAATAATAAAACTCCTAGAAAAAAACCAATATAAACTATTCCAACACCCCATATGGACCCACCCCAAAGCAACCAAATAGCTAATCCTGGATAAATTATTGAAAACCAAAAAAAACGAAAATACTTTGGAAACAAAATTGGGATAATAGAAAAAATTAAGAGTATAAACGTGACTGTTGGACGCCAATATTCTTCTGCAGGATACAATCCAAAAAGCAATTGCTTCCATCTTGCAGTTAAGACAGAAAAGCAGGCTACGTCAGGATTTAAGTCTAAACATTCTCTTAGAGATTTTGTATCCCAATGACCACCCCATGCCCAAGGAATAAAATCTTTTAAAATAATGAAAATAAAATAAATAGATAGTAACGTTAGTAAGGTATTGAACCAACTTGAAAATAAATTTTGTTTTAACCAACCAATAATACCAACTTCAGATATAGGCGCCGGAGAAGGTGGTATTTTATTTTTTTGAACAAAGGCTAGTTTAGACAACTTATCTCACCACTATTTGAAATGATCTATTATAGTAATTAATTACTGATGAAATTAGTAAAGATACACACAAATAGAAACCCATTAACAGCAACATTGATTCTAACTCTCTACCAGTTTGATTTAATGTGATACCACCAAGAGTACCTCTTACATCCATATAACCTACAGCGATTGCTAGTGATGAATTTTTTGTTAAATTCAAATAATTTGATATCAATGGAGGAACTATTATTCTGAGTGCTTGAGGTAAAATTATTAAGTTCATAATTTTATTTGGTCTTAATCCCAAGGAAGCTGCCGCCTCAGTCTGCCCTTTGGATATGGCTAAAATACCTGCCCTGACTATTTCAGCGATAAAAGCAGAAGTATATAATGCCAAAGCCAATGTAAGAGCAAGAAAAGAATTTCTCAAATGTATTCCATCTTTAAAATTAAACCCTTTAAGATAAGGATATTCAAGGGAAATTGGTTTCCCTATTAAAAAATATAAACCCAATGTAGGCAAAATAATTATTAATATGCTTATCCAAAAAGTTGGTAAACTTTTACCTGTTTCTTTTTTCTGTTTATTTGCATACTGTTTTATGAAAATTACTATGAGTACAGATAATATAAAGCTTAAGAGTAACCAAAACGATCCTTCACCAAATATTGGTGCTGGAAAGTAAGTACCTCTATTTGTTACTGCGATACTGTCAAAAAGTAACATAGTAGCTTGCGGATCAGCCCCCTTAAATGCCTTTGGGGCTGGTGTAAATTCAGTTAGAAGAGCAAATATCATTACAATCCAAAGCAAAACAGGGACATTTCTAAAACCTTCAATGTAAATTGACATTAATTTAGCTACTAACCAGTTTTTTGAAAGTCTTAAAATACCAACAAACAAACCTAAAATTGTAGCAAAAAAACATCCTACAAAAGCTACCAGTAATGTATTTAAAATTCCCACAAAAGCCGCCCTTCCGTGAGTGCTATCACTAGTGTAAGGTATTAAACGCTGATTAATATCATAACCCGCCCTGAGGAACAAAAAATTGAAGCTTACATCTTTACCTAATAAAGCTAAATTTTTTAGAGTATTATCAACCAACCAGAAAAACACAGCTACAAAAATTATAAATGTAATTACTTGAAGTGACGTTCCCCGATATCGGGTATCACTAAGTAACATACTTAATTTAAAGCTCTCAGTTTTTGGTGGCGCAGAAGCTTTCATAAATTCACATAATTTTGATCATGAAAGAAAGAGGGGCGTCTTTACAAAGCCGCCCCAATCAATTTTATATATTACCTAAATGGTGGTGAATAAAGAATTCCACCCTTAGTCCAAGAAGCATTAACGCCTCTCTCAATATTAATTCCACTTGTAGCACCTAGGTTGTTTTCAAAAATTTCACCATAGTTACCACCAGCTTTAATTGCATTGTACATAGCATTTTTAGGAAGTCCTACCATTGCTAAAATATCATCATCACCAGTACCAAGTAATCTGTGAATTTCTGCGTCCTTAGTATCTTTCCAGCTATCTATATTGGCTTTGGTAATACCCTTTTCTTCAGCGATAATAAGAGCATTTAAAACCCATCTACCAATATCGGCCCAGTTGTCATCACCATGTCTTACAAGAGGTCCAAGAGGTTCTTTTGAAATAATTTCTGGTAATACAAGGTGATCATCAGGATTTTCTAAGTTTACTCTTGTTCCGTGAAGTGCAGAAGCATCAGTTGTGTAAGTATCACAAGCACCAGCTAAATACTGCTGTTGAGACTCAGCATTATCAGCTGTTGGCACAGGTTCGTAACTCATACCATTTTCTTTAAAATAGTCTGCTAGGTTAAGTTCTGTTGTTGTTCCGACTTGTATACAGACTGTAGCACCATCTAATTCTAGAGTAGAATTAACACCAAGATCCTTCTTAACCATAAAACCTTGACCATCATAGTAGTTGACACCCAAAAAGGTTTGCTTAAGGTCTGTATCTCTGCTGTAAGTCCATGTTGTGTTTCTAGCAAGAATATCCACTTCACCAGCTGCTAGAGCTGTGAATCTCACTGCAGATGTTAATCCAACAAATTTTACTGCCATTGGATCACCAAAAATTGCAGCTGCTAAAGCGCGACAATAATCAACATCAAACCCTACATCTTTTCCAGAATCATCAATTGTAGCAAAACCTGGAGCACCTGTTGAAACGCCACATAATAAATTTCCTCGTGCTTTGACATCGTCCAATGTCACAGAATGACCGCCAGAAAAAGCGGCCTGCCCGCCTACAATTAATAGAATTGAAGACAAGACCATAAAAAGTGATTTTCTCATAATTTCCCCTTTTAAATTAAAAATAATTTTGATTAAAAGTAATACCAAAATAATTTGTGAAAATACTGCATTAAACAAACTTTTTCTACCCTTTATTTGATATTTATTGAATTAATAAAAAATATATATAAAACAATGGGTTAATAATATTTTAAAATAATATTTAAGGATAATAAAAAATTTAAAGATTAATATTTTTAAATTAAGTGATTCTTAATTAAGTCAATTTAATAAATTGATAAGTTTACAAGAGATAAAAAATTTATTCTTTTTGTATTCATCATCTTCCACTTGCTCCGGAAGAGTCCCCCACTTTGATCGTTGCCATTCTTCATCTAATTTTGCTAAAGACCAAGCTTGCTTAGATATAATTTTTTTCTTTAATAACAAAAGACCAAGTATTAAAGAACCTGACAATGTAACTATGTCACTTAAAGCTGTTAATGAAATACAATCTAATTTCTCAAGTTCATTAAAGAAAGTATTATAGTTTTCTTTTGGTTGTTCAACAGGCATTATTCCGTTTACAATTTTAAAATGTAAATCAAATTCATTTTGGATCCAATCTAATAAATTATCCCATTTTTTTGATTGTAACTTTTCCAATTCTGTCCCAGAAGTATCCCTGTAAAATAATAAATCAGTCATCCCATATTCTGTAAGTTTATTAAGTAGAGTTATTCTTTCTTTTCTTTTTCTGTCTAAAGAGGCAAAACAAATTTGAGTAACAGGCATATTATAAAAATTTATGTCATCCTGAATGGAGGACCATTCTTTTAATAAATCTTTTGCTATTCTGATGTTTGATATTAAACAATCTTTTTTTTGAGGTGTCTTGAGTAAATTTTTATCTAAAAGAATCCCAAATTTAGATTCTTTTTTTTTCAATTTAGTTACCGTCCAAAATTTCTTTTTCTTCAATATCATTTTTTAAATAAATTTGATCAGAATTTGTAAATTTTACTTGTGTTCAAAAATTCCTTCATATGATCAGGGGGCGAACATTTTACTTTTATTAATTTGTCTGTTATTGGGTTTTTAAATATTATCTCCCTTGCATGCAGTTGAAGTTTTTCTTTTATGTTATTTCTCAAAATTTTTTCTTTTTGACCATATTTATCATCCCCAATTATAGAACAACCAATATGTGCAAGTTGTTTTCTTAATTGATGTTTTCTACCAGTAATTGCCCAAAGCTTTAACCAAGAAAAATTATCCTGAACCTTTATTTCTTTAAAGGTTGAAACAGTTTCCTTGTTTTCTGAATTTAAAGTAAATAATTTAGCTTTAATGAATTCTTTATCTATACGATATTTTTCAATAAGATTTTTTTTTAATAAAAATGCATCTGATGATGGATTATATAAGATTCCTGACTTGTTTTTGGGTGGAGAGGTCACCAATGCCCAATAAGATTTTAAGATTTTTCTATTTACCATTAATTTTGAAAATTCACTTGCACTTTTTGAAGTTTTAGCAACTACTAAAATACCCGATGTTTCTTTATCCAAACGATGAACTAACTTGGGTGGAGAAAGTTTATTTTTTGAAAATAAAGGAAGAATCCCATCTAAATGAACGTTTCCTAGTTTAGATCCTCCTTGTACTGCCAAACCAAACGGCTTGTTAAAGATTAAGAAATAATCATCCTCATAAACAATGGCATCTTTTAATTTAATAAATAAATCAGTATCCTTGGTTGTAAAAACTTTATCTATTTTTTTGTTATTATATCGAATAAAATTTGGAATTCTTATTAACTGGTTTTCAAATAATTTAATATTAGGTTTTACCCTTGCACTATCAACTCTAATTTGACCTGTTCTACATAACTTCTCTACCATAATCTTAGAAATATTACTGAAATGAAACTTTATCCATTTATCTAATCTCTGACCTGCTTCCTCAGTAGTAACAATCAATGGTTTTACCTTGTTACTCATTTTTAATAATATTTCTCCGACTTAATTGCCATTATTTTGAAACTTATTTCTCAGTTTTGAAAAATATGTAATTCTTTTTTTTAATTCTCTTTCATAACCTCGCTCAACAGGATAATAAAATATCGGTCGTTTAAATCCATCAGGAAAATAATTCTGTCCTGAAAATCCAACTTTTGAATCATGATCATACTCATAACCGGCACCATAACCAAAACGATCCATTAATTTGGTTGGAGAATTAAGGATATGTTTAGGTGGTTGTTCTGAACTATATTTTTTTGCAAATTTTTGAGATTCTTTATCTGCTAAGTAAACAGCATTAGATTTCGGTGATAATGATAATAGGATCACACTCATTGCTAAAGCAATATCACCCTCTGGAGATCCTAATTTATCATATGTGTTCCATGAATCCAAAACTAATCTTTGAGATTCAGGATTTGCAAGACCTACATCTTCTATTGAAATTCTAAGTAATCTTCTAAAAATATAAAAAGGATCTTCACCAGCATTAAGAGCCCTTGCTAACCAAAATAACCCTGCATCGGGATCAGAACCTCTAATAGATTTGTGAAGAGCAGAAATTAAACCATAATGGTTATCCCCAGCTTTATCGTGCTTTGGTATATTTAATGAAAGTATTTCATTCAAATCCTTGGAACTAATTTTCCTATCAATATTAAAAACTTGCTCAATTAGATTAATTAAAACTCTTGCATCCCCACCACTCATCTGAATTAAAATTTTTTTACCCTCACTATCTAAGGGTAATTTATTTTTTAGAAATTTTTCAGATCGCAAAATTATTTTTTTAAGTGTATCTTCAGACAATTTTTCGAATTGATATACCAGAGATCTAGATAAAAGGGCTGCATTAAGTTGAAAACTAGGGTTTTGTGATGTAGCACCTATTAATCCAATAGTTCCTTCTTCAATATAAGGTAAAAACATATCTTGTTGTAATTTGTTAAAATAATGTATTTCATCAACAAATAGAATTAATTTTTTACCACTCAATGATATATCTTTACCTAATTTAAATAATTCTTTTAAATCACTTGTTCCCGAAGAGACAGCACTTATTTCATGAAAATGACTATTCATTAATTCTTTTGGTATAGTTCTAGCTATTGAAGTTTTACCTGTACCAGGAGGGCCCCAAAAAATTATGGAAGACAAGTTATTATTTGTAATTATTGAATTTATAGGCCCAGTTTCACCTGTAATATGATCCTGCCCTAAGATTTCTGAAACAGATTTTGGACGCAATCTATCTGGTAAAGGTTTAAATACATTATTAATATCTTTTTTTTCTTCAAAATCAAATAAATCGCTCATTATAAATTAGATTATATACAAAAAATATAATTAGTGTCCGATTTTTTTGAATTTTATTAAAAACAAATATTATTCTTGAGGATTATCATCTTTTATTTCCTCAAGCTCTTTATCTTTAGCACCTTTAGCAGAGATGTCGCGATCTATTAATTCAATTACTGCAAGTGGAGCAGCATCACCATACCTGAAACCAGCTTTTAAAACTCTTGAATATCCCCCATTTCTTTTTTTGTAACGTGGAGCCAAAATTTCAAAAAGCTTTGTTACGGCTGAACTTTGTCTCAAACGAGATATAGCCAGTCTTCTTGAATGAAGAGACCCTTTTTTTCCAAGGGTTATATATTTATCAATAATTTTTTTAAGCTCTTTTGCTTTTGGAAGTGTGGTTTGAATCTGTTCGTGTTCAATCAACGAACAAACCATATTTGCAAACATTGCTTTACGGTGTTCATGAGTCCTGTTTAACTTACGATTACTATTGCCGTGTCTCATTTTTTTATCCAAATAACTAAAAAAATATTTTTAGACTATTAACATTCTAATAGATTTTATCAACCCTCAAAATTGATCTTCATATTTTTTTGATAATTCCTCTATGTTTTCAGGTGGCCATTCAGTGACATCCATTCCTAAATGTAATTGCATACCTGTAAGAACCTCTTTTATCTCATTCAAAGACTTTCTTCCAAAATTGGGAGTTCTTAACATCTCTGCTTCTGTTTTTTGGATTAAGTCTCCAATATAGACTATATTATCATTCTTTAAGCAATTAGCAGATCTAACGGACAATTCTAATTCATCAACTTTTTTAAGAAGCAATGGATTAAATTCTAGCTCATCTTCGTCTTCATCACGTATGTCAGCTTCAGGCTCATCAAAGTTAATGAATACATCAAGTTGATCTTTCAATATTCGAGAAGCAAAAGCTAGCGCATCTTCAGGAGTGACTGAGCCATCAGTCTCAATATCCATAGTAAGTTTGTCATAATCTAAAACCTGACCTTCTCTTGTTGGTTCAACATTATATGAGACTTTTTTTACTGGAGAAAACAAAGAATCTATTGTAATTACTCCAATTGGATTATCTTCAGAAACTTGCTTATCTGCCGCTACATATCCCTTTCCCGTATTTACAGTTAGCTCCATAGAAAAAGAAACTCCATCATCCAAGTGGCAAATAATATGATCCTTGTTTAATATTTCTATTCCATTTGATTCTTCAATATCTCCAGCAGTGACAATCCCAGGCCCTTTTACATTCACAGATAATCTTTTTGGACCTTCAACTTCCATTGATACTGAAACCCCTTTTAAGTTAAGAATGATGTCAGTTACATCTTCCCTTACACCAGCTAATGAAGAAAATTCATGCAAAACACCGTCTATTTGTACTGAGACTATTGAGGCACCCTGTAATGAAGATAACAATATCCTTCTGAGGGCATTACCTAAAGTTAGTCCAAATCCTCTTTCGAGAGGTTCTGTCATAATAGTTGCTTTGCTCTTTGGATCATCTCCTGGTTTAATGGAAACATTAGATGGTCTAATCAATTCTTGCCAATTTTTATGGATCATAAGTTCCTCCATTCCTGTAAAAAACCTAATCCAGAAGTTTTTTACGCCCGAGGGTTTAAATTATAATAATTTTAAAAAGTTCAACTAATATGAAACATATATTTCAAACTCTTCTTCTCTTAGGTGGTCTGCAACCATTATGAGCCATTGGTGTAACATCTCTTATTGAAGTAACTATCATACCAACTGCAGACAAAGCTCTCAAAGCTGATTCTCTTCCAGAACCAGGACCTTGTATTTCTACTTCTAGTGTTTTCATTCCATGGTCTTGAGCTTTTTTACCAGCATCTTCAGCAGCCATTTGCGCAGCGTAAGGAGTCGATTTTCTTGAACCTTTAAATCCCATAGTTCCTGCTGACGACCAAGCAATTGCGTTACCTTGTGCATCAGAAATCAAAATCTTAGTATTATTAAAACTAGAATTTATATGAGCAACACCCGTAGAAATATTTTTTTTAACTTTCTTTTTTGTTCTCGATTTATCAACAGCCATAGTTTGTCTATCCTATTTTTTCTTTCCAGCGATAGTTTTTGCAGGACCTTTTCTAGTTCTAGCGTTAGTATGAGTTCTTTGGCCTCGAACAGGAAGACCCCGCCTATGTCTTAAGCCACGGTAACATCCTAGATCCATTAATCTTTTAATGTTCATGGATTTTTCTCTTCTCAAATCACCTTCTACCATCAATTTAGAGTCGATATAATCCCTTATTGATGATAATTGTATATCATCAAGTTCATTTAGTTTTGTTAAAAAAGGTATTTTAAGCTCTGTACATATTTTTGTTGCAGTATTTGTTCCTATACCATGTATGTAAGTTAAAGCTATTGGAACTCTTTTACTCGTAGGTAGATTTATACCAGCTATTCTAGCCAAATTTTGCTCCGTCTAATTTAATTTTAAGAATTAACTAAAAATTGTGTATTGAAATTATTCAAATATTTTTGCGGATTATATCCAAGGAATTCACTTCGTCAAGTTCATAGTTAAGAAATTCTTTTAAAATTATAATAATATATTCCTTATCTTAGATTGAATTTCATCAACACTGCCAAGACCATTAACTTTTCGTAATTTATTATGTGCATGATAATATCCAATTAGCGGGGAAGTATCTCTATAATAAGCTAGCTGTCTAATTTTTAAGGAATCTTCATTATCATCTTGTCTATAGTTAAAAGTGTCTTTACTACCGCATATATCGCATATACTGGGGTTTTTTGGAGGCTTGGTAGTTTTGTGATATAATTCTCCACAAGCTGAACACGTAAAGCGTCCAATTATACGCTGAACTAATTTTTCATCATCAACATATAATTCTACTACATGATCCAGTTTTTGACCAACTGTTTCCAACAAACCTCCCAAAGCATCAGCTTGAGCTAGAGTTCTGGGAAATCCATCAAAAATAAATCCTTTGTTATTCTTTTCATTTGTAAGTTTTTTTTCGATAAGTCCTATCACTATCTCATCAGTAACCAACTCACCTCTTGCCATAATATTGGCAACTTTTTTTCCTAATTCAGACTGATCTTTCTTAGCTTCTCTTAACATGTCTCCAGTTGATAATTGAACAAATCCAAATGCTTCACATAAAGTTCTAGCTTGTGTCCCCTTTCCTGCTCCAGGAGGTCCAAGTAGAATTAAATTGATCATCTTTTTCCTTTCTTATTTCTTTTAGTAGAACCACGTATCTTTGATCTTTCTATCAAACCTTCATATTGGTATGCTAACATATGAGATTGGATTTGAGTAATAGTATCCATAGTGACAGAAACAACAATTAAAAGGGAAGTCCCTCCAAAATAAAAAGGAATTGCGAATTGAGACCTCATAACTTCAGGCAGTAAACAAATTGCTGCAAGATAACCAGAACCTAATACAAGTATTCTAACAACAACATATTCTAAATATTTAGCTGTTCTTTCACCAGGTCGTATTCCAGGAACAAATCCTCCCTGCTTTTTTAAGTTATCAGCTACATCGTCAGGCTTGAATGCAACATTAAGTGTATAAAAGTATGTAAAAAATATTATCATCCCACCAAAAAAAACATAATACAATGGCTGACCAGGACCTAAATATGCAGCTATATAAGATAAGAACCCATCACTATCATCTCGGGCAAAAGTAACAACAGTAGTTGGTAGTAATAAAAGAGAGGAAGCAAAAATTGCGGGAATTACTCCAGAGGGATTAAGCTTAATTGGTAGATTTGAAGTATCCCCACCATACATTTTCATACCTACTTGTCTTCTTGGATATTGAATATTTATCTTTCTCAAGGCACGCTCTAAATAAACAACTAAACCAATTACTACAATGACCATAAGAATAACTGAAAAAATTACTATTGGACTAATAATACCTGATCTTCCAGATGCAAAAAACTGCGCTAGCGCTGATGGAAGTTCTGCTACAATACCAACAAAAATAATTAATGATATACCATTTCCTATACCCCTAGCAGTTATTTGTTCACCAAGCCACATCAAAAACATAGTGCCTCCCACTAGTGTAATTATGCAGGATGCCCTAAAATACCAACCTGGATCTGATGCCAAGCCTTGACTTTCTAATCCTACTGAAATTCCATAAGCTTGAAAAAAAGCAAGAACAACAGTCCCATACCTAGTATATTGGTTTATTTTTTTTCTACCTTGTTCTCCTTCTTTTTTTAGTTGCTCCAACTGGGGAACCATTGAGGCTAAAAGCTGCATAATAATTGAAGATGTTATATAAGGCATTATACCAAGAGCAAATATAGCCATTCTTCCCACAGCACCGCCAGTAAACATATTGAGCATACCACCAATACCAGTATTCGCTTGTTCAAAAAAGGATTTGAGTTGAGATGCATCAATACCTGGAACTGGGATATATGTCCCGATTCGGTAGACTATCAAAAGCCCTAAAGCATAAAAAATTCGCCGTTGAAGGTCCTTTGCTTTACCAAAAGATCCCCAACTCAAGTTTGCTGCCATTTGTTCTGCTGCAGAAGGCATTTATAACCCTTTTTAACCTTTTTTCTTTTTACAATACAAGAAAATTACAAACAAAATAAACTTTAAGATAATTTTTTAAAAGTTCCACCATGCTTTTCTATAGCAGAGATTGCACCTTTGGAAGCTCCAGTGAGCTTGACAATAATTTTAGTTTTTAACTCTCCCTTAGCAAGAAGACGAATACCATCAAAATTTCTTGAGATAACACCAGAAGAACATAAAGTCTCCTCATTAATCTCATTTTCAGGATTTATTTTTTTTCTATCAATAAAGTCTTGCAGTACGCCAATGTTAACTACAGAATATTTTTTTGCATTAGGTACATTGAACCCTCTTTTAGGGAGTCGCATGTATATTGGCATTTGACCACCTTCAAAACCATTAAGAGAAACTCCTGATCTAGATTTTTGTCCCTTAAGACCGCGACCACATGTTTTTCCTACACCGGATCCAGGACCCCTGCCTACCCTTTTTTTTGTTTTAAAAGCGCCTTTTTTTTCTCTTAATTCATTCAATTTCATTTTAATATCTCTAAATCTAAAATTATTTTTTCTGTGCTAAAAATTAAATCACCAAATAATTATTTTTCTACGACTTGCACCAAATGTTTTATTTTATTAATCATTCCTCTAATAGCAGGTGTATCAACTAACTCAGAAATTTTATTCATTTTATTTAAGCCAAGACCTTTAAGTATTTTTCTTTGAACATCAGGTCTTCTGATTGGTGATCTAATCTGTTTTACATAAATTTTATTTACCATAATTTTACCCAACTTTTAAGTTATGCTGATAATTCCTTTTGCTCTTCATCTTTCACAACAATTGCAGAAAGCTTTTTACCCCTTCTACGAGCAATGATCCTCGGACTTACTTCTTTTTTTAGACCATCAATAGTTGCACGAACCATATTGTAAGGATTCTGTGAGCCTATAGACTTTGCTACAACATCTTGAATACCTAACATTTCAAAAACTGCTCTCATCGGACCTCCAGCAATAATACCAGTTCCTGGTGGTGCTGTTCGCATTACAACAATGCCTGCCCCATGCCTACCATTTACATCATGATGTAATGTTCTACCTTCTTTAAGAGGCACTCTCATGGTTTGTGTCTTTGCTTGATCAGTAGCCTTCCTAATAGCTTCGGGAACTTCCTTCGCTTTTCCTTTACCAAAACCAACACGGCCTCTTTGATCACCAACAACAACCAGAGCTGCAAAACCAAAGCGCTTTCCACCCTTAACTGTTTTTGAAACCCTATTGATTGCAACTAATCTATCGGAAAATTCCGGTGAGTCTTCCCTCTCTTTTTTATCTTTACGACTAGAATCCCTTGCCATATTAATTTTCTCCTAAAATTTAAGGCCGCCTTCTCTTGCAGCATCAGCTAAAGCTTTTACTCTACCATGGTAAAGAAACCCTCCCCTATCAAAATACACTTCAGATATTCCTGACTTCTTAGCTCTCTGAGCAATTTCTTTTCCAACTAGTTTTGCTGTTTCCTTATTATTTTTCATATCTTTGCCTAATACTGACATTCTAGAAGACGCAGACACTAAAGTAGTACCAATACTATCATCAATAAGCTGAACATAAATATTTTTTGAAGATCTATGAACACTCATTCTAATTCTTGTGTTTTTAGCTCTTTTAATTTTATTTCTATTTCTTAGTCTTCTTTTTTTAAACAAGTTTATTTTATTATTCGACATCTAGAAGTTCCTACTTTTTCTTACCTTCTTTAGCAAAGACATATTCATCTCTATATCTTATGCCTTTACCTTTATATGGTTCTGGTTTTCTTTTTTCTCTAATATTGGCAGCTACTTGACCAACTATTTGCTGATCAATTCCATTAATATTAATTTCAGTCGGCTTGGGAACAGTAATTTTTACATCTTTAGGTATTTCGAAATCAATTTCATGAGAATAACCCAATGACAATTTTAAAGTGTTACCCTGTAATGCTGCTCTATAGCCAACTCCGTTCAAATCTAAATTTTTAGTAAAGCCAACTGTAACACCTTCAATTAAATTAGCAATTTGGGTTCTATTCATTCCCCAATGCTGCCTAGATTTCTTTGATAAATTCTTTGGACTTACAACTATTTGATTGTCTTCAAGCTTAACTTCAACTTCTTTTGATACATGAAAATCTCTTAAACCGTTTGGTCCTTTTATTTCAATTTTATTACCATCGATGTTTGCAGTAACATTTTGAGGTACAATGATAGGTTTTTTCCCAATTCTTGACATTCTTCTATCCTTTAAAAAACCGTACAAAGTATTTCGCCACCTACATTAGTAGCTCTCGCTTTACTATCAGACATAACTCCTTTAGGAGTAGATATTATGGCTATACCTAAACCTTGCCTTACTTTTGGTAAATTCTTAACATTGGTGTAAACACGCCTACCAGGTGTGGAAACTCTCTTCAATTCCTTTATAACTGGCTCACCATCAAAATATTTTAAATCAATAACAATATTATTCTTACCATCATCACTTTCTACAGCCTTGTAACCCCGAATAAAACCTTCCGAATGAAGAACATCTAATACCCAAGCTCTTAATTTAGATGCAGGCGTTATTACGTCGTTTCTGTTTCTCATTTGAGCATTCCTAATCCTTGCAAGTAAATCACCAATTGGATCATTCATAACCATTAGATTCTCCTCATTTACCAACTAGATTTAATCATGCCAGGAATTTCACCTCTAGAAGCTAAATCTCTGAGAGCAATTCTAGACATTTGTAATTTTCTGTAAAAAGCTTTTGGTCTACCCGTAACTTTACACCTATTATGTAGTCTTGAAGGAGATGAGTTTGGTGGTAATTTAGCTAACTTTATTTGAGCTTTAAATCTTTCTTCCATTGGTAAATCTTTATCTTTAACAATTTTCTTAAGCTCTAATCTTTTATTATTAAATCGTTTCACTAGTTTTTGCCTTTTTAATTCACGATTTATCATTGATACCTTTGCCATCACAATCTCCAACACTAAATTAATTATAAAAAGGCATATTAAATTCTCTTAACAATTCTCTTGCCTCATCATCACTATTAGCACTAGTACATAAAACTATGTCTAATCCCCAAATGGAATCCACTTTATCAAAATCGATTTCTGGAAAAACGATATGCTCTTTTATCCCTAAAGCATAATTACCTCTTCCGTCAAAACTCTTGGGTGAAACACCCCTAAAATCTCTTATTCTAGGCATTGCAATAGTAATCAACCTATCTAAAAATTCGTACATTTTATCTCTTCTAAGAGTAACTTTAACACCTAGTGGCATCTCCTCTCTAACTTTAAAACCGGCTATTGATTTTTTTGCCTTTGTTATTAATGGCTGTTGCCCAGATATAATTCTAAGGTCTGCGTGGGCACTTTTGATCTTTTTACTATCTCCAACTGCTTCACCAACACCCATGTTTAATACAATTTTCTGTAATTTAGGTATCATCATATCGTTTTTGTAGGAAAACTTTTCTTTTAATCCAGTACGGATTTCTTTTAAATACTTCTCTTTAAGTCTTGGAACATAGTTAGCCATTAATCAATTCTCCAGATTTTTTAGCAAAACGAACCTTTTTTCCATCAACTAACTTAAATCCAACCTTTGTAGCATTATTATTTTTAGGATCTATCAAAGCTAAATTTGAAATATGTATTTGAGCCTCTTTAGGTATTCTACCACCAGCATTTTTCTCTGATTGCTTTGTATGCTTAATAGACATATTAATGCCCGAAACTAAAGCTCTGTGGGATTTGGTAAAAATCTGAATGACTTCTCCAGTTTTTCCTTTATCTTTACCTGTTAATACAAATACTTTATCACCTTTTAAAATTTTAGATGGCATTAAAGAACCTCCGGCGCTAAGGAAACAATTTTCATAAAGTTTTTTGACCTTAGTTCTCGAACTACAGGACCAAAAATTCTAGTTCCAATAAGTTCACCAGCATTATTTAACATAACTGCAGCATTTTTATCAAACTTAATTGTACTACCATCAGAACGCTTAATTTCTTTGGCTGTTCTTACTATGACAGCCCTTCTTACGTCCCCTTTTTTTACTCTTCCTCTAGGGATTGCATCTTTTACTGATACTACTATAACGTCACCAACAGAAGCATATTTTCGCTTTGCTCCACCTAGGACTTTAATACACTGCACTTTTTTTGCGCCAGAATTATCGGCGACATCCAAATTGGTTTGCATCTGGATCATTTTTTTTCTCCCGACCTTCGAGGCTATTCCTCACGGTTTCGATTTAACTTAATATAAAGTATTTCTAATTTGTCAACACTTCCCATCTTTTTGATTTAGAAAAAGGAGAACATTCTTGAATTCTTACAATATCGCCATTTTTAAATTTGTTTGATTCGTCATGAGCTCTATATTTTTTTGATTTACGAATTGTTTTTTTTAGAACCGGATGTGTGAAGCGACGCTCTACTAGCACAGTTATTGTTTTATCATTACTATCACTTGTAACTTGTCCTCTTAAAATACGTTTTGGCATCTAATTAATTCTCCGACTCATTTTTAATTTTATTATTGATAAGAGTTAGTACTCTAGCAACGCTTCTTTTAACCACTTTAACTCTAGCAGTATTTTCCAACTGACCATTAGCTTTCTGAAATCTTAAATTGAAAGATTCTTTTTTTAAATCAATCAAAATACTTTTTAACTGATCTAAAGTTTTATTTTTAAGTTCTTCAATCTTCATAAGATATCCTACAACTACCAATCTTCACGTTTTACAAATCTAGATTTAACTGACAATTTCATAGCAGCTAATCTCAGTGCTTCCATTGCCACATCCTCAGCTACTCCGTCAACCTCAAACATTATTCTTCCAGGCTTTATTTTTGCAACCCACCTATCTACAGATCCTTTACCTTTTCCCATTCTAACCTCAATAGGCTTGGCGGTTACAGGCACATCTGGAAAGATACGAATCCAGACACGACCCTGCCTTTTCATGTGCCTAGTTAAAGCTCTTCTAGCAGCCTCTATTTGTCTTGCATTTACTCTATCAGGTTCAATAGCTTTAAGTGCATAATTACCAAAGTTAATCTCATACCCACCTTTAGCATTCCCATGTATGCGACCTTTATGTTGTTTACGAAACTTTGTTCGCTTGGGTTGAAGCATCTTTTTCTCCTATAACTTTATGCTCAATTTCTAATACCTGAAGAATTTTCTTGAGCTTCACTAATTCTTTTATCTCTTCCTGAGGGATCGTGTTCCATAATTTCACCTTTAAATATCCAGACTTTGACACCAATAATACCATAAGCAGTCAATCCTTCAGCCAAAGCATAATCAATGTCAGCTCTTAATGTGTGCCTTGGAACTCTTCCTTCAGAGTACCACTCAGTTCTGGCAATTTCTGCACCACCCAGCCTTCCAGCAATATCTACACGAATTCCAAGGGCTCCCATTCTCATAGCATTTTGAACAGCTCTTTTCATAGCTCTCCTAAATGACACTCTTCTTTCCATCTGTTGCGCTATACTTTCAGCTACAAGTGCAGCATCGATCTCAGGCTTTCTGACTTCTACTATGTTCAAGTGCAATTCACTTTTTGTTAATTTTGCAACTTTATTTTTTAGAGTCTCTATATCTGCACCTTTTTTTCCAATAATAACACCAGGTCTAGCAGCATATATGGTTACTCTGCACTTTTTGTGTGGTCTTTCTATTATTACTCTACTAATACCTGATTGTGCACAATTTTTTTTAATAAATTTTCTAATTTCTAAATCTTCATGGAGTAAATCACCATATTCTTTTGTATTAGAAAACCATCTACTTTCCCAAGTTCTATTTACCTGAAGTCGGAGACCAACAGGATTAATTTTTTGTCCCATTATGCTTTCTCCTTTTCTTCACTATTTGCCAAAATCTGCTTGACCTTTATGGTTAATTGACTGAAGGGTTTTAAGATTTTGCCATAACGGCCTCTGGCTCTTGGTCTACCCCTTTTCAAAACTAGGTTTTTTCCAACATATGCTTCACTAACCACTAATTCATCTATATCTAAATCATGATTATTTTCTGCATTAGCAACTGCTGATTCTAAACATTTTCTAACATCTTTGGCTATTCTTTTTTTTGAAAATTTGAGCTGAGCTAGAGCTATATTGACAGGTTTGTTTCTGATCATTCTTGAGACTAAATTTAACTTTTGCGGACTAGTTTTTAACATTCTAACCTTAGCAGTAGCTTCTAGATTATCTTCTTTTGAATTTGTTGATATGTCTGTCATTTAATTAACTTCTCTTTGCTTTTTTATCTGCGGCATGACCATAATATGTTCTTGTAGGGCTATATTCTCCAAACTTTTGACCTATCATTTCTTCACTTATTAAAACTGGAATATGCTTTTTTCCATTATAAACACCAAATGTTAAACCAACAAACTGAGGAAGAATGGTAGATTTTCGAGACCATATTTTTATAACTTCATTTTTACCAGACTCTCTTACTTTTTCTGCTTTCTTCAAAACATAACCTTCAACGAAAGGTCCTTTCCAAATAGATCTTGCCATTTATTTTCGCCCTTTCCTATTATGTCTAGACCTTAATATATATTTATCAGTTGATTTATTAGTTCTCGTCCTAGCCCCCTTAGTAGGTTTCCCCCATGGAGTTACAGGATGTCTACCTCCTGAAGTTCTACCTTCACCACCACCATGTGGATGATCTATTGGGTTCATTACTACACCTCGAACAGATGGTCTTATGCCTTTATTCCGATTTCTACCAGCTTTACCAAAATTTTGATTTGAATTATCTGGGTTTGACACAGCTCCAACGGTGGCCATACATTCTTGACGAACTAATCGCATTTCTCCTGATGAAAGTCTTAATTGTGCATAGTTACCATCTCTACCCACAAATTGAGCGTACGAACCTGCAGCTCTAGCAATTTGACCACCTTTTCCTCTTTTTAACTCAACATTATGCACAATAGTTCCAATTGGCATACCAGTAAACGGCATTGCATTACCAGGTTTAATGTCCGAACTTGATGAAGAAATAATAGTGTCTGAAACTTTAATTCTTTGTGGAGCAAGAATGTATGATTTTTCTCCATCTTCGTATTTTACAAGAGCGATGAATGCAGTTCTATTAGGATCATACTCAATTCTCTCAACAGTTCCTTTTATATCTAACTTATTTCTTTTGAAATCTATTAATCTATAAAGACGCTTAGCACCTCCACCTTTACGCCTCATAGTAATTCTTCCAGAGTTGTTTCTACCGCCTTTTTTATTCAATCCAAAAGAGAGAGACTTTTCAGGTCGACCACTCCATAATTCAGATCTATCAACTAAAACAAGATCTCTTTGACCCGGAGTAGTAGGTTTATATGATTTTAAAGGCATAATTTATCACCAACTTCAATTATAATCCAGTACTAACATCAATAGTATTACCTTCTGCAAGAGTCACATATGCCTTTTTAAGGTCACGCCTCTTACCTATCTTTCCACGAAATCGCTTAACTTTACCTTTAACGATTAATGTATTTATTGCCTCAACTTTTACGTTAAATAAGTTTTCAATAGCATCTTTTATCTGTTTTTTTGTACTCTTAATTGCAACTTCAAAAGCGATAATTCCATGCTCCGATGCCATCGTTGCTTTTTCAGTAATAATTGGTCTTCTAATAATATCGTAAGATACACTTGTGGCTTGATCTTTCATGATAATCTATCCTCTAAAGAATTAACAGCAGCTTTTGTTAATACCAATGTATCTCTTCTTAACACATCATAAACGTTGATACCATTTACCGATAAAAAATCTAACATAGGGATATTTTTACTAGCATTAAAAAAATTTAAGCTTTTTGGGTTGTCTTCTCTACCAACAACTAGGACTCGACCCCATTTCAGTTTTTTTAATTTTTTTGAGAAATCACTAGTTTTTTGATTATCGATCTCAGCTTTATTTAAGATAATTAAGTTACCACTTGCATATTTGGATGAAAGTGCATGTCTAAGGCCAAGTTTTCTTAATTTTTTTGTTAGAGAAAATTCATGACTTCTGGGCTTGGGACCTTTATAAACACCACCTTTTCTAAAAATTGGTGCTCTTCTTGAGCCGTGGCGTCCACTACCTGAACCTTTTTGTCGTACAATTTTTTTTGTAGAATAAGAAACTTCTGATCTAGTTAAAACAGAATGTGTTCCTTGCTGACGCTTAGCCAATTGCCATCTTACAACTTTATTTAAAATGTCTGGGCGAGGCTCAAGCCCAAAAAGCGAACTGTTTAATTCAATAGTTCCAGATTTTTTATTGTTAATATCTACAACATCAATTTTCATTATTTGGCTCCAAATCCTTTTGTGTATCGGTTGAAACGTCTGGTTTAAGAGCCTTATTAGCTTCATCTTTTGAACTATCAGACTTATCTAAAATATCCACATCAGAAGGTTTACTTTCAATCACCTGCTCTGATGAAGAAGGATATGGAATATTATCAGGGAGTTTTTTCTTTATTGCATCTTTTAAGGTTACCCAGCCACCTTTGGCTCCAGGAACTGCACCTTTAATCATAATTAAGCCTCGCTCAGGGTCTGTTTTTACAACTCTTAAATTTTGAATTGTTACATTACAATCACCCATGTGACCTGCCATTTTTTTTCCCTTGAAAACACGCCCAGGGTCTTGGCACTGTCCAGTTGAACCATGCGACCTATGAGAAATAGATACACCGTGAGAAGCTCTCAATCCAGAAAAATTATGTCTTTTCATTGCTCCAGCAAATCCTTTTCCGATGGACAAGCCAGAAACGTCAACATATTGACCTTCTACATAGTGAGAAGCGTTAATTTCTTTTCCTACGTCTATTAGGTTTTCCGAGGAAACTCGAAATTCTTTAAGTTTTCTCTTTGGCTCAATTTTAGCAACCGAAAATTGTCCACGTAAAGATTTATTACAATTTTTAGCTTTTATTGAACCTGAACCCAGCTTTAAAGCAAAATATCCATCTTTATCTTGAGTTTTTTGAGCAACAACTTGAACTTTTTCTAGCCTTAAAACTGTAACAGGTATTTGCTCTCCATCGTCGCTAAATATCCTAGTCATACCCATTTTTTTTGCAATTATACCAGATCGCATTTCAATATCCTAAAGTTTAATCTCTACGTCTACTCCAGCTGCGAGATCTAATTTCATTAAAGCATCAACAGTTTGAGGGGTGGGATCCACTATATCTAATAATCTCTTGTGAGTTCTAATTTCAAATTGCTCTCTGCTTTTCTTATCAACGTGTGGTCCTCTGAGAACAGTAAATTTTTCAATCTTATTAGGTAAGGGTATCGGACCTCTGACTTGTGCTCCAGTTCTTTTAGCAGTAGACACAATTTCAGCAGTGCTTACATCCAAGACTCTATAGTCGAAGGCTTGTAATCTTATTCTTATATTGTGACTTTGCATTTACTAACCACCTAATAACATATTAAATTTCGTTTAATAGAATGTTATTCCAAAATCTTTGAAACAACTCCAGCACCTACTGTTCTTCCACCTTCTCTGATTGCAAAACGTAACTTCTCTTCCATCGCAATGGGGGCAATTAGATCAACAGTAAATTTTAAATTATCACCAGGCATAACCATTTCAGTACCTGAAGGAAGCTGAACTGTACCAGTTACATCTGTTGTCCTAAAGTAAAATTGAGGCCTATAGTTTCCAAAAAAAGGAGTGTGTCGACCACCTTCTTCTTTTGTTAATATGTAAGCCTCAGCTTCAAATTTTGTATGTGGTGTAACAGTTCCAGGTTTTACTAAACATTGTCCTCTTTCAACCCCATCTCTTTCTACTCCCCTTAATAGCGCTCCAATATTATCTCCGGCTTCTCCTCTATCTAGAAGCTTTCTAAACATTTCAACACCAGTACAAGTAGATTTGGATGTATCTCTTATTCCAACTATCTCAATTTCATCTCCTACATTAATAACACCACGCTCAACTCTACCAGTAACTACTGTTCCTCGACCAGAAATTGAAAAAACATCTTCTATTGGCATTAAAAATGGTTGATCAATAGGCCTGTCAGGAGTTGGAATGGCGTCATCAACAGCGGCCATTAATTCGTTTATTTTATTTGCACCAATTTCAGCATCCCTATCTTCAAGGGCAGCCAGAGCAGAACCAGATACAATAGGTATATCATCCCCTGGGAATTCATACTTTGAAAGTAATTCCCTTACTTCCATTTCAACCAACTCTAACAATTCAGGGTCATCAACCTGATCAACTTTATTCAAAAATACCACAAGAGCTGGAACCCCAACTTGTCTTGCTAACAAAATATGTTCACGTGTCTGTGGCATAGGCCCATCAGCTGCATTTACTACGAGTATTGCACCATCCATTTGTGCAGCTCCAGTAATCATATTTTTTACGTAATCGGCATGACCTGGACAATCAACATGAGCATAATGCCTTTTCTCAGTTTCATATTCAACGTGTGCAGTAGAAATGGTTATACCTCTAGCTTTCTCTTCAGGCGCACCATCTATCTCATCATATGCTTTAAAATCTCCATAATGCTTTGTAATAGCAGCAGTAAGAGTTGTTTTTCCATGATCTACGTGGCCTATAGTTCCTACATTCACATGTGGTTTATTACGCTCAAATTTTTCTTTTGCCATCTTTGGTCTCCATTAAAAAATAGTTAAAAATTTAAAAGTTTTCTATGCATACTTTGCTTGGATTTCCTCTGAAATATTTGAAGGAACAGACTCATAGTGATCGAAAATCATAGTGAATTGAGCTCGACCAGAGGACATCGATCTTAAATTGTTAATATAGCCAAACATATTAGCCAGAGGAACAAAAGCGTTTACAACTATAGCGTTACCCCTTGTCTCTTGACCAGTAACCATTCCCCTTCTTGAGGTAAGATCACCTATAATGCTACCCGTATAATCTTCTGGAGTAACTACCTCAACTTTCATGACTGGCTCCAATAATTTTGCACCAGCTTTTTTTAATCCGTCTCTCAAAGCTGCACGTCCAGCTATTTCAAAAGCAAGCACACTTGAGTCTACGTCATGATAAGCTCCATCTATAAGAGAAACTTTAAAATCAATTACAGGGAACCCAGCTAGTGGCCCGCTATCCATAACAGATTGGATACCCTTTTCTACGCCTGGTATATATTCTTTTGGGATTACTCCACCAACTATTTTACTTTCAAAGGAATAACCTTCACCTGGTTCAGTTGGTGTTATTACCATTTTTACTCTAGCAAATTGACCTGCACCCCCAGACTGTTTTTTATGCGTATAGTCTATTTCAGCTTCTACAGAAATTGTCTCTCTATATGCAACCTGTGGCGCTCCTATATTGGCTTCAACTTTAAATTCTCTTTTTAACCTATCAACTAAAATATCAAGATGTAACTCACCCATACCTTTCATTATAGTTTGACCAGATTCAAGGTCAGTCTCAATTCTAAAAGAAGGATCTTCTGCTGCAAGTCTTTGCAAACCAGCAGACATTTTTTCCTGATCATTTTTTGTCTTTGGTTCAATTGCTATTTCAATAACGGGATCCGGGAAAGTCATAGTTTCTAAAACTACTGGAGAAGCCATATCACAAATTGTATCGCCAGTAGTTGTATCTTTCAAACCGGCAAGAGCAATTATATCTCCAGCAAAAGCTTCTTCAATTTCTTCCCTGTTTATAGAATGCATCATCATCATCCTACCTATTCTCTCTTTTTTACCTTTAGTCGAATTAATAAAACTATCCCCTTTTTTTACAACTCCAGAATAAATTCTAAGGAAAGTGAGTGAACCTACAAAAGGATCATTCATAATTTTAAATGCCAAACCAGAAAATGGTTGTGAATCATCTGCTGATCTTTCAATATTTCTTTCTTCATTAACGTCACCAGGTTTAAAACCAAAATATGACGGTACATCAAGAGGTGATGGTAAAAAATCAATAACTGCGTTCAATAGAGGTTGCACACCCTTATTTTTGAAGGCAGAGCCACATAACACTGGAACAAATGTCATATTTAGTGTACCTAGTCTTAAGAGTTTTCTTATTTCTTCCACTGTTGGTTCTTTCCCATCAAGGTAGGACTCCATTATCTCATCATCCATTTCAACAGCAATCTCAATCATTTCTGATCGCATTTTTTGAGCAGTCTCTAAGAGGTCATTTCTTATACTTTTCTTAGACCAGGTTGCGCCTAAATCTTCACCTTGCCAAATCCACTCTTCCATAGTGATGAGATCAATCATACCTTCAAAAGCATTTTCAGAGCCAATGGGCAATTGGATAGGGCATGGTTTAGCTCCGGTTCTATCCAAAATCATATCAACACAATTACTAAAACTTGCACCAATTTTATCCATCTTGTTAACAAAAACAATTCTTGGGACTTTATACCTATCAGCTTGCCTCCAAACTGTTTCAGTTTGGGGTTCTACTCCTGCGTTAGCGTCAAGCACACATACTGCACCATCTAATACTGCCAATGAACGCTCAACCTCAATGGTAAAATCAACGTGCCCTGGAGTATCAATAATATTAAATCTATGCTTGGGTCCTTCGGCAACCTGACCGTTTTCTGTACGCTCCCAAAATGTTGTAGTAGCAGCAGAGGTTATAGTAATTCCACGCTCTTGTTCTTGCTCCATCCAATCCATGGTAGCAGCCCCATCATGAACTTCACCTATTTTGTGAGATTTTCCTGTGTAATAAAGAATTCTTTCAGTGCATGTTGTTTTACCGGCATCAATATGAGCCATGATTCCAAAATTTCTATATAAATCAAGTGTATAATCTCTGGCCATATTCTTAATCCCTAATTACTACTCAACTAAATTATTACCATCTGTAATGACTAAAGGCTTTGTTAGCTTCAGCCATTTTATGGGTATCTTCACGTTTTTTAACCGCAGTACCTCTTGATGATACAGCGTCAATAATTTCTGATGCTAATCTTTCTTCCATAGTATTTTCGTTTCTTCCCCTAGAAGCCTTGATTAACCATCTAATTGCCAGCGCCTGTCTTCTTTCTGGTCTAACTTCTACAGGTACTTGATAAGTAGCACCTCCTACCCTTCTAGACCTCACTTCAATTGATGGTTTAATGTTTTCAAGTGCTTCATGAAAAAGCTCTACAGAAGATTTTTTTAACTTATTTTCAACACGTTCAAGAGCTCCGTAAACAATAGTCTCAGCGGTTGACTTTTTGCCATGCAACATTAGGCTATTCATAAATTTTGTTAATACAATGTCTCCAAACTTAGCATCTGGTAAAACTAATCTTTTTTCTGCACTATGACGTCTTGACATTAAACTTCCTTCTACTTTGGCCTTTTTGTACCATACTTTGAACGACGTTGCCTTCTGTCTTTAACGCCCTGTGTATCTAGAACACCTCTAAGTATATGATAACGGACACCTGGAAGATCTTTAACTCTACCACCACGAATTAAAACAACAGAGTGTTCTTGAAGATTATGTGACTCACCTGGAATATATGAAATAACTTCAAATCCGTTTGTTAATCTTACTTTTGCTACTTTTCGCATAGCTGAATTGGGTTTCTTTGGAGTTGTAGTATAAACTCTTGTACAGACGCCTCTTTTTTGCGGACAAGCCTGCATATGCATAGATTTTTGCCTTACAACTCTGGGCTTTCTAGGCTTTCTAATTAATTGTTGTATAGTTGGCATTTAAACCTACTCCAAAAAATCACGGACTTAATCCAGTTATTAAATGGCCACAATCCAGTAATTAATAAACTGGTAAATACAGAGGATCTGAAAAGCCGGATCGTGTGCCAAAAGTTAAAATAATAAAACCTTAATAAAAGGTGATGGCGTTAAATATTCTGGGTTTTAAAAAATGTCAACAGTAATGAAACAAATATCCTATAAAAAAGTAATTTTTTTTTTATTTAGAGTAAATTAAACACTAAAAACTATATAAATCTATCAACTTATTAAAAAATAAGTTATCATGATGTTATTCCCAGTTTTTTTTTGAGACCAATTATTAGTTTTCTTTTACATCTTCAATATCATCAGTTCCTACTTTAGTGTCATCAGAAACAAGTGTACTTTCCTCTTTCTTTTTCTGTTCTAATATAGCAGCATCCCTCTGAGTTGCTAATTTTTTAATATCTCTTGCCGCTCCTCCTGTTCCTGCAGGAATTAATCTACCAACAATAACATTTTCTTTAAGTCCAATAAGTTTGTCTCGTTTCCCTTGTGTAGAAGCCTCTGTTAGAACTCTTGTTGTTTCTTGAAATGAAGCTGCCGAAATGAAACTTCTTGTTTGAAGACTAGCTTTGGTAATTCCTAAGAGGACAGGCGCTCCTTTAGCTGGTTCATACCCTTTTTCAATCGCTTTTTTGTTAATTTCTTCAAACTCCATACGATCAACTTGTTCTCCTTTCAACAAAATAGTTTGACCGCTGTCAGATATTTCCCATTTCTGTAACATTTGACGGACTATAACTTCAATATGTTTATCGTTTATTTTTACACCTTGTAATCTATAAACATCTTGAACTTCTGATATCATATAATTTGCAAGAGCCTCTACTCCAAGAATGGATAAAATATCATGTGGTGCTGGATTTCCATCTACTAAATTCTCTCCTTTCCTTATAAAATCTCCTTCGTTTACTGGAATATGCTTACCCTTTGGAACAAGATACTCAATTGGATCACCACCACCTTCCGGTGGTTCAATAGTCAGTCTTAATTTATTTTTATAATCTTTTCCAAATCTTACATATCCATCAATTTGGGCTATTATTGCATGGTCTTTGGGTCGTCTTGCTTCAAAAAGTTCTGCCACTCGTGGTAAACCACCGGTTATATCTTTTGTTTTTGCCCCTTCTCTAGGTATTCTAGCAATTACATCACCTGCACTTACTATATCACCATCTTCAACAGATAAAATTGCTTCAACAGACATAGCATGTCTTTCAGGGTTCCCATTTTCTCGTTTTACTGGTTCTCCACTATTTTGATCAGCAACAATTATTTCTGGCTTTAATTCATTTCCTTTTGGAGCTGATCTCCAATCTGATACTATTCTTTGCGCTATTCCAGTAGCATCATCAGTTTCTTCCCTAAGTGAAACACCTGCTATTAAATCTATAAATTTAGCTACGCCATTATTTTCTGCTATAATAGGTAGGGTATAGGGATCCCATTCAAATAATTTTTGACCAGATTTAATTTTATCACCTTCGTTTACATATATCTTTGAACCAAATGAAACTTTATGAGTAGAGATTTGATTACCTTTGTCATCCTCAATCAATATTTCCATGTTTCTACCCATCACAATATTCTCTTTTGAAGAATTTTGTATTAGATTAGCATTCAAAAGTTTTATTTTTCCTGAATGACTAGATTCTATAAATGATTGAGATCCGCCTTGAGCTATGCCCCCTATGTGAAAAGTTCTCATTGTCAACTGAGTTCCAGGTTCACCTATAGACTGTGCAGCAATAATACCAACAGCTTCACCAGGATTTACTCTTGTTCCTCTTGCCAAATCTCTTCCATAACATTGAGCACATATACCGTCTTCTGCTTCACATGTAAGAGCTGATCTGATTTTTACGGTATGAATGTTCAAATTATCAATATTATCCGCCATCCTTTCATCAATCATAACTCCTTTTTTAAGTACTACTGATTGATCTAATGGTGACAATATGTCCTCAGCTACAACCCTACCCAAAATTCTTTCTGACAATGATGCAACTACTTCACCATCGTTTATTACAGCTGAAACTTGGATAAAATTTTCAGTTCCACAATCTTCTTCTCTAATAATACAATCTTGTGCAACATCTACTAACCTTCTTGTCAAATAACCAGAGTTAGCTGTTTTTAATGCAGTATCAGCTAATCCTTTTCTTGCACCATGAGTTGAGTTAAAATACTCTAAAACAGTTAAACCCTCTTTAAAATTTGATATGATTGGTGTTTCAATTATTTCTCCTGAAGGTTTTGCCATAAGACCACGCATACCACCAAGTTGCTTCATTTGCGCAGGTGAACCTCTAGCTCCAGAATGAGACATCATATAAACAGAATTTAATTGTTTATTATCGTCTAATTGCTCTGGTTGAACAGCCGATATTTCATTCATCATAGCATCAGCTACAGAATCAGAACATATTGACCATGCATCTACTACTTTATTATATTTCTCACCTTGAGTAATGAGACCATCCATATACTGTCGTTCAAATTCTTTAACTTGATCTCTTGTACCCTCGACTAAAGACCATTTTTTCTCTGGAATTACGATATCATCTTTACCAAATGATATACCTGCCTTAAAGGCTTCCTTAAATCCCAACTGCATTATTTGATCACAAAATATAACAGATTCTTTTTGACCACAGTGTCTATACACTGCGTCTATTACTTCTCCTACTTCTTTTTTTCTAAGTAATCTATTAACAATTTCAAAGGGAGCTTTATGATTTTTTGGAAGTAAACTCCCAATTCTTAATCTACCAGGGGTAGTATCAAATCTTTTATAAACGGTTAAACCTTGCTCATCAATTTGAGGCATTCTAGCAATTATTTTTGAATGTAGTTCTACAAAACCCTGTTCTAGTGCATGTTCTACTTCTTCAATACTAGCAAAAGATTTACCCTCTCCAACCAAGCCTTTTCTTTCAAGTGACAAATAATACAGGCCTAATACCATATCTTGTGAAGGAACTATAATTGGTTTGCCATTTGCAGGAGAAAGTACATTATTAGTTGACATCATTAATACACGAGCTTCTAGTTGTGCCTCTAGACTTAAAGGAATATGAACTGCCATTTGGTCTCCATCAAAATCTGCATTAAATGCAGAACACACAAGTGGATGTAATTGTATAGCTTTCCCCTCAACTAAAATTGGCTCAAATGCCTGTATACCTAACCTATGAAGTGTAGGAGCTCTATTTAAAAGTACAGGATGTTCTCTTATAACTTCTTCTAGTATATCCCAAACTTCTGGTCTTTCTTTTTCAACTAATTTTTTTGCTTGTTTTACAGTAGATGAAAGCCCTTTTGCCTCTAATCTGGAATAAATAAAAGGCTTAAATAATTCCAAAGCCATTTTTTTGGGTAAACCACATTGGTGAAGTTTTAACTCTGGTCCGGTTACGATTACAGATCTTCCAGAAAAATCTACTCTTTTTCCAAGTAAATTTTGTCTAAATCTTCCCTGTTTTCCTTTTAACATATCAGAAAGAGATTTAAGTGGCCGCTTATTACCTCCAGTTATCACTCTTCCTCTTCTACCATTATCAAATAAAGCATCAACAGATTCTTGTAACATTCTTTTTTCATTTCGTATTATAATATCTGGAGCTCTTAATTCTATTAACCTTTTTAGGCGGTTGTTCCTATTTATTACTCTTCTATATAAATCGTTCAAATCAGAAGTGGCAAAACGACCTCCGTCTAATGGAACTAACGGACGTAGCTCTGGCGGTATTACAGGAACAACTGTTAGTATCATCCACTCAGGCCGATTTCCACCCTCAATAAAATTTTCAACTAATTTAAGTCTCTTTATTATTTTTTTTGGCTTTAGCTCTCCAGTTGCTTCTGCTAATTCTATTCTAAGTTTTTCTGCCTCAGACTCCAAATCAATTGAAGATAACATCTCTCTTATTGCTTCTGCTCCAATTCCTGCATTAAAAGAGTCACTTCCATACTGATCCTGAAAATCTAGAAATTCTTCTTCCGTAAGAAGTTGACCGTTTTTAAGTTCTGTAAGTCCAGGTTCAATGACAATATATTGTTCAAAATAAAGAACTCTTTCCAAATCTCTTAAAGTCATATCAAGCATAAGACCAATTCTTGATGGTAAAGACTTTAGGAACCATATATGTGCAACTGGAGAGGCTAGGTCGATATGACCCATTCTTTCTCTTCTTACTTTTTGAAGAGTAACTTCAACTCCACACTTTTCGCAAGTCACTCCTCTATATTTCATTCTTTTATATTTACCACATAAACACTCATAATCTTTGATAGGTCCAAAAATTCTGGCGCAGAACAAACCGTCTCTTTCAGGTTTAAAAGTTCTGTAATTAATAGTTTCTGGTTTTCGAATTTCACCAAAAGACCAACTCACAATTTTTTCAGGTGAGGCTAGGGAAATCTTAATTTCTTCAAATGACCTAATACGTGTATTTGAATTAAAAGGGTTTGCTATTTCTTTGTTCATTAAATAATCCTAATAAAATTAATCCAAGATATTAAATATAAAAATTTGTTATTCTAAATCCCTATCAAGAAGATCAACACTTAGACCAAGTGATCGTATTTCCTTGACAAGTACATTGAAGGATTCAGGAACACCAGCTTCAAAATCGTCATCTCCTTTAACAATGCTCTCGTATACCTTTGTTCTACCTGCAACATCATCAGATTTTACAGTTAGCATTTCTTGAAGAGTATATGCTGCACCATATGCTTCAAGTGCCCAAACTTCCATTTCACCAAATCTCTGACCACCAAATTGAGCTTTGCCACCAAGAGGTTGCTGAGTTACTAAACTGTAAGGTCCTGTAGATCTTGCGTGTATTTTTTCATCAACTAAGTGATGTAATTTTAAAATATATTTCATACCTATGGTAACAGGTCTTGCAAATTGTTCCCCAGTTCTCCCATCAAACACTATTGATTGACCAGACTCATCTAATCCTGCCCTTATTAATGCATCATTTACATTAGCTTCTTTTGCACCGTCAAATACAGGTGTAGCAACAGGAACGCCGCTTACAACATTTTGAGCTGCTTCAATAATTTTTTCTTCACTCATTTTTTTAAAATTATTCTCAAAAAATTCATCCCCATATGCTTGTTTTACCGACTTAACAACTTCTTCTAAATTATTAGTTCTTTTATACTCATCGAGCGCTTTTCCAATAGTTTTACCCAAATTATGACAAGCCCATCCCATATGAGTTTCTAAAATTTGACCAACATTCATTCTACTTGGAACGCCTAGAGGATTTAAAACAACATCGACTGTAGTCCCATCTTTTAAAAAGGGCATATCTTCAATTGGAACAACTCTTGAAATAACACCCTTGTTTCCATGCCGACCTGCCATTTTATCACCTGGCTGTAATTTACGCTTAACAGCGACAAAAACTTTAACCATCTTCATAACACCAGGTAGTAAGTCATCTCCTCTTCTAACCTTTTCTACTTTATCGCTAAACCTAGTTTCTAGTGTTTTCTTCTGTACATCAAATTGATTTTTTAAAGCCTCTATTTGAGTTATTTTTTTATCATCATCAATTATTAATTGCCACCATTGCCCTTTAGATAGCCTATCTAATAAAGATTTATCAACTATTTTAATTTTACCAAATTCACTAGGTGCTTTAATTACTTCTTGATCTATTAAAAGATTTTCTAGTCTTGCATAAATATTCCTTTCAAGAATAGCTAGCTCATCATCTCTATCTCTACTTAATCTCTCTATTTCTTCTCTCTCAATTTGAATAGCTCTTTCATCTTTTTCAATACCATGTCTATTAAAAACTCTAACTTCTACTACTGTTCCACTATCACCTGGGCTCATTCTAAGGGAAGTATCTCTTACGTCAGAAGCCTTTTCACCAAAAATTGCCCTTAACAATTTTTCTTCTGGAGTCATTGGACTTTCTCCCTTAGGAGTTATTTTACCAACTAATATGTCATTTGGTCCCACTTCTGCCCCGATATATACTATGCCAGCTTCATCAAGGTTTCTAAGTGCTTCCTCCCCAACATTTGGGATATCTCTAGTTATTTCTTCTGGACCAAGTTTAGTATCTCTAGCTGAAATCTCATACTCTTCAATATGAATTGAAGTAAAAACATCATCTCTAACAATTCTATCAGAAATTAAGATACTATCCTCATAATTATAACCATTCCAAGGCATAAAAGCTACAAGGACATTTTTACCAAGTGCAAGTTCACCCATATCTGTACAAGGACCATCAGCTATTACTTCTCCTTTAGCTACTGTATCACCTACTTTTACTAGAGGTTTTTGATTAATACAGGTATTTTGATTAGATCGCTGAAATTTTCGTAACCTATAAATATCAACACCAGGATCACCATCTTCTAGTTTATCAGTAACACGGATAACTATTCGCATAGCATCTATTTGATCAATAATTCCAGCCCTCTTAGCCATTATTGATGCCCCAGAATCTCTAGCTACTATACTTTCCATTCCAGTACCTACAAACGGCGCCTCAGCTTTAAGCAAAGGTACTGCTTGTCTTTGCATATTTGATCCCATCAACGCTCTATTGGCATCATCGTTTTCCAAGAAAGGTATCAATGAAGCAGCTACAGACACAAGTTGTTTAGGACTAACATCTATCAATTCAACAGACTCAGCAGGATTAAGCATATACTCACCTGATTTTCTTGTAGAAACTAAATCGTTGATAAACTTACCTTCATCATCAAGCTTAGCGTTAGCTTGAGCAATAGTATATTTCATCTCCTCTGTTGCTGACATGTAAATTACTTCGTCTGTAACTTTTGCATCCCTTACTCGTCTATATGGTGTTTCGATAAAACCATACTTATTTACTCTGGCAAAGGATGCCAAGGAGTTAATCAATCCAATGTTTGGACCTTCTGGTGTTTCAATAGGGCATACTCTACCGTAATGCGTAGGATGCACGTCTCTGACTTCAAAACCAGCTCTATCACGAGTTAATCCTCCTGGGCCAAGTGCTGATAATCTTCTTTTGTGAGTGACCTCCGAAAGAGGATTGGTTTGATCCATAAATTGTGAAAGTTGGCTAGAACCGTAAAATTCTCTTACTGCAGCCGCTACAGGCTTAGCATTAATTAGATCTTGAGGCATTACAGTGTCAATTTCAACTGAAGTCATTCTTTCTCTAATAGCTCTTTCCATTCTAAGTAAGCCCAACCTATACTGGTTTTCCATTAATTCACCAACAGACCTAACTCTTCTATTTCCTAAGTGGTCAATATCATCAATTTCACCTCTACCATCTCTCAAATCAACTAATGCTTTGATTACACCTACAATATCTTCTTTTCTTAATGTCCTTTGAGTATCCTCAGTATTTACATCTAATCGCATATTTAATTTTACTCGGCCAACTGCAGATAAATCATACCTTTCAGGGTCAAAAAATAAAGTATCACATAGGTTTATGGCTGCATCCAAGGTTGGAGGTTCACCTGGTCTCATTACACGGTAAATATCAACAAGTGCCATTTCGTAATTAAAATTCTTATCAGCAGCCATGGTATTTCTGATATATGGACCAATGTTTACATTATCTATGTCTAGGGTAGGGATTTCAACTACTCCGTTATCAATGAGCTTAGAAAGTGAGCCACCTGTAACATTACCAGTTTTTTCATCAATTTCCCATGTAAGTTCATCGCCTGCTTCAATCCAGATTTCACCAGTTTTTTCATTAATTATATCAACAGCAGCATACCTACCAATTAAATTTTCAAATGGTACTAAGATATTAATAGAGCTTTTCTGATCTAAAAGTTTTTTCACCAATCTTGGTGTAACTTTTTTGTCTGCAGGAGCAATTATTTCTCCAGAATCAGCATCAATAATGTCAAAACTTGGCTTTATTCCCCTTAAACGCTCAGGAAAGAATGGACAACTCCATTTATTGTCCTTAGATTTTATGTATGTCACAGTATCATAATATGCTTTACATATGTCTTCTTGTGTCATACCCAATGAATATAACATTGTAGAAACTGGTAATTTTCTTCTTCTATCAATCCTTACGTAGACCAAGTCCTTTGCATCAAATTCGAAATCAAGCCAAGATCCTCTGTATGGAATTATTCTGCAGGTGAATAAAATTTTACCTGAGGAATGTGTTTTACCTCGATCATGATCAAAAAACACACCAGGAGATCTATGCATTTGAGAAACAACCACCCTTTCAGTGCCATTAAATACAAAAGTACCATTTGGTGTCATTAAAGGAATATCTCCCATATATACATCTTGTTCCTTTATTCCTTTAACTGACTTAGATCCAGTTACTTCATCAATATCAAAAACAACAAGCCTTAATTTAACTTTTAATGGTGCACTGTAGGTCATGTCTCTTTGCTGACATTCCTCAACATCATATTTAGGTTTTTCTAGTTCATAACTTACATATTCTAACACAGCTGTATCATTAAAATCTTTAATAGGAAAAACAGATTGAAATACACCTTGAATTCCTTCGCTATCTAATGGAGTATCAGAATAACCTGATTTAAGAAAGACGTCATATGATGACCTTTGTACCTCAATAAGATTGGGCATTTCTGCAACTTCGCGTATTTTGCCATATGATTTTCTTACTCGCTTTTGATTGTTATGAGCGTTGGTCATTTTCACCTCTAATTTAAAATGCCGTAGTTAATTTTAATTCACTTAAAAATTTGATTTAACTTTAAAAAATCTTAACCAGTAAGTTTCAAAATAATTAAATTTAAAAAGTATTGGTACCTTCAAGAAGGCACCAATTAAGATTGTGATTACAGAAACTATTTTAGTTCTACCTCAGCACCTGCTTCTTCTAACTGAGCTTTAATTTTTTCTGCTTCATCCTTAGAAACGCCTTCTTTAACAGCCTTTCCACCAGCCTCAACTAAATCCTTTGCTTCTTTTAAACCTAAGCCTGTGATAGTTCGAACTTCCTTAATTACATTAATTTTCTTATCACCAGCAGCCTTAAGTATAATATCAAACTCAGATTTTTCTTCTGCAGCTCCTCCAGAATCCCCAGCACCTCCTGTTGGACCAGCTACCATTACTGCACCCCCTGATGCAGCCTCAATTCCATACTCATCCTTCAATATATTTTTTAGTTCTACAGCTTCCAAAAGTGTTAAACCAACAATTTCTTCAGCTAATTTTTTTACATCTGCCATAATTTACCATCCATTCGATTTAATATAAGTTAATTTTAAATTTACAAAGTCAAAATTTTTTATTCAAAGTTATGCTGCTTTTTGTTCTTCTAATGCAACAGTTATTCCTGCAATATTATTGCCTGGAGAACTTACTAGTTGTGATAATAGAGATCCTGGAGAACCAACCATTCCAGTAATTTCAGATATAAGTTCTTCTCTAGAAGGAAGCTTAGATAAATTAATAATACCTTTTAAATCTAAAATTTCTTCTCCTAATGAACCACCAATTAATTTTAAATTTTCGTTAGTTTCTGAAAATTTTACTGAAATTTTTGCTGCTGAAACAGGATCTTCAGAAAAGAGTAAAACTGTTTGGCCATTCAAAAATTCAGAAAGTTTTGCATTTGCTTTACCTTCAAGTGCAATCTTTGATAACCTATTTTTAGCTACTCTTACTCCACAATTAGATTCTCTCATCAAATTTCTTAATTCAGAAATTTCAGATACTGTTAGTCCACTGTAGTGCGCGACTAATACAACTCCTGAATTTTTAAAAATATGACTTAATTCTTCAACTACTTGTTCTTTTTGTTTTCTATTCAAACTCCTACTCCAAATTAAAGGCAAAGCCTTGATTTTATTTAAGTTAATATATTATTAACTCAGCTAATTGTCCGGGTTCCCTTTAATTAAGATTATTTAATTAAAATAACCTATATTTCAGTTACCAATCTAAAGCAGGACTTAATCTTATAATAAAGAGCCCACTATCTCGGACGGTTTTGCTTAGCATTTGCTAAGCTTTTCCCAAAGGGAAACTTTATTTATGTAGAATTATCAATTGTCATAGATTTACCCATAGTTGATGACATAGAAATTTTCTTTATAAAAACACCTTTAGCACCAGTTGGTTTAGATTTTTTTAGTTCTGTCATAAAAGCATTATAATTTTCAACTAACTTTTTTTTGTCAAAAGATGCTTTTCCGATACCAACTTGAACTACACCTGCTTTCTCGGCTTTAAATTGAACTTCACCATTTTTTGCTGCTGAAACTGCAGCAGCCACGTCAGGGGTGACTGTACCAACCTTTGGATTTGGCATTAAATTTCTCGGACCTAAAACCTTCCCTAAACGACCTACAATAGGCATCATGTCAGGAGTAGCTATACATCTATCAAATTCAATATTACCTTTTAAAACGGTTTCCATTAGATCTTCTGCTCCTACGATATCCGCACCTGCTTTTGTAGCTTCTGATGCTTTATCTCCCTTTGCGAATACTGCAATTCTTATAGATTTACCAGTGCCATGAGGTAAAGCGCAGACCCCCCTAACTATTTGATCAGCATGTCTTGGGTCAATACCTAGATTTATAGCAAGATCAATAGTTTCATCGAATTTGGCTGAAGCTCCTGATTTTATAAGCTCTATTGCGTCTTCTGCATTAAGGTTTTCTTTATCTAGAAAAAGTTTATCTTGTACTTGTCTTTTTTTTGTAATCTTTGGCAATTTTCAATCCTTTACTTCTATTCCCATTGAACGAGCTGAACCCATTATTATTTTCATTGCCCCTTCTATAGTATTAGCATTTAGATCTTTCATTTTCGCTTGAGCAATTTCTTCAATTTTTTTTGAAGTAATTTGAGCTACTGTCTCCTTACCAGCTGTTTGCGAACCTGACTTAATATTAGTTGCTTTTTTTAAAAAATAAGAAGCGGGTGAAGTTTTTATCTCCATAGAAAAAGATTTGTCAACATAATAGGTTATAATGGTGGGACAAGGAGCACCTGCTTCTAAATCCTGGGTTTTAGCATTAAAAGCCTTGCAAAACTCCATAATATTCAAACCACGCTGTCCAAGAGCAGGCCCAACTGGTGGTGAAGGATTAGCTTTTCCAGCGGGAATCTGTAGTTTAAGTTCACCTGCTACTTTCTTTGCCATTAAATCTTACCTTTCATAACTCTAGTTAATCTTAGTACTGATATTTTATTTAAATCAGGTTTGTTTTTGTACTTGACCATATTCTAGTTCTACTGGAGTTGCCCTACCAAATATTGAAACTGAAACTTTCAGCCTGCTATTAATTTCATCAACTTCTTCTACAAGCCCAGAAAATCCTTCAAATGGACCATCTATTACATTTACTTGCTCACCAACCTCATAAGAAACAAGCGCTCTTGGTTTATCTGCACCTTCTTCTACCTGATTAAGTATTCTAGCAACATCTGAATCAGGTAAAGGCATTGGTTTACCTTTTTGTCCTAGAAAACCCGTTACTCTATTAGTTTCTTTTATTAGATGGTAACTTTTATCAGTCATTTTCATTCTAATAAGAACATATCCAGGCATAAAACGTCTCTCCGATTGAACTTTCTTTCCTCTTCTAACTTCAAGAACTTCTTCAGTTGGAACCAAAATTTCTTCAATTTCGTCTTGAAGAGAATTTTGAACAACTGCTTCTCTAATAGTTTCTGCAACACGTTTTTCAAAATTAGAAAGTACACTTACTGAATACCATCTCATAGACATAAAAATTCCCTCATAAAAAAACAAGTCACAAATAGTTAAGCTACTCACTATAAGAGTATATTAAGGCTTGGTATGTTCGAATCGATTTATATGGAAGGCTATACAACTGCTGGTTTATTAAATCAAGAGGATAACTTCAAAATAATATCTAGCATATTACTTGTAATAGTATCAATTATAAAGAAAAACAACGCAACTAGTGCTGACATTATAAAAACCATAACAGTAGTGGTCATAGTCTCTTTCCTTGTGGGCCAGACAATCTTTGAAACTTCATTCCTTACTTGTTGAACATACTTGAATGGGTTTATCATTATTTCCTCTAAGATTTTAGTGTTGAAATTCTATTAATTTGTTGGCAGGGGCTGAGGGACTCGAACCCACGACCCTCGGTTTTGGAGACCGATGCTCTACCAGCTGAGCTAAACCCCTACTAATCAAGCTTAATAAAGATTTTAAATTAAATTTGCAAGTTTTAGAAAATGTAAATATAAAATATCAAATAATAATAATAATTTAACATTGTTAATATCCAGAAATATTAGCAGCCATAGAATTGTAAACTGATAAATTGCTTTAGATTTAATGAAAAAAATTCTTATTACATCAGCTCTGCCGTATATAAATGGGATAAAGCACTTAGGTAATCTAATTGGAAGTCAATTACCTGCTGATGTTTATGCAAGATATATGAGAGCAAGAGGTAATAAGGTACTTTTTATTTGTGCTACAGACGAACATGGTACGCCAGCCGAGCTTGCAGCAATTGAGAAAAAAGAAACAGTTGAAAAATTTTGTGAAAAAATGTGGAATATTCAAAAAAATATTGCCGATGGTTTTTCTATTTCTTTTGATTACTTCGGCCGTTCATCAAGCCAACAAAATCATGAACTCACCCAGCACTTCGCTACTAAATTATGGGAAAATGGTTTTATAGAGGAAGTAAATGAAAATCAGTTTTTTTCCAAAGAAGATAATAGATACCTACCAGACCGCTATATTACAGGAACTTGTCCGTCATGTGGGTATGAAAAAGCTAGAGGAGACCAGTGTGAAAATTGTACAAAACAGCTTCAACCTACAGACCTTATTGATCCCTCTTCTACAATATCAGGGTCTAGGTCATTGGAAATTAGAAAAACAAAACATTTATATCTAAAACAAAGTGAACTTAAAAATAAATTGGATGATTGGATTTCAAAAAAAGATGATTGGCCAATTCTAACAAAATCTATAGCAAAAAAGTGGCTTCATAATAAGGAAGGTTTAAAAGATAGGGGGATAACAAGAGATTTATCTTGGGGAGTTAAAGTAAAAAAGAATGGTGAAGCTTGGAAGGGTTTTGAAAATAAAGTATTTTATGTCTGGTTTGATGCACCTATTGCATATATTGCAGCTACAAAAGAATGGTCAGAAAATAATTCCAACCAGGAATGGAAGAAGTGGTGGATTACTGATCAAGGAGCCGATGAAGTATACTATGTTCAATTCATGGCTAAGGATAACATACCGTTTCATACACTTTCTTTCCCTGCAACTATTTTCGGATCTGGAGAAAATTGGAAGCTAGTTGATTACATAAAAGGATTTAATTGGTTGCTCTATGAAGGAGGTAAATTTTCAACAAGTGAGAAGCGTGGTATTTTTATGGATGTTGCATTAAAAATATTTCCAGCTGACTATTGGCGTTGGTGGTTATTAACTAATGCTCCTGAAAATTCTGATACAAATTTTACTTGGGATAGTTTTCAAAATACTATAAATAAAGATTTGGCAGATGTATTAGGAAATTTTATAACAAGAGTTACAAAATTTTCCTTAGCAAAATTTGGTAGCAAAATTCCTAAATGCAATGATTATGGTGTTTTAGAAACTAAAACAATTAATGAAATAGAACTCTTGTATGAAAAGTATAACAATTTTTTAACAAAAATTGAAATTAGAAAAGCCAGTCAAGAATTAAGAAATATGTGGGTAGTTGGAAATGAATATCTTCAAAAAGCTCAACCTTGGTCAATTTTGAAGAAAGATAAAACCAAGGCAAAAATGATAATAAGATTTTCTTTTCACTTAATTAATCTTTATAGTTTAATATCTGAACCATTCATTCCAGATTCATGTGAGAAAATTAGAAAGAATTTTGGATTGCAAAAAAAAACAGAGTGGCCAGAAAGACTAGAAAAAGTTTTTGATAACCTTACCGATGAAAATGATATGCATTCCCCAAATATTTTATTTCCTAAAATAACTGATTCAGAAAAAGAAGGTTTTAAAGAAAAATTTTCTGGTTCATAATATTTAAAATATAACAAAATTAATTCTATGAGAAAAAACTATGTGCCTTATATCCAACAAATGCCATAGAACTTGTGACAATAACTCCCCACAAAGTATCGACTAATACTAAACTAATCTTCCAATCTTTTAGGATTACCAGATTAGTAATTTCATAAGTGCCGAAAGCCAACAATCCAAGAAATGCACCTGAAAAAATCGCTACTAAATAAGATTCTGCCTTAATACCAGCTCTAGTAGCAAACCAAAAAACACCTGCAACGTAAACCAAATAGAAGATTGCAGCAACTGAAAAATTTGTTTCTTCATTCATTAAAAAACCAATATGTTTTTTAAATAAAGGTTGCATCACATTGCTTAATACAATTATTTCTGCAACTATAAAAAAAAATAACATGGTGATATAACTAACAAAAACAGCCATTTTTACCCTCAGACAATTAAATTAAGGTTTATTACAAAAAATTTTGGAAAATGATTTGCTCTTTTTTCTTATATATAGCGAATTAATTTAAATTCTAGTGCTTGTCGATTATTTGTTTTGGTATAACTTATGAAATAAAAAGAGTTTTAAAAATTAGTATGTCAATCTTTACTTACAGGGCTTAAAATTTTAGTTAAGAATTTTTATACTTATATATAATTTAAAATAAAAAATAACTTAATTTATTGCTCCTTTATTTAGAGGTATTGATGTTAGTATTTTTCTCATTTATAACCTTGGACCTTTCTAAAATGAGATTAACTAAATTCGAATATTACAAATGAATTGTTGTTTCTTCAAGTCCCTAGAAGTTTCTTAACTTCTTTGATGTTTTTACTTCAACCTAATAATTAACTATTGTCAGAATCTAAATTTGTTACAAACATTTTATAATATACTTGAATGAAGAGAGAGTACGCATTACAGTACATTGGTAATTAGTTAGTATGCTAACTTGGTACGTAAATAGATAGTAAAATAAGTAACGAAACCAAAAAAGGTAACTGTTATCAATTAAAATGAAATGCCCGCTTGGTGGAATTTGGTAGACACAAGGGACTTAAAATCCCTCGACCTAACAGTCGTTCCGGTTCGAGTCCGGAAGCGGGCACCAAACTTTTTATGATTAATCTTTTTAATTTAAACTATTTTTTTTAAACCAAAAATTCCTGATCGCGACATTCTTGGAAGCATAGTACAACTATCAGTTAATCTAATTGATATGCTTTCTTTATCAAACAATCCGAATAAGATTTTTTGTTCTTCTAGTTCCCACATTATTCTTTTTCTATTAATTTTAGATGGATAAGTATAACCTGGAGCCATTCTATTTTCAATTTGCATATCATTATTTTTGGCAAATTTGCTTATTTTGGATCTTGCATCCCTCAAAACTAGTTCTAATGCTAACCAAGAAGCATTTTCTAAAAATAATGATCCTAAAGGCTCATCTGAGTAGTTTGAAATTTTCTTTATTTTTTCATCTACCTCTTTTCCTAAAGTTATAACAAACGCAACCAAAAATTTACTTTTGGCAAACCGTTCTTTAAATAAATCACTATGGAAAGATGTTCCACACTTGAGCTCAATTTTATTCATAACATGCTTACTTATTTCTTCGATGCAAAAATACCCCACTGGTGTAGAACTTGAAGAAAGTCTTTCAATGGATTTATTTGAAGCATCAAGAATTTTTTTTCTAATTAGATCTTTATTTCGATAACCGTGAGTTCTTAATATTTTTAATGGTGAAATAATGGGTGAGGAAAATAAAATTTTCTCAAAATTTGAATTTGTGAACATTGAAATTATCCATCTTACTTTAATGCATTTAAGGATTTCAATTTTATATCATCATATTTACTTTCAAAATGCTTGGACAATTCTAAAACTATCTGCTTTGCTGTTTTTTCAGTACTAGGAAATTTCTTCTTTTTCCAATTTTGTAAATAGTCATCTGTTCCTACTAAACCTTTTTTCATAGCTATTAAATCAACTAATTCACTGAATCTTTTTGAGAGTTCAACTTTTTCTATACCTGTAGCATCCCTAGCCTCTATCACAGTAGGAATATCTTCCCAAAATAATACAAAAGTTTTTGTCATAATGTTGAGTACCTAGCTCTAGATAATTATATGTTATATAAAATTAAAAAAAAAAAAACAAAAAAATAAAGAGTTAGCTATTGAATGTTTTTATTACTATCATTTATATAAAATAAATCATTTCAAGTATTTTTTTTGTATTAGGAAGTTTCATGAAAATCAATAATGAGTCTCATTTTAATTCTTGTGAGTATAAAAAAATTGTAAAATTTTTAAAGGGTTTTTCTTTAGAAATAACTCCTTTTGTAGCGGATAAAATTGATAATCTATCTCAATTTATAAAACCATCAACAACAATATTTATTACTTTTCTTCCAGGCTCAGATTATAAAGAGACTATTAATACAGCCAAAAAAATAAGACTTGAAGGACTTAATCCTGCTCCACATTTTGCTGCAAGATCAATTCCATCAAAAGAGATGTTAGAAGATTATGTTTCTAGAATAACTGGAGAAGCCAATGTCAAAAAAATTTTAATAGTCGGTGGAGCTGGAAAAGAGCAAATTGGACCGTATGCAGATACTATAAGTCTTTTAGAAACAGGTATTTTTGATAAATATGGGATAAATGATATTGGAATAGCAGGTCATCCCGAAGGAAGTCCAGATATACCAGATAAAGAAATAAAAAAATCACTAATTCTAAAAAATAAATTTTCTGAAACTTCGGATTCCCGTTTTTTTATAGTCAGTCAATTTTGTTTTGATGCTGAAGCAATTTTAAATTGGTCAATAAGAATTAATTCTGAAGGAAATAAAATTCCTATTATTATCGGACTTCCTGGAGTTGCTAAGCTTTCTACTTTAATAAAGTACTCCTTAGCTTGTGGGATTGGTAACTCAATGAATTTTTTAAAAAAACAAGGTTCAAATGTATTAAATTTAGTTAAAACTCAAGAACCAGACAAATTAGTTAGAAAACTTGCTTTATCTGAAGAATTTTTAAAAAAAAATGGGATAGAAGGTATCCATATTTATCCACTTGGTGGAATACGTAAAAGTTCTGAATGGGCTCAGGGTATAATTGATGAAAACTTTAAACTTACAAGGGATGGGTTTAAGGTAAACTATTAACTAAAACACCATTTCATAATCCCTTTTTGTACATGTAACCTGTTTTCAGCTTGTTTAAGGAATATTTCAAAAAATTTATCTGCTACATCTGACATAATTTCATTATTTCTGTAAATGGGCATACAATGAAAAACCAAACAATTTTTTTTAGATATATTAACTAAATCATGAGTCAAAGTATATTTTTGCATAATCTCTTGTCTTAATTTTCTTTCTTCTTTCGTATGATGCATAGAATACCAAGTATCTGTAACTATAAGATCTGCATTCTGCAAGGCTTGTTCAGGATGCATTTCATACTGATATTTTGGACTACTTTTTATTTCACTCGATAAAAATTCTTTAGGTCCAGAAATTACCAACTCAAAGTTTAATTTATTAGAAGCTTGGATATAACTATTACAAACGTTATTTGAATCTCCTAACCAAACGACTTTCTTACCCTCTATTGAGCCAACAATTTCCTCGAATGTAAAGATATCGGAAAGTACCTGACATGGATGAGATTTATCTGATAGACCGTTAATTATTGGAATACTTGAGTAATTTGCTAAATCAATTAAATCAGAATGATTATCAGTTCTTAGTACAACCATATCTAAGTACTGAGATAGAACTCTAGCAGTATCCGACATACTTTCAAAATTTGAAATTTGCATTTCATTACTCGAAACTGTTAAAGTTTGACCTCCCATCTGAAAAATACCTACTTCAAATGAAAATCTCGTCCTTGTTGAAGGTTTTTTAAAAAGTAAAGCCACTACTTTATTTGTTAAATACTTTTTGAAATCTTTTGTACCTTTACTAATATTTATTCTTTCTGCTTTAAGTCTTGCAGAAAATGCCATTATCTTTTTCAATTGATTTGAATCTATATCTTCAATATCTATAAAATTTTTCAATATTTAATCCTTTGAGATGTCTTCCGCAGTAATTTTATAACCAAATCAACTTCTTTTTTTGTAATATTGAGTGGAGGCAGAATTCTGACTACATTATCTGAAGCTGGAACTAGTAATAAATTTTGATTGAATGCCTCATTTGTGAAATTTATATTTTCTATTTTAGTTTTTATGCCCAGCATTAGACCAGATCCTCTGACCTCTTCAAAAATATCTGGAAACTCAGAAACTAAACCTAAAATCTTTTGAGAAAAATATCCTGATATCGTTCTTACATTTTCTAAAAATCCTTCCTCTAAAACACATTTCATCACTGCACATCCCACAGCACAAGCAAGTGGATTCCCTCCGTAAGTTGAACCATGCTTTCCCTGCACCATACCAATAGATGCATTTTCACTAGATAGACAAGCACCTAAAGGAAACCCTCCACCAATGCCTTTTGCAACAGCCATTATATCAGGCTCAATATTATACCACTCATGAGCAAAAAGTTTACCCGTTCTGCCCAAACCACATTGAACCTCATCAATAATCAGAAGAGTTCCAGTTTTATCGCATAAATCTTTTATTAATTTTAGAGTTTGTTCTGGAAATACTCTTATTCCACCTTCTCCCTGAATTGGTTCAACAATAACTGCTGCAGTTTTATTATTTATATTCTCGTATAAGGCACTTTTATCATTGAAACTAATTACTTTAAAACCAGGGATTAAGGGACCAAAACCTTCTCTCATTTTATTTGAATTTGAGGTAGTAATAGCAGCCATTGATCTCCCATGAAAACATCCATCAAAAGACAATATCTCATATCGTTTTTGTTTCAATTTTGAAAAATAGATTCTAGCCATTTTTATGGCACATTCTATTGCTTCAGTACCAGAATTAGTAAAAAAAACCTTATCAGCAAAAGTATTATCAACTAGTGATTTAGCTAACTTTTCTTGATTTTCTACTCTGTATAGATTAGAGGTATGCCATAAATTTTTAGCTTGCTCTATTAAAACATTAACTAACTTTTCATTACAATGACCTAAAATGTTTACAGCAATACCAGAAGTACAATCTAAAAATTTACGACCATCATTAGAATATAGCCATATACCATCGCCTTTTTCAAAAGAAACATTTTTTCGGCTATATGTTGCTAATACTGAATCTTCCATAAATATTCCTGTTTAAATAAAAAGTTTTTACATTTTTTATCATCTCAATTTGATATTTATAAAATTAGAAATTGATATAGATTTCATTATAAAAAAACTTCAAAAAAAAAGTTCAAATACTCTATATCAAATCAACAAAAATTATGATAATTGTCAAATAAAATGAGATTAATAAATTAAACTAAAAAAAGTAATTATTAAAGATATTTTTATAGTTTATTTATAATTTGATATTATGTAGTAATATAGAAAATCTTTACATAGGAAGTGAACTTATGGCGTGGACTGAAGAAAGAGTAAAAAAATTAACCTTATTATGGAAAAGTGGTAATAGCGCAAGTAAAATTGCTATTGAACTGGGGGAAGGTGTTTCTAGAAATGCTGTAATTGGTAAAATTCACCGACTTGGTTTGTCAGAGCGAGGGTCTGGGTCAAATGGAAATGGACCAAAAATAAAAGAAAAGAAAATTAAAAATATAAATTTAGCTGAACATCAAAATTCTAAAGTTTCAGACCTAGAGAATTCCTTAGAAGCAAGTACACAAAGAAAAGGAAAAAAGAGAGGAAGAAAACCTTCTATCAAAAACCTTACCAGTAACGAAAATAAATCTACTTTAGGCTCAAATGCTAATGAAGTTTCTTCTTTAGAAACAGTAGAAGTAGATAATGAAATTGATAAAGTTGCACTAAAAAATATGATAGAGATTGAAAAAAAAGCAAAAAAATTAAATCTATTGGAACTAACAGAAAGAACATGTAAATGGCCCATAGGAGATCCTTCTACTTCAGAATTTTGGTTTTGTGGGCATCCATCAGAACAAGGAAAACCTTATTGTGAAACTCATGTTTCAATTGCTTTTCAACCAATAACCACCAGAAGAGATAAAAAACAGAATAAAATTAATAACTAAATTTAAATTATGATTAAATATACACTAAAATGTAATAATTTACATCAGTTTGAAAGCTGGTTCAGAACCTCTGATGATTATGAGAAACTAAATAATGAAAAAATGCTGTCTTGCGCAATTTGTGGGTCCAAATCAATTTCTAAATCTTTGATGTCTCCTAGTGTAAGTTCTAAAGAAAAAAAGCGAACTAAAGAAACCTTAGATACTGTTCCCTCTAAAGAGCAAAAACTTATTAAGCAATTAAAGAAAGAAGTAGAAAAAAATTGCGAATACGTAGGTGATAATTTTGAAAAGGAAGCAAGAGCTATTCATTATGGAGACTCTCCAGAACGATCAATTTATGGGAAAACAACAATTAAAGAAGCAAAATCCCTGTACGAGGATGGTATTCCTGTTACTCCCCTTCCTTGGGTTGATCGTAAAACTAATTAACTAAATTAAGTAAGTTTTAAAAAATCATAATTATTTATGAGGAATAAAATTTGACTACGATTGTAATGAAATTTGGTGGCTCATCAGTAGCTGACATTAAAATTATGAAAAATGCGGTTTCAAAGATTTCTGCAGAAATTAATAATAATAATAAGGTTATAGTAGTAGTTTCAGCAATGGGAAATACTACAGATAATTTAGTTAAAAAAATTAAAGAAGTTTCAACAATTTATGATGCTACAGAATATGATGCTATTTTATCTACTGGAGAAAATATTTCATCTAGTTTGATGGCACTTCTACTTCAAAAAGAGGGAATAAATGCAAGAAGCTGGCAAGGTTGGCAAATTCCAATTAATACTACTGATAATCACTCTAATGCACGAATACTTAATATAGGCACTAAAAATCTTGAAGAAAAATTTTTAGCAGGAATGCAGGTAGCAATAATCGCAGGATTTCAAGGAATTAGCACTAATAACCGTGTAACTACACTTGGTAGAGGTGGATCAGATACAAGTGCAGTAGCTCTAGCTGCAGCAATAAAAGCAGAAAGATGTGATATTTATACCGATGTTGATGGAATTTATACCACAGATCCTAGAATTACATCTAATGCAAAAAAATTAGACAAAATTTCCTATGAAGAAATGCTGGAACTTGCATCACTTGGGGCAAAAGTTTTACATACCCGGTCCGTAGAACTAGCAATGCAGTATAAAGTAAAATTACGTGTTCTTAATAGTTTTAATGAGGGAACAGGTACTATATTATGCGATGAGGAGGATATAATGGAAAAACGAGTAGTGTCAGGAATTACATTCTCAAAAAATGAAGCAAAGCTTACTCTCCTAAGCGTTAAAGACAAGCCTGGAGTTGCTGGAATTGTATTTGATTGCTTATCTAAGGCTAACATAAATGTAGATATGATAATTCAAAATATATCTGATAATAATTTAACTGATGTGACTTTTTCTTGCCCTACGGATCAAGTCGATATGGCCAGAAGTTCGCTAGAAAATGGAAAAAATAAGAATATCTTAGAATATAAAAAATTAGATGTGGATATAGAAGTTTCAAAAATATCCATAGTTGGCATAGGTATGCGTAGTCATTCAGGTATTGCACAAACTATGTTCAAAACATTAGGTGATGAAAATATAAATATAAAAGTCATCTCCACATCTGAAATTAAAATTTCAGTACTAATAGAAAGAAAATATCTTGAATTAGCTGTTCAAGTACTTCATGAGGCATTTGAACTTAGCAAGGTCTAACTTTATGACAATGCCTAATAATAACTCAAGGATTTTGCTTAAAAGACTTAAGAAAACTTTGTCTGAACTAGGAGAAGCTCAAGCTAGGCTTAATAAAATAGTTAAAATAATTGCAGTTTCTATGAACTCAGAAGTTTGTTCTATTTATTTAATAAATAGACATAATATACTTGAACTTTATGCTACTGAAGGACTTCGTTCAAAAGCGGTACATTATTCACAACTGAATGTTGGACAAGGACTTGTTGGGAAAATAGCTGCCACTGCGGAACCAATAAAAACATCTCAGGCATCTAAAACAAAAGGATTTAGATATCTTCCTGAGACTGGTGAAGAAATTTATAATTCTTTTCTTGGTGTTCCAATTCAACGTTTAGGAAAAATACTTGGGGTTTTAGTAATACAAAATCTTAAAAAACGTGAGTTCACTGAAGATGACGTCTATGGTTTAGAAATAGTAGCAATGGTTATAGCTGAAATGGCTGAATTAGGTATTTTTACTAGTTCAGATGGTAGTGATGAACTAAGCCAAGATAAAAAAAATCCATTGTCTATTAATGGTTTAGTGGGGAAAGAAGGTATAGTAATAGGAAATACAGTTTTGTTAGAACCACAAATTAAGATTCAAAATCCAATAGCTGACAACACAAAGCTTGAAAAACAAAAACTAAAAAAAAGTATTAGTAAACTTAATAATCAGTTATCTGAAATCATAAGTAAAAAACATTTCAAAAAGAAAGGTGATTTTTTAGAAATATTGGAAACACATAAACTTTTAATTGAAGACAGAAGTTGGATTAAAAGAATGGAGTCATCGATTGATAGTGGCTTATCTGCCATTGTAGCCGTAGAAAAAGAACAAACAACTACAAAGTCAAGAATTGCAAAAGTTAAAAATTTTTATTTTAAAGAAAGACTTAATGAATTTTATGAAATATCAAATATTCTTCTAAAAATTCTCACAAATCAAAAAACTTATATTAATTTAGAGGGTATAAAAGAACCGATCTTGATTGCAAGAAACATTTCTCCTCTGGAGTTAGTTTCTTTAAGACATCAGTTAAAAGGTATTATATTGGAAGATGGTTCAGTGGGAAGCCACACAACTATAGTATCTAGAGCATTAAACATTCCACTTTTGATTCAAACAAAAGATATTATAAATAAAATATCAAATGGTGATAAGATAATATTAGATGCTGAACAAGGTTTAGCATATTTAAGACCTGATAAAACAATCTCAGAGCTTTATATAAGTAAATTAAAATTAAGAAATAAAGCTAAAAAAACATTTTTGGCATCAAAAAACCTTGAGGCAAGAACTCTCGATAATAAAAAAATTTTTTTAATGATGAATGCAGGTTTGATGGCTGACTTACCCTCGTTAGATGACTCGGGAGCAGATGGTGTGGGCTTATATAGAACTGAACTACAATTTTTAATTAGTAATAAAGTTCCTAAGAGAGCTGAACAAGCGCAAATTTATTGTAAAGTGTTAGATAGTGCAGGTACAAATCCTGTCTTTTTTAGAACTTTAGATATAGGAAGTGATAAAATATTACCAACGATTACTCCAGAAATTGAACCTAACCCAACTTTAGGCTGGAGAGCAATCCGCCTTACTTTAGAAAGGTCAGGTGTCTTTAAAATGCAAGTTCAAGCATTAATTAGAGGGGCTAAAGGCAGAAATTTGAATATTGTTATTCCACTAGTAACAGAAATAAATGAATTTTTAAAAGCCAAAGATATCATATTAGATGAAATAAATAGAGAAAAAAAGAGAAACCGAATTGTGCCTAACTTAATAAAAATAGGAGCAATGCTAGAAGTTCCCAGTCTTGTATTTGCACCAAATTTATTTTTTAAAAGTGTTGATTTTCTAATGGTAGGTGGGAACGACCTAAAACAATTTTTCTTTGCTGCTGATCGTGAAAATGAAAAGGTTCGAAAAAGATACGATATGTTGAGTACAAGCTTTTTATCATTTCTAAAATTAATTGTTAAAAAAAGTGAAAAATATAAATTACCACTTAGTTATTGTGGAGAAGATGCTGGAAAACCTATTGAAGCTTTAGTGCTTTGTTCTTTAGGATTCAAAACCTTGTCTATGCAACCAAACTGTATTGCTCCAGTTAAGTCCCTATTAAGAAATATAAAATTATCAGAAATAAAACAAATTGTAGAATTCGCACTAGAGGCAAACTATGAAACAGTCAGAAACCAAGTTGCTGAATATTTAGAAGAAATTAAGTATATCCAAACTGTTTAAAAAAATAAGTTATTTATTAACAAAATTTCACTACTTTACCTTCTACCCCATTAAAAGAATTATGTTCCAATTCAAGCAACAATATTCTTTTTGAATCTGTAGGTGGGGGGAATTTTATATTATTTTCGTTTTGTTGAAAGAATCCAAAAGACTTATAGTAGTCAATATCACCGATTAATATTGCTCTTTTCCAACCATATTTTTTTGATATTTTTATTGAGTGATTGATCAAGTAAGCCCCCAAGCCCTCACCTTGAAAAGTAGGATGAATGGCTACTGGACCTATTAAAAGTGATATTTGTTTTTTTTCTCCTATTAAAACAGGCCAATATCGAATAACACCTATAATTGAGCCATCAGTATTCTTAGCAACAAAACAAAGTGTTTTAACTTTAGGAACTTTTTTTCTTAAAGAATAAGAACTTAAATTAATTCTTGATGGAGAAAAAACTAGATCTAGTAAATTTTCAATTCCATCTCGATCAATTATGGATTCATGTTTAAATTTAATCATTTCAAAAATTACAAATTTATTTATTAACAATTAAGCTATGAAGTTCTATAACTAAATCATCTGATTAATAAATTAGAAAATATATATTAATTATCAAGAATTGATTTCAATGAAAGTAATTAAATGTTTTATAACCCAGAAATAGGACATAATTTACCACATGATCCTTTTAAGGCAATTGTTTCTCCTAGGCCAATAGGTTGGATTTCCACGATAGATAAGGAAAAAAATGTAAATCTAGCACCATATAGCTTTTTCAACGCTGTAGCAGATAATCCACCAATGATAATGTTTTCAATTACTGGTCAAAAAAAAAATATTTCGTCAAAAGATACTCTTCAAAATATTATTGAAACAAAATGCTTTGTTGTGAATATAGTAAGTAAGGATTTATTAAACCAAATGAATCAAACTTCAGGAAATTATCCAAAAAATACTGACGAATTTGTATTGGCAAATTTGGAAAAAACTAATTGTGTTTATATAGATGTACCTAGAGTTAAAAAATCCCCCGCATCATTAGAGTGTACTCTATATAAAATTTTGAAACTTCCTGGTTTCAGTAATAATATGGTTATAGGTGAAGTTGTTGGAGTACATATAAATGAAAATATTTTAAAAAATGGTATCTTTGATATATTAGCTTACGATCCTATTGCTCGATTGGGATATAAAGATTACACATGTGTAAGTTCTAAATTTGTATTGGAAAGACCAAAGTAGTTATAATTAAAAGTCAAAAAATAACTCCTGGATTTAATAAATTTTTTGGATCAACAACAGATTTTATTAATTTCATCATGTAAAGTTTACCAGGATCTTCAAACTTATTTAATTCACTCACCTTCATTCTGCCAATACCATGTTCAGCACTAATAGACCCTGAGTATTTGTTAACTAAATTATTCACAATATTAAATAATTGTAACCTTTTTTTTTCTAAATCGTTTCTATTATCTGCAGATGATGGAAAAATGTTGTAGTGTAGGTTACCATCTCCCACATGACCAAAACAATTTACTAAAATATCTTTTGAAAATGATGAAATAGATCTATCTAATTTTGTAATAAATTCAGGGATTTTTTCTACAGGTACTGATATGTCGTTTGAACAAATAGAACCTTTTCTTCTATTTGCAGACGGTATTAACTCTCTTATTTTCCAAAATTCGTCTCTTTGATTTAAAGTATTAGCAATAAAAACTTCTACAATTTTGTCATTCAAAATAAAGTCATACAATATTTGTTCTACACTTTCTTTTATACTTATTGGACCTATATTGACATCTATTTCCATTAAGACCATCCAAGTTGTGTTTTTTGTGAAAGGATTATTGATTAAAAATCCTGTCTCTTTGATAAAATTTATTCCAGTATTTTTAATTAATTCAAAAGCTAATATTCTGTCTTGATACAGCTCAGAAATTTTTTCAAAAACGATCAAAACATCTTTAAGATTATTCACTGAAAAAAAAACTGAAACAGGGTTTTTTGGAATAGGAAACGTTTTCAATATTGCTGAAGTAATAATTCCTAAAGTACCTTCTGATCCAATTAAAAGATTTTTTAAATCAAATCCCATATTGTTTTTTTTTAAAGACTTCATGGATGAAAATATTTTCCCATTGGGTAAAACAGCCTCCAAGCCTAAGCATAAATCTCTAACATTTCCATATTTGATGACATTTAAACCTCCTGCATTTGTGGCCAGATTTCCCCCAATTTGACACGATCCCTCTGATGCAAGGGATAAAGGAAAAAGCCTTCCATGGTTTGCAGCAAGATTCTTTATACTTGATAAAATGGCACCAGATTGGACTTTTAACAAATTGCTTTTTTTATGAAATTTTATTTCATTAAGTTTTTCAAGTGATAAGATTACTTGATCAGTTTCATTCGCAATTTGTCCTCCAACTAAACCAGTACTTCCACCAACTGGGATTATTGGGATCATAAGCTTATAAGCTAATCTTAAAATTTTACTAACTTCTTTAGTGTTTTTTGGTTTAATGCAAATTTCTGATTTATTCAAAAGTCTATCACGAGGGTCTTTTATCTCAAATGACCCAGTACTTACTATCTGGGATTCTCTTAAATCTTTTTTCAAGATATTAGTAAAATGAACTATATTAGAGTTCATATTTAAAATCCCAACTGTTTTTTAGACTTACTTTTTCTTGAATCAAATGTAATCGCATATAAAATATGGTGTTGCCACTTTCCTCTTATTTGTAGATAATATTGACCAACCCCTTCATATTTAAAGTTACACTTTTCCAATAACCTTCTGGAGGCTATATTGTTTGGTAGGGTCGCAGCTTCAATTCTTGAAATACCTACATTATTACTAGCATATATCATCACAGAATTTAAACTTTCAGTCATAATTCCCTTTTTAGAAAATTCTTCGCCAAGCCAATAACCTAATGTTGCTGATTGAAAAGGACCATAACGAATATTATCCAAAGTTATGCCACCTACTAATTGATAATTTGATCGTAAAAAAATAAAAAAATGTAAAACTATATTTAAGTCAAAATTTTTTTTTGCCCATTTAACTCTTTTCTTGAAAAAGTTTTTTGAATAATAGTTAACATCTTTTTCTGGTTCCCATTGGTTTAAAAAATCTTCAGATTTTTTTCTTAAGACAACCCAATTTTCATAATCTGCGATCACTGGAAGCCTTAAAATTAATCTTTCTGATATTATTATTGGTTTGGTCTTTGAGAATAAATTCATCAAAATTGTAATCAATTCAAAAGCTTTTGGGAAAATTGTTCAACATCTAAAGCATCTTGAACTTTACCATATAATGCCATAGCAGGATTAGAATCTTGAAATATTTCTGCACCAAAGCTTTTGACATCTTGAAGTTTTACAGTGTCTATTTTTGATATAGTTTCTTGAACCTCAACTATTTTATCCCAAAGTATTAAACCTCTTGCTAATCTCTCGCTCCTACTAGTAGAGTTTTCAAGTCCCATCAATAAACTTGATTTTAGTTGTGTCTTGGCTCTCTCAACTTCAGTTTCTGTAATAGTAGTAGTAGAATTTTTAAATTCTAAAGCAATAACTTCTGAAAGCTCTTTTACCTTCTCTCCAGAAGTACCAGCATAAGATAAAAACATTCCATTATCTGAATAACAATCAAAAGAAGTTCCAATTGAATAGCAAAGACCTCTTTTTTCTCTTATTTCTTGGAAAAGTCTAGAAGACATCCCTCCACCCATTATAACTGAAAAAACTTTACCAGCGAAAAGTTTAGGACTTTTTAAACTTGGTGCCTCAAATCCTACTGCGAAATGAGCTTGTTCTAGATCTTTAACTACTCTTTTTTCACCTCCTATAAATTGAACCTTACTAACCATACTTTCCTTTTTTAATGCCTTAATGTTTTTTAATGAATCCGCTAATTTACACAATTCTTTATGCTTTAAATTTCCAGCAGCACATATAACGATTTTTTCAGAAAAATAATTATTATCTATAAAATCAGTAAAATTTTTTCTTTTAAAGGATTTAATGTTTTCCTCAGAACCTAAAATAGACCTTCCTAATTGAGTATCGGCATATGCCTCTCTTTGAAGTAATTCAAAAATTACATCATCGGGAGTATCTTTCATTTGACCTATTTCTTGAATTATAACTCCTTTTTCAATCTCAATCTCTTTCTCATTGAAAATTGAGTTGCTTATAATATCTGACAGTATATCTACTGCTAATGGTAAATGATTTTTTAAAACTTTTGCATAATAGCAAGTAATTTCTCTACTAGTATAAGCATTGATAAAACCACCTACATTTTCAATTTCCTCAGCTATCTGGAGAGCACTTCGCTTTTCTGTTCCTTTAAAGGCCATATGTTCTAAAAAATGAGCAATACCATTTTCTTTTTTCTTTTCATTTCGACTTCCAGCATTTATCCAGATACCAACAGATACACTTTCAATGGAAGGTATTTCCTCAGTTATGACCCTTATTCCGTTTTTAAGTTTATCAATAGAAATTGTCACTTTAACTCTCTTTGCTTAAAATATCTTTAAAATAATTTACTTCATTTGGTGCATCAATAACGCTTTCTTTTTTAGAATACAACTCTTTCATTTCGTTTGGTTGAACTATAGTCGTACCCAGAGCTGTTTGAACTGAATCAATAAATTTTGATGGGTGAGCTGTTGCTAGAGTAATCATTACTTTATTTTTGTTAAGAAATTTCCTTGAAACAAAAGTACCAACTGCAGTATGAGGGCAAATAGCTATATTAGATTTTTTATAAACGTTTAATATTTCTGATAAAGTTTCTTCCTCTGAAGCTACACCACTAGAGAAATCCTCTTTTAATTTATTCAAACTAGTATCTTCGATTTGATAAAAACCATTTAATTTAAGTTCTTCCATTTGTTTTTTTACAATATTTGGTTTTCTATAAATATGAAAAAGTAGTCTCTCAAAATTTGAAGAAACTTGTATATCCATTGAAGGCGAATGAGTTTTGTAAACTTTATCTTTGAAATAACGGCCAGTTGTAATTGTTCTGTGTAATATATCATTTAGATTAGTTGCAACTATTAACTTATCAATATTAGTTCCAATTTTTTTTGCAACATAACCTGCATAAATATTTCCAAAATTTCCCGTTGGAATACAAAAATCTATTTTTCTTTGAAAATCAATCCTGCTTGCTGCAAAACAATAGTAAACCACTTGAGATATAATTCTTGCCCAATTTATTGAATTAACACCCGTCAACGAAATTTTTTTTGATAACTTTAAATCATTGAAAATGGTTTTTACTATTGTTTGGCAATCATCAAAAGTGCCATCAACAGAAAAAATTTTAATATTTGAAGAATCTACTGTAGTCATTTGACGTCTTTGAATTTCAGAAATACGATTATTGGGATATAAAACAAATAAATTTATATTTTCTATATTTGCAAAAGCATTAACTGCAGCTGCACCAGTATCTCCTGATGTTGCCACAATAATATTTATTGATTTTTTAATCTTTCTTAGTGCTTCTTGAAACATTTGAGCAATCATCTGCATTGCAAAATCCTTAAATGCATATGTAGGACCATGAAATAATTCTAATAGCATATGATCTTTTGATAAACTTATTAATTCACATTTATTTGGAGTCTTAAATTTGCTATATGCATTTTCTGTTATATTATTAAACTGATAGTTATCGAAAAAATTACCAACAAAAGGTTTTAATATTATTTGAGCAATTTCTTCATATTTTTTTTCACTAAATGATCTAATATTAAAAAGTTGAGGATCGGGTAACTTTTCAGGAATATATAATCCTCCATCTGGTGCCAATCCTGAAAAAAGAACATCTTTAAAGGGTACATTTCTAATTTTTCCCCTTGTTGATTTATATAACATTTTTTAAGTTCACTTTTTTGTGATTACTAACTAATCTAATTATTAAATAAATAGACATAAAAAGCCAAGCAAGTGCCATACTAAACCAAGTTATAGCATATTGGAGATGATTATTTATAAAATTTGGACTTAATGGAGTAGTCACTATACTTTTATCATTAACTTTAGAAGATAATATAACCAGAATAGGTTTGGTATTTAAATAATTAGACATTTTTTCTAAATCTCTAGAAAACCATATATTTTTTATTATATTTGGTTCGGGAGTAAAAGTATCTGTCTCATTTGGAAAAAAAATATTACCTGAAATTTTACCATCTTCTATCTCTCTTAAAACATTTTTTTTACTTTCACTAACAAACCCCAAGTCAACTAAAATAATCTCACCACTTTTTAATTTAAAAGGTCTAATAACTTTAAAACCAGGTCCATAAGGCTTTAAAGAAAATAAAACGTGAATTTCGTTTTCATAAAATTTACCTTCAAAGGTTACTGGTAAATACTGGGAATCAATACCAATATTTTTTGGGTTTAATGCTTGCGGTTCCATAGCAATACTGGTGGATACTTCATTAATAAGATTATTTTTCCATTTGAGTCTATTTATTTGCCATATTCCAAGCATACACAGGATAGATACCCCCAAAAGTCCTAAACTCACTGGAAATAGCAATCGTTTCACCAACAATATATTACACCAAAAAATTGAAATTAAACTCTAAAAAGCTGCCTGTAAACATTAAAAGGATAAACCAAACTATGATCCCCAGATGTATATGGCCGCAAACAAAAACAACCATACTACATCAACAAAGTGCCAATACCATGCTGCTGCCTCAAAACCGATATGACTTTCTGGAGTAAAATGTCCTTTAAGTGCTCTAAAAAGACAAACTGCTAAAAATATAGTACCAACTATTACATGAAATCCGTGAAACCCAGTTGCCATAAAAAAGTTTGCACCATATATATTGCCGGAAAAACTAAAAGCAGCATGACTATATTCATAAGCTTGAAAAATAGTAAAGAGTACGCCTAAAAGTATTGCTATAATTAAACCATTGACTAAATCTTTTCTGTTGTTTTCATGCGCAATTGCATGATGAGCCCATGTAGCTGCAGCACCAGAACATAATAAAATTAAAGTATTTATTAATGGCAAATGCCAGGGATCAAAAGTTTCAATACCTGCAGGAGGCCATGTAGAGCCAATAGCTTCCATAGGATATAAAGCATGCTTAAAAAAGCTCCAAAACCAGGCACTAAAAAACATTACCTCAGAAACAATGAACATTATAACGCCATATTTAAGAGCAATTTTTACTACAGGCGTATGATCACCAATGTGGCTTTCTGTAACTACATCTGACCACCATCCATACATACAATAAATCACCAGAAGCAATCCAGCGAAAAAAACAATTGATGTATAGTTATGAAAAAATAAAACGCACCCTAGTAATAAAATAAATGCACCAACGGCACTTAAAAACGGCCATATACTTGGATTTAGTATGTGGTAATCGTGATTTTTTTCATGTGCCATAGTATTCTTCCCTAGTTTATAACTTTTGCTTTACTAATTTCAAATCGTCAGTGCTATCAAAATAACTTGCTGTTTCAGGTAGGTCAATCTCATAAAATGTGTAAGAAAGGGTAACTGAAGTAATTTTTTTAGATTCAATATTTTTAACTAAGTCAGGATCAACATAAAATGAAACAGGCATTTTTATTTTTTCTCCAGGTTGTAAAACTTGCTCAGTAAAACAAAAACATTCAATCTTATTAAAAAAATTACCTACAGAAAAAGGAACTACATTAAAACTAGCCTGTGCAGCAATTGGTTTATCAGTTGGATTATATGCTTCATAAAAAGCCAATCCTGTTTGTCCTAGATTAACTATCATTTCTCTTTGTACTGGCTTTACTTCCCATTCTAGTCCTTTTTCTAATGATGCATCAAATCTAACTGATATTTCTCTATCCAAGATAGTTTCAGACTCTTCTTGCGCATAATTAGTGGTACCACCATATCCAGTAACCTTACAAAACCAATTATAAAAGGGTACAGATAAAAAAGATGCTGATCCCATAAAAAAGACTAAAAAAACTAGGTAAAAAATAGTTTTTTTCTTTCTATCCAATTGTTTTACTCCTTCAGCAAACTAGGTCTTAAAGTATGATCGAAACCTTCTATTAAATTTCCATCAGAAAGTTTTGCAATAGTTACAAGAAAAACAATAACTATAAATAGACCTAAACTTAAAGCAAGCCATATATTTCTACTTTTTCTTTTTATATTTAAGTCATTTTCTACTTTATTCAAATCCATAATAAATCCTCAATCATGACTAAATAAGAAGGCAAGAAAAATTTAGAAAAATGTTCTACCAATAAGAGCAAAAAAGTTACAAATAAATAAAATATTGAATATAAAAAAAGTCTTTTTTCCACGACAAAAGGATATTTTTTTGAGTTTTTAGAATTAATCATAAGCAAATAAGCATTAAAAATAAAAATAACATTCAAAAATATTGAAGAAATTAGATAAATTAGTCCTCCAATACTTGAGAATGAAATTAATATTGAAGGAATTGAAAGAATGATAGAATATATAAATATCTGTAATTTAGTTGCTTCCACTCCATGAGTTTCGGTCAGCATAGGTACTTTGGTTGCTGAATAATCATTTTTGGTAATTAAACAAAGAGACCAAAAATGTGGTGGCGTCCATAAAAAAATCAATAAGAATAATAAAATGCTTTCAATACCAATTGTGTTAGTAGCCACAGCCCAGCCTATCATTGGAGGAAAAGCTCCTGCAGCACCTCCTATAACAATATTATAAGGTGTTGTTCTTTTCAAAAACATTGTATAAATGAAGATATAGAAGCTAATAGTTACAGCTAAAAGTAAAGCTGATAAAAAATTTGCGAATAATGCAAGAAATATTACAGAAAATACAGATAGGAAAATACCAAAACTTAATGCTTGATCAGAAGTGATTTTACCACTTGGAATCGGCCTTGTTAAAGTTCTTTTCATTACTGAATCAATATCTGAGTCCCACCACATATTTAATGCACCAGAAGCACCTGCTCCTAAAGCAATGCATACAATAGATCCTAAGGCAATAAATGGATTTAGAGGCATAGGTGCAATAATCATAGCAACCCCTGCAGTAAAAATTGCTAAGCGCATAACTTTTATTTTTAAAAGCTCAATATAATCAAAAGCAGAGGGTTCAATTGAATTAATGTAAATGCTATTTGTAGATCTGATCATTTGATTAATATGAATTTTAATTTAAATTATTTTTTTGCGAGATTTATTCTTTTAATATCTGGAGCAGAAGAGAATTCAATAGCTGCTTGCTCTATCCATTTTTCATATTTTTCTTTTGAAACTGCTTTCACTACGATTGGCATATAGGAGTGGTTTAATCCACAAAGTTCAGAACATTGACCAAAATAAGTACCTTCTTTATCAACTTTATACCAAGTTTCATTTAATCTACCTGGGACTGCATCCATATGAACACCGAATGCTGGTATTTTCCAAGCATGTAAAACATCAGCTCCCGTTACTTGCATTCTTACAACAGATCCTACTGGTACGATAACAGGGTTATCAGTAGCTAATAAGTATTCATCTTCAGAATAACCATGTTGTGACAATTCTTCTTTTGTAAGCATAAAAGAATCAAAAGAAATTTCCTGATCTGGATATTCATATGACCAATACCACTGATTACCTGTGGCTTTTATAGTTAAATCATATTCCGGTATGTTTAATTGTTTAAAAAGCATAGGTAGGGAAAAAGCACCTATAACAACTAGAATTGCAGTAGGAACTAAAGTCCATGTAATTTCTAATGTTGAGTGGTGAGTAAAGTTTGACGGTTCAGGATTTGTTTTTTTATTAAATTTCAAAATTACTATAGCTAATAATACTATAATGAATAATGAAATTAAAGTTATAATAACTAATAAAAAATTATCTAACCAACGAATATCTCTTGCCAGCTCAGTTACAGCAGGTTGAAAATTGATACCACCATGTTCAGGTTTTCCAATTACCTCTAAATCACTAAAATTATCTAATGAAAATGCGAGTAAGGGAATTAAAAATAAAAAAATTGAAATTAAATACTTAAAAAAAACTTTGTAAAAAAAATACATTGTTCCCCCCTTAAAAAGATGATTGTTACTCACATTTATAAATATATGTTTGTAGTGTACAAAAAACTAGTTTAAATCAAAAAAAATTAAAGTTAAATTAAAAAAATATAGAAAAGAATGTAATGAGTGAAATAGACGCAACCTTTAAACCATTTGAAAAAAATTTAGATTTCAAAAAAACATTAACTTATTTAAAGACAGCAATAAATAAAGCTGATGATGGTGAGCTTTTCTTAGAAAGATCTCAAAATGAAAGTTTTTTATTTGATGATAGAAAATTAAAACAATCATCTTTCAATTTTAAAGAGGGATTTGGGATAAGAGCTATAAAAGGAGAAAGAACTGCTTACTCTCATTCTTCTGAAATTAATAATAATAAAATAAAAAATGCTGCTGAGAGTATATCTTTTAGAAATAAAGAATTTGATCTTATAAATAAAAATAGTACCAGATTAAATAATGATGTAAAAAGAGTTTATTCAAATGAAAATCCTTTCCATAACATCGAACTATCAAATAAATTAAAATTACTGAAAAAAATTGATGAATACGCTAGGCAAACTGAAAAAAATATTCAACAAGTTTCAGTCAGTTTAAATGCCTCTTTACAAGAAGTTTTTATATTAAGAGCAGAAGAAAATATTTTAAATGATATTAGACCAATGGTTAGAATTTATGTTTCAGTTATAATTGAAGAAAATGGTAAAAGAGAAAGTGGCTCTTCCGGCGGTGGAGGTAGATTTAATTTATCTGAAATAATTAATGAAAAAAATTGGAAAAAGCATGTTGACGAAGCTATAAGAATAGCAAAAGTAAATCTCAGAGCCAAACCTGCTCCAGCAGGAGTAATGGATATTGTGTTAGGGCCAGGCTGGCCAGGCGTTATGCTACATGAGGCAGTCGGTCATGGATTAGAAGGGGATTTTAATAGAAAAGAAACTTCAGCCTTTTCAAATTTAATTGGAAAGAAAGTTGCATCAAAAAATGTTACTGTAATCGATGACGGAACGATACCAGATAGAAGAGGTTCTATTACTTATGATGATGAAGGATCACCTAGCAAAAGAAACATACTTATTGAAGATGGAATATTGATAAATTACATGCAAGATAGACAAAATGCTCGATTGATGAATACTTTATCTACTGGGAATGGAAGAAGACAAAGTTTTGCTCATCCCCCTATGCCAAGAATGACAAATACGTTCATGACCTCTGGAAAAGATGATCCTAAAAACTTATTAAAAGATTTAAAAGATGGTATATACGCTGTTGGTTTTTCTGGCGGCCAAGTTGATATAACTAATGGAAAATTCGTATTCTCCTGCACAGAAGCCTACAAAGTAAAAAATGGAACTATTTTGTACCCTGTAAAAGGTGCTACACTTATTGGTGATGGTCCTGGTGCTATGAAAAAAATTCAGGGTATAGGTAATGATTTATCACTGGATCCTGGAATAGGGAACTGTGGAAAAGCTGGTCAGTGGGTTCCTGTTGGAGTAGGTCAACCAACCGTATATATTAGTGGGTTAACGATTGGTGGAAGAAATTTTTAAATGATATGGTTTTTTAAATGGCAGTAGTAATAGTAGAGTCACCCGCAAAAGCAAAAACAATTAATAAATACTTAGGTAGTGCATATAAAGTTCTAGCTTCATATGGACACGTACGAGATTTGAATGATAAGAGAGGATCTGTTGATCCAGATAATAAATTTTCTATGAAGTGGCAAATAAATCCTAAGAGTGCTAAGCATATTTCAGACATAAAATTAGCACTTGCAGGTGACAATCATCTTATATTAGCAACTGACCCTGATAGAGAGGGTGAAGCCATCTCGTGGCATTTAGTGGAAATTTTAAAGAAGCAGAAAAGTGTTACAAATGATACTAAAATCCAAAGGATAGTATTTAATGCAATTACAAAATCTGCTGTATTAGAAGCGATAAATAACCCTCGCAATTTAGATGTTCCTTTAATTGAAGCATATTTAGCAAGAAGAGCTTTGGATTATTTACTTGGATATAATATGTCACCTTCTCTTACAAAAGTAGGATTTGGTTTTCAATCTGCGGGAAGGGTCCAGTCACCTACTCTTAGACTGATTGTTGAAAGAGAGATGGAAATAGAATCTTTCAAACCACAAGAATATTGGTCAATAAATGTGAGTTTGAATTATGATAATACAAAGATTTTTCAAGCTAAAGGTATAGAGTATAAAAGCAAAAAAATTGAAAAATTGACGATTAATTCGGAAAAAATGGCTGCCGAAATTGTTGAAGAGTTTCAAAATTCTAACTTTTATATAGATGACGTAACTTCCATTCCGAAAAAAAGAAAACCATTACCCCCTTTCCTGACTTCAACACTTCAGCAAGAAGCTAATAATAGGCTTTATATGGGTACTCAGCAAACTATGTCAGTCGCCCAAAAATTATATGAATCTGGATTTATTACATACATGAGAACTGATGGTATTGATATGGCACCTGAAGCTGTTTCTGCAACTAGAAACACTATAAAAGAAATATATGGAAATAAATATCTACCTGAAAAACCAAGATTTTATAAGAATAAAATTGCTAATGCACAAGAAGCTCATGAATGTATAAGACCAACTGATATTAGCAAAAATGCAGAAAGTTTGAATTTACAAGATATAAATCAACGGAAATTATACGAACTAATAAGGAACAGAACCCTTGCCTCTCAAATGGGAGATGAGATTTCAGAAACAACTACTGTGATTATAAAAGATGAGACCAAAAGTAACTCCTTGAAGGCAGTAGGACGCGTAATAGTATTTGAAGGATTTAGAAAAGCATTTTCTTATGATGAAAATGAAGATTCAAATAATACCGAAAATAAAGAATTACCCATTCTTGAAAAAGGAAAAGAGGTTTTTACAGAAAAAGTAACACCCCAACAGCATTTCACACAAGCAAAGCCAAGATATTCAGAAGCTTCTCTTATAAAAAAAATGGTTGATTTGGGAATTGGTAGACCGTCTACTTATGCTTCAATAGTTTCCACTATACAATCAAGACAATATGTAAGAAAGGAAAAAAATCGTTTAATTCCAGAGGATAAAGGAAAATTAATATCTATTTTTCTATCTGAATATTTCAAAAAATATGTAGGATATGACTATACTGCTGAATTAGAGATTGAATTAGATAATATTTCTTCTGGAAAATCTGAATGGATTGGAATATTAACAAAATTTTGGACAGAATTTTTTCCTACCATAGAAGCTGCAAATGATTTACGCATATCTGAAGTTCTTGAGAGAATTAATGATATACTTACCCCACACATATTTCCAAATACTGAAGGTAAAGAAGATCCAAGATTATGTCAAAACTGTAATAATGGAAAACTTTCAATAAGAACATCGAGATCTGGAAGCGCTTTTATTGGATGTTCAAATTATCCTACATGTAAGTTTGTAAGACCTTTTGGTGTTATTAGTACTGATAGCCTTAATGAAAAAACAAGCGAGGACTCAATTGGAACTAGCGATAACGGAGAAGAAATTTATTTGAAGTCTGGACGGTTTGGACCTTACGTTCAATTAGGAAATAGCTCAGAAAAAAATCCTAAACCAAAGAGAACATCAATTCCCAAAAATTTTGAACCAAGCAGAATTACAATTGAAATTGCAAAAAAACTTTTAGATTTACCCAAAGTATTAGGTGAGCATCCAGATGATAAAAAACCTATACATTCTGCAATTGGACCATATGGACCGTATTTAAAACATAATAATATCTATGCCAATATAAAAGATTTGGAAGAATTTCTTTCAATTGGAATGAATAGAGCAGTTGAATTATTATCAGAAAATTCAAAGAAAAATAGTAATAATAAAAGAGCAGCTTCATTAATAAAAACAATAGGCGATCACCCCGAAGGTGGAGAAGTTCAATTAATGAATGGAAGATTTGGTCCGTATATTAAATATAAAAAAAACAATATCAGTGTAAAAAATAAAGATAAATTAGATGAAGTTGATCTAAAAACTGCTTTAGAACTACTGGATAGTAAAAAAAAGAAATAAACCGAAGAAACAATGTATCCTTCAAATTTTTTAAATAATTATTTAACGGAAAGAGATCTCAAAGAATTTGTAAATTCTAACAGATATTTAGATAGTCATAGTACAATAATTAAAACTTTGGATCTAGAATCGCATTATTTTACAATACTAAAAAGATTATTTCCCAATATTCCAACTAAAAAAAAAAATACTACAGTAAACCTGTATTAAAATCAAAAGTATCATTATTTGATATATTAATAGTAAGTAATATAGACCCTTCAGGGAAAATATATTTGGATCCTCCGTTATGGAATTTAAGATTTTCAATACCAAAAATAATATTACATGAAAGGCAATCTAATAAAATAAATCTGTCAACTGGAGATAAATTACTAGTAAAAACTAAAAAACTTGATGAAAAAAAGAATTACTTCTCTGCAGAATTAATAAGGCCTTTAAAAAAAGTTTCCGAAAAAATCTTAGGAATTACTAACCTGAATAATAATCAATTAGTTATAAACCCTGTAAACAGATTTTTTGATTATCCAATTTATATTTCTAATAACAGCAATGCAAATTTTAAAAAAAACCAAATTGTAGAATTTGAAATTCCGTACAAAAAAACAAATGAAAGACTTGTGATTAATAAGATTGAGAAAACATACGGAGACAGTGATAAATCAGATTTATTTTCATTCTTGTCAGCTAAAGAATATGGACTTCCAGATAAGTTTCCAAATTCAGTAACTAACGAAATAAACAATATTAAAAGAAAAAAAAATATTAATGAAATAAATCTTACAAAAATCGCTTTTGTAACAATTGACCCAATAAATGCAAAAGATCGAGATGACGCAATATATGTAAAGTTCCTTAATACAACCCAAAAAAATAAAAATTTTTGTGAGATATGGATTGCAATAGCAGATGTTTCTTCATTTTTTGACATAGGTAGTAAAATTGATAATGAAGCACTTTTTAGGGGTAATTCGACATATCTTAACGAAACTGTTATTCCAATGTTACCAGAAAGAATTTCAAATAATCTGTGTTCGTTAGAGGAAAATAAGGTAAGATATACTATTACTTTAAAAATAGACTTAGATGAGAAAGGTAATAAGTTAAGGCACACATTTTATAAAGGAAAAATAAAAGTAAAATACAACTTGAATTATGAAGAGGTTGAAGAATTAATCAATAAAGGAGATAAATATAATAATTCAAAAGTTGATTTAATTAAAAATTTGAATAGAGCAAATATCCTATTAAAAAAGAAGAATTCTACATCTCTCAATTTAAAAATATCCGAACCAAAAATTGAGACTAATACATTAGATAAAAGTCTAAAATTAAATGCAAATAAAACTTTATCTTCTCATAAATTGGTTGAAAATTTCATGATAATAGCTAATACCTGTGTAGGTGAAACTTTATCAAAATCTAGTTTCCCCATAATATATAGATATCATGAAAAACCAAATATCTTAAACCTTAATAAATTAAATAAAAAATTATCAGAGCTTGGATTTGGTAATGGTTTAAAAAAAACTCATCCAACTCAATTCAATGAAATATTTAATCAAAAAATAGATACTCATTTAAAAAACCTAATTAGTATAATTATACTACAAAATATGTCTCAAGCATATTATTCTAGTGATTATAGCGGACATTATGGTTTATCATTAAATAAATATGTTCATTTCACTTCTCCAATAAGAAGATATGCTGATCTTATAGTACATAGACAACTACATGCATTATTGGGATGGGATTCAGATGAAAATATAAAATTAAATCTTTTAAACTATAATCAAATTAGTGCGCACATAAGTAGTACTGAACGGAAATCAATCAAAGCAGAAAGGCAAACTCATTCTAGGTATTTAGCAAGCTTCATGATCAAATATATAAATCAAAGCTTTGAAGCTACAATATACTCTGTAACAAGAAATAAAGTTTTCTTTTTTTTAAAAGAAAATCATATACAAGGAGAATGTGTATTTGAGGAGTTAAACCACTATACCAGAAGAAAATTAAAAAGAAAAAAAGAGACAAAAAAATTATATATTTCTCTTTCCACTGGAGATACAATTTCCGTCAAATTAATAAGTACAAACACTTTAAACGGGAACCTTTTTTTTGAATATGAGCAGCTACTAAAAAGATTCATGGTGGATAAAAAGTTGCGAACTTAATTAACCCAATCGCTACTTATCATCTCATTTAATCTTGAAACGGTTCTCATAAATTCTTTCTCTAATTTTTTTCCTATGTAAATATCTTCAATATTCACACTAGAAAAACAAATCAATTGTACTTTTGCTTCGTAAAGAATATCTATTAAGTTTATAAATCTCCTAGCAAAATCATTTTGTGAGTTATTAATCTGTGGAATATTTTCAATAAATAGCACCTTTACATAATTACAGAGATTCAAGTAGTCTACAGTACTTAATGGTTTTTCACATAATTCACTAAACGAAATTTTACAGATACCATTAGAAAAATTTTTTAATCTCAGTTCTCTACTTTGATAGTTAATGATGAACTCATTACTATTTCCATCATAAAAGTTTTTCCATAAATAATTAAATTTGTTAATATCATCTATGTTTTTTTTTAAAAAAAATCTTTCCTGCATTTTTAATTTTTTTTTCCTATAGTCAACTTTACTATCTACTTCTAAAATTTTAAATTTATCCTCGATTAAATTAATGAATGGAATAAATAATTGCCTATTTATACCATCTTTATAGAGCTCATGTGGCTTAAAATTTGATGTAGTAATTATTATTACTCCAGTGCTAATAAGTTCTTCAAATAATCTACCTACTATCATAGCATCCGTAATATCAACTATTTGAAACTCATCAAAGCATAGTACTTTAATCTCTTTTGCTAAATCATTACAAATTATCTTAACAGGATCTTTATTTTTGAAAGTTCTAATTTTTTTTGTTTTCTGATGGAATTCAAGCATAAATTCATGAAAATGAACTCTTCGTTTATCAGAAAATTCAAGAGACTGGAAAAATAAATTCATAATCATAGTTTTTCCAGTACCTACACCTCCATGTAAATAAATTCCATTATGAAAAAGTTTTTTTTTTTAAAAAAACTAGGGGAAAAAAAATATCTTAATAAACTGTGTTTATTTTTTTTTTTAAATGATTGTAATATTTGAATTCTAAAACTATTTAAGATTTCGACAGCATTAAATTGAGTTTCGTCATATTCTAAACCATCTTGGTTTAGTAAATCTTTATAAATCATCTCTAAATCATTCATTATACACCCTGTAAATCCGCAATTATTTTTTTAAAAATTAACTTTTTTAAAAATACTTAAGGTGTTTTTCACCTCTTTCAAAAGCAAGGCGAATTTGCTTTTGTCTTTCCCTGAAATTATTTTTCCTTGTATCATTTGTATAATTATAACATTGAGGACAACTTACTCCTTCTTCATATTTAGGATTGATTAAGTCTTTAGATTTTAATGGTACCCTGCAAGCATAACATAATATACTTTTACCTTTATTTAAATCTTTATCAACTGATACTCTTTGATCAAAAACAAAACATTCCCCTTCCCAAAGGCTATTTTTGTTATTTTGTGATTTCAAATAGTTTAAAATACCACCTTTTAATTGATAAACATTTTTAACTCCATCTTTGAGAAGATATTTAGTAGATTTTTCACATCTTATACCGCCAGTACAAAACATAGCTATAGATTTACCTTTTAATTCATTTTTATTTTTTTCCCACCATCTTGGAAATTCTTTAAAAGAACGTGTTTTGGGGTTTATAGATCCTTTAAATGAACCAATTCTAACTTCATAATCATTTCTGGTATCTATGGTAACGATGTCATCTTTACTTATCAAATCACTCCATTCTGATGGTTCAACATATCGACCTCTTTGTTTGTACGAAGAAATATTATCAACACCAAAAGTTACAATTTCTTTTTTAATTTTCACTTTTATTCTTGCAAATGGAGCTATTTTTGAAAAAGCTTCTTTAACATTCATATCACACTTAAAAACCTCGTTAGTGAGTAGCTCAATCAATCTATCTAAATTTTTTTCAAATCCTGAGAGAGTTCCATTTACCCCCTCTTTTGCTAATATTACCAAACCATTGATATTATTATCTTCACACTCTTTTTTTATAAATTTTAATTTTTGACGAATATCATATACATTCGTAAAAGCGTAAAAGGATAGAATTTTAAATTTACTCATACCAATCACTTAGCAACATGATCAATTTATTTCAAGTAAACAAATTTACTAACCACTTGACCAATAATAAAAATTAGCCTAGATCCAAATATCAATTTTATATATCTAATTTCAAATTATTATTTTTATTAGTACTGGCTTATTGATGTTTAATACACTTTCGAAAAATTTAACAAATATTTTAGAAAAACTCACTAAAAAAGGAATCGTTACTGAATCAGACGTTAATAATACTTTGAGAGAGGTACGCATTTCATTATTAGAAGCTGACGTAGCACTAGAAGTTGTAAAAGACTTAATTGAAAAAATTAAAGTAAAAGCAACTGGTCAATCAGTTATAAAATCAGTATCACCAGGTCAACAAGTCATAAAAATTGTGAATGATGAATTGGTGGAATTACTATCTGGCAAAGACCAGAGTGATCATTCTCTTAAAATAGACTCGCCTCCTGCTAGTATTTTAATGGTCGGCCTTCAAGGTTCAGGAAAGACAACAACGTCTGCAAAATTAGCAAATTTTTTAAAAAGAAAAGAAAATAAAAAGGTTCTTATGGCAAGTCTAGATACAAGCAGACCAGCTGCTATGGAACAATTAAAAATCCTTGGAAATGAAAATCAAATAGATGTTTTGGAAATTATTCAAAATCAAAAGCCTTTAGAAATTGCCACAAGAGCTGAACAACAAGCCAGATTAGGTGGATATGATGTATTTATATTAGATACTGCTGGCAGAATGCATATATCAGAAAATTTAATGGATGAAATTATTCAAATTAAATCAAAAATAAACCCTAATGAAACACTCCTTGTTGTGGATGGTTTAACTGGCCAAGATGCAGTAAATGTAGCAAAAACATTTAATGAATTATGTAATATAAATGGAATCGTTATTACTAAGTTAGATGGAGATAGTAGAGGTGGTGCTGCTTTATCCATGAGAGCTATAACAAAAAAGCCCATTAAGTTTATCGGCATAGGAGAAAAATCTACTGAACTTGAAGTATTTGATCCAGTTAGAATATCTAACAGAATACTTGGTATGGGAGATATTGTTACTTTAGTTGAAAAAGCTCAAGAGAAACTTGACGCTGACAAAACAGAAAAGATGTTAAAGCGTTTAGAAAAAGGTCAATTCAATATGAATGATTTAAGAATGCAACTAGAGCAAACAATTAAAATGGGTGGAATGAAAGGTATGATGGGGATGATACCTGGTTTTGGAAAGATATCTAAGCAAATAGATAGTGCCAAAATTGACGATAAAATATTGAGCAAACAAATAGCACTGATATCATCCATGACAAAAAAAGAAAAAGCTTACCCGCAAATTCTTCAGGCAAGTAGAAAAAAAAGAATTGCTTTTGGTGCAGGTCAAGATGTGTCTGATCTAAATAAACTTATAAAAATGCATAGGCAAATGTCCGATATGATGAAGAAAATTGGTAGAAAAAGTGGGAAAGGGATGCTTAGAAATTTACTTGGAGATTTAACAGGCTCTGGTAATGATAAAGAAGGTATCGAAAAAATATTAGAGAAAAATCCAAACTTAAATCGCCAATTATCTTCACAACTAAATCAAAATAATTTTTCAAGTATGATGGGAAATATTCCTGGATTTATGAAAAAAAAATAAGATAAATGAATAAAAGTTATAAAGAAAAAATAGAAGAATACAGAGAGTCTATAGATAGACTTGACTCTGTGTTAATTTATACGCTAGGGGAAAGGTTCGAAAAAACAAAAAAAATTGGAAAAATTAAAGCGAAAAATAATCTTCCAACCTCAGATCATGATAGAGAATTACGCCAAGTTAATAGGATTATTAAAATAGCTAATGAAGCTAATTTAGATCCAGTTTTTGCAGAAAAAATTTTTAAAACTATTATTTCTGAAGTCAAAAGTAATCATAATAAAATGAAAAAATAATCAATTTAATTTAATAAGTTTTTAGGAGAAAACAATGGCAATTAAAATTCGTTTAACAAGGGGTGGTTCAAAAAAAAGACCTTTTTACAGAGTTGTTGCAGCAGACAGTAGAATGCCAAGAGATGGAAGATTTATTGAAAAGTTGGGTACTTATAGTCCCCTTTTACCAAAAGATGATCCAAACCGTGTTGATCTAAATATTGATAAAATAAACGAGTGGTTAAAAAAAGGTGCACAAGTTTCTGATAGGATTTCTAGGTTACTTGAAAACTTGTCTGTATTAGAACCTAAAAAAAGAGATAATCCAAAAAAAGGTAAAAAACATAAAGCAACTTTGGAAAGAGAAACTGCAAAATCTGAAAAACAATCAAATAACCAAGAAGAAAAAACAAATGATGCTGAAGAAAGTCCTGATACAAAAGATGTAAGTGAGGGAGAAACTTTAGAAGAAAAAACAAATGATGCTGAAGAAAGTCCTGATACAAAAGATGTAAGTGAGGGAGAAACTTTAGAAGAAAAAATAAATGATGCTGATACAAATGAAGTTAATGATAAAAAAAATAAAGAAGTTGATAAAGATTTAGAACTAAATGAGAATAAATCTGATGATAGCAATGAAACAGAAACTAAGCAAAATCAGGAAGAAGAGAAAAAAGTTACTAATGAAGAGAAAGTTGATGATAATTTAAAAAGTGAGGAACCCAAAGAGAAATAATAAATCAATTTTAATAATTAGCTTACTGTCGATAAGTTGACCTTTGATAACATAAATAGAGATTGGGTTGTTGTAGGAAAAATTCAAAAAACTTACGGAACAAAAGGGCTTGTAAAAATTATTTCATATTGCCATAAGCCCTCTTCAATATTTAATTATGAGCCAATTATCTTAAAAAATACGAGGGAAAAAGTATATCTTGATTTATATGATAAAAATAATAATTCTCAGGAAAAAAAAATATTCATAGCAAAAATAAATTCTTCAAAAAACATTGAAACATCAAGAAATCTCATTGGAGAAGAACTGTTAGCTGACAAAAATAATTTCCCTGATTGTAAAAAAAACGATTTTTTTTATTCAGATTTAGAGAAATGTAATGTTTTTGATTTAAATAATAAATTAATTGGTAAAATAAGTGGAATATTTAATTTTGGTGCAGGAGATATCTTAGAAATTAAAATAAATGAAGATAATTCGACAATGTTAATGAATTTTAACAAATATAATTTTCCTAAAATTTCTATTAAAAAAAAATCGATTACATTAAATATTACATAATAACAGATTTAAAAATGAGAAAAAAGAATGTATGAAAATCATACTTGGACAGCAAATGTTATTACATCATTTCCAGAAATGTTTCCTGGAGCATTGTCTTATTCTCTAATTGGTAAAGCTCTTAAGAAGAATTTATGGAATTTAAAAACTTTTAATCTGAGAGAATTTGCATCTGATAAAAGAAAAACAATAGATGGTCCACCGGCTGGAGGAGGTGCTGGTCAAATTTTAAAGGCCGATGTTTTGGACAGTGCAATAAGTTATATAATAAAAAAAAATTCAAATTATAAACGAGATGATTGGCCAATAATTGCATTATCACCTAGGGGAAAAATATATAATCAAACTGAAGCAATGAAATTTTCAAAATGCAAGGGTATTACAATTATTTGTGGAAGATATGAGGGATTTGATGAGAGAGCCTTGGAACTTCATAAAATACCTGAGTTATCTCTTGGGGACTTTATTTTGTCTGGAGGAGAAATTGCAGCTCAAGTCTTGATTGATTCCGTAGTTAGGCTTATACCAAAGGTAATTGGGAATCATAAATCTCTTGAAGAGGAGAGTTTTACAAACTATTTATTGGAATATCCACAGTATACTAAACCCATATTATGGAAGAATTTATCAATTCCGAACGAGTTACTTTCTGGTCATCATCAGAATATAAAAAAATGGAGATTAAATAAGTCTGAAGAACTTACAAAACAAAGACGCCCCGATTTATGGAAAAAATATAAATCAAAAGGAAATAAATAATTTAATGGAGTATCAAATGGACATCATTAACCAAATAAATAGCGATCAGATAAAGAAACTAGATAAAAATATACCAGACTTTGCTCCAGGGGATACTTTAAGAATTGGATATAAAGTAAGTGAAGGTACAAGGAGTAGAGTACAAAATTATGAGGGAGTAGTTATTTCAAGAAAAGGTGGGTCTGGTATTTCTGCATCTTTTACTGTTAGAAAAGTTTCATTTGGAGAAGGAGTTGAAAGAATTTTTCCATTATATTCACCAAATATTGACAAAATTACAGTTGTAAGAAGAGGAAAGGTAAGAAGGGCAAAATTATATTATCTTAGAGAGCGCAGCGGAAGATCAGCCCGAATTATAGAAAAAACTAATTATAAACCAATATCTAGCGTAGAAAAGGACTCAAAATGAAAAAAGAAACCCACCCAGACTACCATTTTGTAGAAGTTACTTTAACCACAGGGGAAAGTTTTAAAACAAGATCAACGTATGGCAAAGAAGGAGATAAGATAAACCTAGATATTGATCCGTCTACTCATCCTGCCTGGACCGGAGGAAAACAAAAACTGCTTGATACAGGTGGTAGAGTATCGAAGTTTAAAAAGAAATATGAAGGTCTTGGTTTTTAGTCCAATCAAGTTATTTTATTTTTTAAATTTAACTATTTATCAGATATTTCACAAAGTTCTCCAGAAGCCTTTATCTTTTCGCATGCTCTTAAAGCACTTTTTTTTGAGAGTGGATAAATATTTATTCTAAAACCCTGTTTTTTCATGTAAACATCTTTTATTACTTCTGCATTAACTTTATCTGACAGGCTTGAATCACTGAGAAGAATACTAGGTAAATCTTGTTCTGCATTATATTTATTATAGTAAAAGCCTACTATTATGCTAATTGTTTCTATGTTAGTTTTCTCATCCTCAACATTACGAACATGATCATAACTTTTTTTGGTTTCAAAAACAAATAACGGTCTAATTAACGGTCTTCTAGAAAATTGAACTGTTTTATAGATATGATCTGAAGAATTATTTACTTCAGAAATTAATTCATTAATTTGATCACCTAAAATATTTTCTTTATTGGGGGTTAAATCAATTATAAATTTTGGCCTTTTTAAAGGTTTTTTACTTAGTTTTAAAAGACTATTTTTGCCTGACCTATTTATAATATTTGGATGCAAAAATAACTTTTTTAAATTGTTAAAAGCCACAGTTTGTTTTGAATTTGCAAAACCAATATCTAATAATTCAACCATTCTTTTGTTTCTGAGTGATACCGAACTACTTCCAAAAACAATCCCTATTATTCTTTTATTACCCCTCTTAGCGGAAGCTGCTAAGTTGAAACCTGCTGAAGATGTGAAACCAGTTTTTATTCCATCAGAACCACTATACAAAGACAAGAATTTTCTATTTGTATTATATAAAGTTCTACCAATTGCATTAACAGAGATTCTTCCAAAAAGATTATAATATTCAGGAAAATCATAAATAAGTCTTCTTGCTAAAATAGCCATATCTCTTGGAGTTGAAAGATGCTTTGAGGAGGTTAAACCATGTGCATTTTGAAAGATGGTATCTTTCATTCCCATTTCTCTAGCAGTAAGTGTCATATAATCTGCGAACTTATTTTCAGAACCAGATATAAATTCTCCTAGTGCAGTTGCTGCATCATTTGCAGATCTAATCGCAGCTCCTCTTATTAAATTTCTGACTGATACTTTTTGCCCTTTTTTTAACCCTAATTTAGATGGAGGTTCATTAGATGCATTTGAACTTATAGTTACAAGTTCATCCAATTCTATCCTATCATTCTTTAATTCATTAAAAGTTAGATAAAGTGTCATCATTTTTGTAAGAGAAGCAGGATGTAACCTTTTACGGTAATTTTTACCATAAAGAAACTCTCCACTCCTTGCATCAATTACATAAGTAGCAAATTCAAATGCCATTGAAAATTGTATAGTTGATGCATATCCTAGGGTAACAAAGAAGATAAAAATATAATTAAAAAGTATTTTTTTTTTTTGAATTATCAAAAATCTTAAGAACCTTACCATTAACATTTTTTTATACAATCTGGCATGTGAAAAGGTAAAAACTATTTGTTGAATTTAACTTTAAAAATTTTTAATATTCGCTTTTTAAAACAAAAAAGACCTAAAACATCAAGTTATAAATAATTATTGTGGAAAAAAACTTAAATAGGCATATATTTCTAATAAACATTAATATAAAATACAAAAACACAGCAAAACAAATTTATTGATATGACAAAAAAGAAAGATTTAGATCAAGACTCTTTGGTTTTAACTCAAACAAAACCAAAAACAAAGAAACCATCTATGTATAAAGTTCTCCTTCTAAATGATGATTTCACACCCATGGAATTTGTAGTTCTAATTTTAGAAAGATTTTTTAATGTCGATCACCAACAAGCTGTTTCCATTATGCTCACTATTCACCAAAAAGGATTAGCAATTGTTGGGGTTTATCCTCATGAAATTGCAGAAACAAAAGTTGCACAAGTCATGGAATTTTCTAGAAAAAATCAACACCCTCTTCAGTGTACTATGGAAAAAGAATAAGTTGGCTAATTGTACAACAACTTCTAGATTAATATATGCAAAAAAAAAAGGATTAATTAATAATTTTAGTTCTAAAGTATGTGCAATCGGATTTAATGACATTCAGTGCTTTGAAACTTTAGGGGTAAAAAAATTGACAATCTGTCATCCTGAAAAATCTGTTATTAAAAAAGCAATTGCGCTTAATCATTTAACTTTTGTTGATTTAAATGGATTTACAACAAGAAAAATTCAGGTATTTGATCAAACATTTGTTAATATAACAAAAAGTAGAAAAGAAACTCTTTTTAATATTGCAGTAGCATTTTTTGTTACAAAAATAGATGGAAACATAGTTATTAATGGAGATAAAGAGTTAGGTATAGACTTTTATTGTAAAAAAATAGGCACTCTAACAAATTTGATTTTTTTTTCAAAATCTCATGGAAAAATTAGCATTTCAAAAAAAACTAAATTTATACCTAACGAAATAAAAATTTGGAAAAATTATGGAAAATATAGAAAAATTTTTTCAAATTATTATACACTCCCTGGATGCTTTTCTGAAAAAGAAATAGATGATGGGTCTAATTTGTTAGTACAAAACTTTTCGAATAATTTATATGGTAAAGTAACTGATTTAGGTGCAGGATGGGGATATCTATCTGCAAAAGCGTTGGAAAATAATAATAGAATAAAAGAAATTTCTTTAGTAGAATCTAATTTAAACTCTTTAAAATGTTCAAAAATTAATGTTTCTAGTTTAAAAGCAAAATTTTACTGGACAGATCTTGAAGAAGAAAATTTGAGTATCAGAAACTGTGATCATGTTATTATGAATCCGCCGTTCCATAAAGGTAAACAATTTACTCAATCTCTTGGTTTCGTTTTTTTAAAAACTGCAAAAAAAATTTTAAAAAAAAAAGGTACTTTGTGGATGGTACATAACAAAGAATTAAACTATGAAAATTCTGTAAATGATTTATTCCAAAATTATAAGTATATTGATATAACAAAAAATTATAAAATTATTAAAGCAATAAAATGCTTTTAAATAAGATTTAAAACCAAATGGAATTATGATGAATTATAATTTATCAGGAAAAACAGCTATAGTTACTGGAGCAAGTAATGGTGTGGGTTTGGCAATAGCACAACTTCTTTGCTATGCAGGGGCAAATGTAGTTCTGGCAGACAAAAATGAAGTACCTCTAAATGAAGAAACAGAACTACTTAAAGAAAAAGGCTTTAATGTAATTGCTTTTGCAGGTGATCTTACAAAAAAACTTACGTTGAATAATCTTGTAGCAACTGCGATTGACGAATTTGAAACTGTAGAAATACTTGTTAATGGGTATAGACAAATTGGTTTGTCGGATGCCCTGAATCCAGAAAAAGATAATTTTCAAAAATTATTTGATCAAAATTTCATGGTCAGCTTTAGATTAAGTCAAGTTGTTGCAAAGAAAATGATTAATCAAAAAAACATGGAAGATAATAACAGAGATACAGGATCTATAATCAACTTAAGTTCTATTGCTGATAGATTGATATTACCTGAAAGCTTTGCATACTCAATTTGTGCAGCTTCTGTCAATCAACTTACTAAATCACTAGCTGTTACACTTGCAGATAAGGGAATTCGTGTAAACGCAATAGCTATGGGAAGCATTATGAGTACTACTTTAAAGGAAATGATAAGGGAAGATTTAGATTCACATGATCAAGTAAAAGAGGCAACTCCATTAAAGCGTATCGGAGAAACTAGTGAAGCAGCATCTGCTGTTCTTTATCTTGCTTCTCCTCTTTCAAGTTTCACAACAGGTCAAATTATAACTATAGATGGGGGCAGAACTCTAACAGAAAATATAAAAGTTTCTGCTTATTAAAAAGTACAATTAAAAAATTTATTACATTTTAATTGTTTTCATTCTTTTGAAAAAAACTCTCAGCATTTTTCAATAAATCATCTTTATCTAAAGAATTTTTTTCTAAATCATTCAAGAATTTTTTATTCTCAGAAGCAGTTGAAAGTTTTTCTTTTTGTATAATATTTGTGGGCATATTATTTGTTGTATTTTTTTTATCAATTTTTCCTAAGGTGGAATCTAATTCTACTTGTTTACATAAACCCAAAAGCACAGGATCAGTTGGAACAATATTAGTAATATTCCAATGTGACCTTTCTCTGACTGCTTTAATAGTTGGTTTTGTTGTTCCAACTAGTTTTATTATTTGGGAATCAGCTATTTCAGGATAAAACTTGACTAGCCATGCTATTGCAGCAGGTTTATCCTGTCTCTTTGATAACGGTGTATATCTTGGACCTCTTCTTTTAGTTTCACCAATAGTCGCAGGATTAATAATTAATTCTAATTTGGAATTTGGATCTAATTCACATCTCTTTATTTCTTCTAATGTTAGTTGATTACTTGTTATAGGATCCATTCCTCTAATACCGCTTGCTACTTCTCCATCAGCAATTCCGCTCACCTCTAACTCATGCAATCCACAAAAATTAGCAATCTGCATAAATGTTAATGATGTATTTTCAACCAACCAAACAGCTGTCGCTTTTCTCATTAGTGGTAAGGCCATTAAAACTCCTTTGTTTTTAAATAATGAAACTAATCATTAATCTTCTATTATATGATAAAAAAAAATTCTAGTAAATTCGAGGAAATATTATATTTTATAGATAAAAAATTTTAGCTATTCTTAAATTTATTAAAATCGAAATAATCAAATACATTTGAGTATTTTTTTTTAAATTTCCCAAAGCTGTTTAAATCATCTAATCTAGTGCTTATAAATCTATATGTTTCCTTATGATTAATAGAGTTGTCTCCAAATAGAAATAATAAAGAAGTGAAATAAATAGACGCTAAAATTATTCGTTTGGTATACCAGTCAAAACCTACGCTTATGTCTCCGATCTCTACCCAAATTTTATCGCAGGTTGAAAACACTAAATTTATTCCTTCAATTTGGTAAAACGGCAAAGCAAATAATGCCATACTTCTTCTGAAGGCTTCTTTATTTTTCACTATTATTTCAAATCTTTTTATAAGTGCTAATTCTATTTTTTTGGAATGTGATAAATCGATACAATCAACTTTCCTAAATTGTGCTAAAAATATTTTATCCTCAAATTCATGATAGTACTTTACCAAATCTATTGCACCTCTTGGAAACATCCTTTTTGCATCTTCAAAACTAATTTCATTAATTGAAGCAGCTTCAAATAAAGTTTTATCTGACCATCCATCAAAAATTACAATTTCAATAGAAGATTTGAATATTTTCTCTTTTAATTTTTCAAAATCAGTAGACATTAATGTAAAAGAAATTTTAAAAACAAGTGTAGACAATTTATAATAAGGTTGATAAAAGTCCATAAAAATAATTTAAGGATATAATTTTGCAAGTTCATGTAAGAGATAATAATGTTGATCAAGCACTTAGAGCTCTAAAAAAGAAACTCCAGAGAGAAGGTGTTTTTAGAGAAATGAAACTCAAGCAGCATTTTGAGAAACCTTCTGTTAGAAAAGCACGAGAAAAAGCCGAGGCTATAAGAAGAGCTAGAAAACTAGCTAGAAAGAAAAATCAAAGAGATGTATATTAAAATTCTTAGGAATTAAATATAGCCAAAAAAATAATTGCTGCAAGTGAAGCATAAAAAAGGTATAAACCAAAGCTTATAAATCTACTAAACGTTTTTTGCTGATCAGAAATATCCATTTTTCCATGTTCATGCTTTATATTTGACATAATTATTTCACCTTTTTCATTTCTTATCTCCTTATATTCAAAAAAAAATCATTTTACAAACAAATTAACTCCCTCATCACTAACTTCCCTTTTAATTATTCCACAATTTAAAAGATAATTTAAATGTGCTACTGCTTCACCCAGTGCTAAAACCATTTCAGGCTCATTAATTTTTCTTTTAAAAAGTACTGGAAAGATGTCAAAAGCACTTTTAGGATTTTTATCTATATATTCTTCAATCCTTTTTAGAGCAGTTTCGTGATGATCAATCAATTGTTTAATTCTACTATTCAAACCATAAAATGGTAAATTATGACCTGGAAGTACTAAATAATCTGAATCTTTAATTTTAACCAACTTCTCACAGCTCTCAAAATATTCTGCTAAAGGATTTGCATTAGGTTCAGTCGGATAAACACTAATATTAGGAGAAATACCCGGTAATATTTGATCAGATGAAATAAAAATTTTCAATTCTGGACAATACAATATTAATTGCTCTGGTGCATGACCATCGGTTAATCTAACAATCCATTTTTTATTTCCAATTGTTAATACTTCATTATCAATTACTCTTCTATAACCTAAAGGGATTTTTTTGACAAAATCTCCAAAATTAAAAGGTTTTTCTAAACGCTTTTTTTCTATAAGCGCAGAAGGCATTCCTGCGGATAACCAAAAATTTAATGATTCTTGAGACATTACTTTATTGTTATCTAATGTTAACATCCTACCAGTTAACCAAGAAGATCGGCTAGTCCAAATTTCTATATTAAAGTTTTCTTTAAACCATCCCATTAACCCCATATGATCAGGATGATGATGAGTAACAATAACACGATTTATATCTTTACCATTAAAATCATTCCTGAGAATATTTCTCCAATGATCTATACAGGAGTTACAAAATAAACCTGTATCAATTATAGTAATTCCATTAATATCATCTAATACATATACATTTACATGAGAAATCATAGAAGGTAAAAACAATTTGACCCAATAAATACCTTCTTTAATTTTTAAAACTTTTTTATCCGTAGGAAAAATTTCAAATGGAAAATTTATATTTTTCAAATTTTGCAATCCTAAAAAATTGAATTAGCACTCTCATAAAGGTTATTAGATCCAAGTGTTGAAATAGAGGATTCAATACTACAAAAAGGGAGCAAGTTTTTAATGTAAAAATGTGCAAGTTCATTTTTATCCTCCTGTTCTGTAATTAATAATGTTTTTAACATATAGTTCCCACCAAGCATTAAAGCAAATGCTCTTAAGAAAGGATCTGCACCTGAATATCTATCATTTAAATCATTTTGTGAAATCATCCAATCGATAGCATTATTTAAACTAATTCTTGCATTTTCAATGCTTTTTGCAACACTTGGTTTTGTATTCTTTATAAACTGCTCATTTTCTTCAATTTCTTGTAAAATTGCATAAGCAATATCACCATTACTTCCAAGCTTTCTACCTACAAAATCCATTGCCTGAATACCATTGGTACCTTCATAAATTGAAGTAACTCTAGCGTCTCTATATATTTGAGAAATACCTGTTTCCTCAATATACCCCATGCCCCCGTGAATTTGTATTGCTAAATCTGCAATCTTACTTCCCATTTCCGTACAAAATGATTTAGCAATTGGGGTTAAAAAAGAGGCTTTTCTTTCTAGAAATGGATCATTTGTTTTTTTTGATAAATCAATTGCTAATGCCGTATCAAAGCACAAAGCCCTAGAAATAAATGTCAAAGATTTCATAATCAATAGATTACGTCTTACATCTGCGTGATTGATGATCGGAGTACTTATGTCTTTAGCATTATTTAAATTACGCCCTTGCTTTCTATTTTTTGCAAACTCAATAGATTTTTGTGTAGCTAATTCACTTTGAGAAAGGCCCTGAACTGCTACCCCTAGTCTGGCGTTATTCATCATAGTAAACATTGCCACCATCCCTCTATTTTCTTGACCTATCAACCAAGCTTTAGAGTTTTGATATTCTAAGACAGCTGTTGGAGAACCATGTAACCCCATCTTATGTTCAAGGGATATTGTATTAATATTATTTTTTCCTATTAAGTTACCTGTACTATCCGGTATATATTTGGGAACTAAAAATAAAGAAATACCCTTAGTTCCTTTTGGACTATCTGGTAATCTTGCTAGCACAAGATGACAAATATTTGAACTTAGAGAATGATCTCCCCAACTAATATATATTTTTTGTCCAGTTATATTATAAGTACCATCTTTTTCTTTCTTAGCAATTGTGCGTAATGCACCTACATCAGAACCTGCTTGTGGCTCAGTAAGATTCATTGTTCCTGACCATTCACCAGAGTTAAGTTTAGGTAAAAATATCTTTTTTATATCCTCGTTTGCATGAGTCTCTATTGCATCAATTTGTCCTTGTGTCATTAATGGATTAAGTGCAAGAGATAAGCAAGCGCTTGATAAAAGTTCATTAACACAAGTTGTAATTATTAGGGGTAAACCTAAACCACCATATTTTGTATCTCCAGATATGCCAATCCAGCCACCCTCTGCTATAGAATTATATGCCTTAAAAAAACTATCAGGTAAAATAACATTTCCATCTTTTAAAATCGCAGGTTTTATATCTCCATCTCTATTAATTGGGGAAATTAAATTTTCAGTTAACTTTTTTACTTCTTCAAGTATTCCGTCTAAGGTCTCTTCATCACAAAAACTAGTTTCTCGATCTTTAAATAATTCATTTATTTTAAAGAAATCTTTTATTAAAAATTTAATTTCATTTATAGGAGCTTTGTACAAGTTATTCTGCCTTAATAATTAAACGATTAGGGTTGATGAAACATTTTAAACTTATATATTTCTCAAAAAAGGAAAAAGTTCAATTGAATATTTCTAAAATAAAAAAAACTGAAATTCTATCAAATGACGATGTCGGAGTTAAAAGAGCCTCCGATATTATAAAAGCTGGTGGCTTAGTAGCTTTACCTACAGAAACAGTATATGGACTTGGCGCAGACGCTACAAATCCTAAAGCAATAGATTTAATTTATAAAACAAAGGGAAGACCTTCCATTAATCCTCTAATTATTCATGTTTTTGATAATAATTATGTTTTCGAAATAGCAGATAAAAATAAACTTGCTGAAGATTTATCATCAAAGTTTTGGCCTGGTCCACTTACTTTGATTCTAAATAAAAAAAATAATAGCAAACTAAAAATTGCTAAAAATGCACTTGCTGATTTGTCAACAATAGCTGTAAGAGTACCTGCTCACCCAGTTTTTAGAAATTTATTAAAAAAATGTAATTTGCCAATTGCATGTCCTTCTGCAAATTTTTCAGGTAAATTAACTACAACTAGATTTGAAGACGTATTATCGTCTTTTTCAGGAAGGATTGACGCTATCATCGACGGTGGACCCTGCCCAATTGGAGTAGAAAGCACAATAATCAAGATAAAAAATCAAAAAATATCTATTTTAAGGCCTGGTAAAATAACAGAGGAAGGATTGAAAGCGTGCAATTATTCATTACAAAAAAAAGAAAATAATAAAGATATAATAGCACCAGGTCAATTAACCTCTCACTATCGCCCAAATACACCATTACGCTTAAATGTAAAAAAACCGAAAAAAAATGAACTGCTTTTATCATTTGGACCTTTACCAAAAGGTACAACTGGAATTAGTTTATCAGAAGTATTTGATTTAAATGAGGCAGCAATGAATCTTTATAGTTCTCTTGCTGATTTAGATGAATTAGCATTAATTAATAGTAATGATGCTATAGCTATTAATACTATCCCCAATTCAGGAATTGGAATTGCGATTAATGATAGACTTAAACGTGCATGTAGCTAAACATGTAAAAATTAAGCTTTTCCACTACTACTTGAAAAAAAAGCATTTTCAATTCCTAGGACTTCTAAAGAAAGATTATATTTATCTGAGAAACTGTTATTAAAGACTAATTCTGGGTCTGCGTTAGTAACTAACCATGAATCTTCCATTATTTCTTTCTCTAATTGACCTGGAGACCATCCAGCGTAACCTAGCATAAAAAGGCTGGAAACAGGGCCCTTCCCTTTATACACATCAGAAATTGCTTTAGTATCGTTAGTTAAAGAAAAATGTTCATTAATTTTTAATGTAGTATTTTTAATTTGGTATTCTTTTGAATGTAATAAGAAACCATTATTATACTCTACAGGACCACCAAACAAAACTATATTGTTTTTATTAGTATCAATTTTTTTTTGGGATCCATTTACTTTTATAATATCACTTAAATAAATACCCTCAATTGGTTTATTAATAATAAACCCCATAGCACCTTTATCATTATGAGAAATTAAATAAATTACAGATCTATTAAACCTAGGATCTAAAATATCAGGTGTAGACACTAGAAGAGATCCAGCATAGAAACCATCAATAATTTTTGTATCAATAGTATCAGTAAGTTTGCTCTTTTCTTTTGACATTTTATTTTTATAAAAATTAAAACAGGAGTTGATTTGATATAATTATTTTGAAATTAAATTTCAAAATAATTTATTAATTAAATAGGATATATCAAGATGCGTATTAATTATACTCAGCATATTTTTTTAAAAAAAAGAAATGTTATCTTCTTTTTGCTTTTAATAGCTATTTCTATCCTTTCAGCTCCTGATGTATTTGGAAATCAAAAATATAATAGCTTTAAAAATGATTATGTTGAGATTTCTTTTATTAATGCCTGGGAGACAAAAGAAGGAAACCTATTTGCATTATATATAAAAATGAAAGAAAATTGGAAAACATATTGGCGAAATCCAGGTGACTCTGGCTTTGCTCCTGAGTTAAAATTATTAAGCGACAAAAACTTAAAAAAAATAAAAATATATTGGCCAACCCCAAAAATTTTTTATGAAAACGAAACCGTTATAAATGGTTATAAGAAAGAGTTAATACTACCCATACTTTTTTTAAAAAACAAAAATGAAAGTCAAGTAGAGTTCGAGATTGAATTAACAATTGGTTTTTGTGAAGATATATGTATACCAATAAAATTATTGTTAAACAGTAAAGATGCTTTTAAATCGTCTGAAAAAATGAATAAAATGATTTCAAACTCTTTAGAAAATAACCCAAAAGAACTTTTATCCTCAAAAAAATTAGTTTCATGTGATGTGAAAAAAATTGGAAATAAGATGACAATTATTTCTAAATTTGACAATAATTTCTTTTCAAAGAAAAAATATATTGATCACTTAATATTAGAATATAAGGATGATCAAGTTTGGTTTTCAGAAACTAAAAAGTTGAGCAATAAAGATTATATTGCTCAAATTAAATCAATCGAAGAAGAAAATTTTTTACTAAATAAAAGTAAGGTTAAATATACAATAATCACAAAGAGTGGTGGTTTTCTAATAAATGGTTGCAAATAAAAATTATAATTAACGGATTTTTTTATTTGACACTTTGGCAGGAAGTAAAAAAATTAAAATACAAGTTAAAATGACTAATAATAAGGGTATAAATAAAAGGTAATTAGAAGTTTGAAAATTAAAAAAGTCAAAACTAGTGTCTGTAAAAAATGAAACCATAAAAAAGAATATAAAAGAAAATAATAATAAAGAAATTGAATAAACCAATTTTATTAGAATAGACGTTTTCTTTGTTAAAAAAATTCTTTTAAAAGACCTAACCAGATCAGCAAAGTCTCTTTGAATCAATAGAATCGATGGAACTAGAAAAAGTACAATCAACATACCAAAACCTAGACCATATACTAATGTAACAATAGTAGGTTTTAAAAATTGAGCATCCTTAGATGTTTCAAAAAGGAGTGGCGTTAAACCTAAAACAGTTGTTAAGGTTGTTAGCAAAACTGGCCTGAGTCTATCACATATAGCATCAACTATCGCAGGTTTAAGACCCCTATTTTTTGAATATTCATCTATAGTTGAAACTAAAACAATTGAGTCATTGATTATTATACCTGTCATACCAATCAAACCAATAATCGAAAACATAGATAAATTAATTCCCCATAAATAGTGACCCCAAAGGGTTCCGATTAGACCAAACGGAATAATTGACATAACAACTATCGGACGCGCCCAGCTTGCAAATACCCAAGCTAAGGCTAAATATATACCGATTAAGCATAGTAGAAATCCGATTAATGCATCATTTAAAAAATCTCTTTCTTGTTTAAATAAACCACTTAAATTAATATCTATACCATACCTTTCCTTTACATCAGGAAGTATTTTTGATTTTATTAATTCCGTAATCTCGATTGCACGAGCTGAATTGTCTTCAGAAATTTCTCCAGTAATAGAAATTTTTCGCAATCCATTTTCTCTTGAAACAGATGAAAAACCAAATTTAGATATCACAGAAACAATATCTGAGAGTCTAACATATTCACCTTGTGGACTAACTAGATTTACTTTTTCTAAAAAATCTGATTTTATCTCATCTTCTGGTAACTCTATAATTATTTTTGAGGAGCGATTTCGAAAAGGAAAACTAACGGCTTCAATACCATTAAGCTGTTGGTAAAGTTGTTTGCCAACATTATCTATGTCAAAACCTAAAGCTACACCTCTAGCAGTCAGTTGTAAGATAAGCTCATTTTTGTCATAAGATTGTGTGTCTTCTAATCCTGTGATTTCAGGAAAGTTAATTATTTGATTTTGGAAATAAATTGATGCATTTTTTAGATTTTCAACATCAAAACCTAGTAAATCAATTGAGAGGCTGTCACCTCCTGGTCCAGATGTCCAGTTTCTAAAGCTTAACGTTTCCAATAAAGGGTGTCTGATAATTTCATCCTGTATCCTACCTAATAAAGCATAAGATGAATATGGTCTCAAATCAGCATCAATAAGTTCCACTGAAACAGCACCTAACATTTCAGGATCCTTATTTTTAGCTCCAGAAATACCCCTACCTGAGTTACCTCCAAGCTGACTAATAGAAAATTTTAAAGGATTTTGACCATACTGTTTTTCATATTCTAAAGAGACTGTATTCACTGCTCTTATCATTTCATCAAGCATTGCCTTAGTGTCTGATCTGCTAGACCCAGGTAACATTGCAATATTACCAGTAAATCCTCCTCTCTCAGGCGCGTCAAAAAACCTCCACTTTACTTCACCTGATATCAAGAGAACCGTACTTATTAAAAATAGAAATATTGATATACTTAAAACAGGATAGCGTAATTTCATTACGTATTTTGTAAAAGGTCGAAATAAACTTTCTCGAAAAATTCTAAACCCCATATTAAATTTATCTGATGGCCAATCGTACCATTTCTTCTTAGAAACCTTCTGTCTAAGTGCATGGGCCATATGATTGGGTAATACTAAAAAACATTCTAAAAGTGAGGCTATTAACACTGCAATTACTGTAAATGGGATATCTGCTATTAAACTACCAAATCGACCACCAACAGCAACTAAACCTGCAAAAGCTATTACGGTCGTAATGGTTGCAGTAAAAACAGGTAATGCCATTCTAGTAGCACCACGTTCTGCTGCCTCTTCAGGATTTTCTCCTAGTCTTCTTAATCTAAAATCTGCATGCTCCCCAACAACAATTGCATCATCTACTACAATACCTAAGCAAATAATTAACGCAAAAAGAGAAATCATATTTATAGTTAGTCCAGATATATACATTATACCAATTGCGGCAAATAGAGCAGCTGGGATACCAGCGGCCACCCAAAATGCCGTTCTTGCACTAAGAAAAACAAACAAAAGAATTAGGACTAAAGTTAAACCCTGTAGACCATTACGTAATAAGATTTCGAGGCGATTTGAAATAGCATCTGCTCTGGTTTTTGATAGAACTACCTCCACCCCATTGGGAAGGGAGCTTTTAAATTCCTCCGTTATTTTTTCAACATTTCTTTGGATTTCTATAGCATCATCTTGGGCAAATCGATCAATCCTGACTACAATTGCTTTATTCCCATTAGAAAAATATTCTCTGTTTTGGGAAATATTATCGAAATAAATATCAGATATGTCCCTTAAAAATACCTCTTTCTGTGAGTTTGGTAACCTTATTACTATATTTCCAATATCTTCAATTGACCTTTTAGAAAATCCACTCCTAACCCTATTAGAATTTCCTACTTCACCAGTTGGATCAATATCCACTTCTGACGCAATAACTTTTGCCAAGTGATTTAAGGGTAATTTATATTTAACTAAATTAATTGATGGAACACTAACTTTAATGATAGGAGCACTAACACCCATAATTTGAGTATTACTGATTCCTTCTCTATATAGTTTACTTACATATTCATCAGCTAAAATAGCTAGTTGTTCAAGCTCTAGAGGTCCTGAAATTACAACATCAGAAACTCTATCACTCCAAGATATTTTTTTAATGGTTGGTATTTCTGAAGCTTCAGGTAGATTTTGAACGGAATCTAACGCAGTTTGCACTTCCTCTTTTGCCTTCGACATATCAGTGCCAGGCTTAAAATCAAGGTAAATTCTAGCATTACCTTCGGTAGAAGAGGAAATTATTTGTTCGACACTATCTATTCCAAGTAATGGAGCCTCTAATAGAGATACTACTCCATCATCAATTTCTTCGGGACCAGCACCAGCCCACTTTACTCCAATATTTATCTTTTCTATTGGAACATCAGGAAAAAATTGGGACCTTATGTTATTAATTGCAAATAACCCAAAAACTATCATCAAAACAAATATTAAGTTTGCAGCAGTATTATGCCTAGCAAAGTAACTTATATATTTAGAAGGAATTGATTTTTTTAAAACCTCCATTAGTTATTACCCATATTTTTTTCCAACCTATTTAAAGTTTTAGCTTTCATTTTTCCACTATTGATTTCTTCATATAATCGATCTTTTACACTCTTAGGCATACGATCCATATTATCTAAGAATTTTATAAGTTTATTCTGTTTTTCAGGACTTAATGTAACTAAATCATTATTATTAGATAAACTTTTGGAATTAGAAATTTCTCGATCTTTTTTTCTTAAAGGTTTTATTTTTAGACCATTTCCTAACTGTGGAGATCTTTGCATCACATACTCTTTGTCAATTGGAGCACCAGATACAATTACTTCATCTCCTTGCCTGCGGAGAATATTTACTACTAACTCTTTTAATCTATTGTCGTCTTCAAGTATGAAAATCTTCCCATCAATAGTCACAGCTGCAGAGGGCAAAACTGTAACATTTTCAAGTGAGGGTTCCTGAATTTCAAGGACAACAAAATCACCAGGTCTTAATGTTTTATTTTCACCAAGGTTTATAGAAGCAAATAACTTTCTTCCACTACCAATATTAATAATTTCAGGATTTATACGTTCTATTTTTCCACTAAAAGGAATATCTTTATCAGATAACTTTAAATAAGCTGTAATATCTAAATTTAACAACTTTCCTTCTTTGTCAATTACCCGAGCAAATTCATTAGTAGATAAATTGAACATTACCTCTAATGAATTTGGATCTACTAAAGTTCCTAATTTTTCATTTTTATTAATAACACTACCTGGTAGAATATTTACAGAAGAAATTATTCCATTAAAAGGTGATTTAAATTCAGTTTCATCTAAATTCCTTTTAGCTTTATCTATAGAAATAGACCTCCTTTTCAACTGAATTTGTAGTTTTTCAATTGAATTTTTTGAAGACTTAACTAAGTTTTGCTTATTTAAAAATTGTTGCTTGGATGATGAATATGCTAGTTGTGTATTTTCTAATTGAGTACTAGTAATTAATCCCGATGCAGCTAATTCAGTTTGCCTATCTAAGGCATTTTTTCTCAATTTAAGTTGTGATTCAGAAACCTCAAATTCCATATTTGCGAACTCTAATCTTGAAATTGCTTCTGATAACTGTGCTTTAGTATCTTCTAAATCAATTTCAGCTATTTCTAGTTCGTTAAAAAAGTCTTTTTGATTTAATCTAAATAAAATATCTCCGGATTTTACATAACCACCTTCGACAAACTTTTCTGATACATAATCTAATCTTCCAGAAACTAAAGGCCGAATTTCCAACATACGTTTTGAATATATTTCACCATATGAGAATATTTTAGGTCTTGCTGTTTGACTCTCTAAAGTTTCAACGTTTACTGCAAAAACTCTTTCTTTTTGCAAACGCCTATTATCTGACTTTTCAGAACGTTTTTTTAAGGCATCAAATAAAACGAAAGATCCAAAAATTAAAAAACCTAAAGTGATGCTTAGTATTATCAAGCCTAAGAAGCTTCTTAATAAAAATCTCATTACCTACACAATTAAAAAATTAGAATCTTCGATAATAAATAGATTTTTAAATTAATTAATCAAGTGGTTAAATTAACATTTCAAAAGTTACTTAAAATCAATTTTAATAAAGAGAAAATTATTTTCTTCTTTTATGTTCCTCTAACCTAGGTAAAATCTCAACAAAATTGCACGGTAAATTTCTATAATCAAATTGTTTGCATAATATTTTATCCCAAGCATCCTTGCAAGCTGAAGGTGAACCAGGTAATGCAAAAAGAAACGTACCAGATACAACACCAGCACACGCTCTACTTTGTATAGCTGACATTCCAATTGTTTCCATAGATACCTTAGTAAAAAGAATTTCAAAAGCATTTATTCTTTTTTCATAGAGTTCACTATGAGCTTCTACGGTCACATCTCTTCCTGTTAGGCCCGTACCTCCTGTAGATATTATTACATCGAGATTCTTTTTTAAAATCCATTTTTTTAATACTTTTTTTATGGATACTTTATCATCTTTCACAATATCTCTTGAAATAATGTAATGTCCAGAATTTAGAATTCTTTCCTGTAGAATATCACCTGACTTATCATTAGAAAAAATTCTACTATCCGAAACTGTTAGAATACCAAAACCCATTGGGATAAAATGTCTTTCTTTGCTATTAATGTTCATTTTCTTTATTAATTAGTTGTATTATTAACTTTAAATTGTTCCATGTATTTCTTTTTTTTTCTGGATCATTAATCATAGATTTCATACCTTCAATTTCGACAGTAGGAATACCAAGATATTCCCCAATAAAACCTCCATTTATGCTGTCAAATTTTAGAAAATCAGTAAGACCTAAAATGCTTGCAGGAATTTTACTTATAAAAATTAAAAACTTTGGAGATATTAATTCTATATACTTTTTTAAAAATGGTCTCATCAATTCCAAATCAGAAATTTTATCATCTGTATTTTTAACAAATCTGAAAGGAGTGGCAGGGATAACAAATATATTACAATTGTTTTTATTCAAAGGAATTAATCCCATTGATTCAATAATTTTTTCAAACAATTCATTACTTTCTTCAACATACGGTTTTTGCTGTAATTCTTCTTCATAAGAAGGTGGTTCGGAAATGAAAAGAGTTTTTGATTTAGAATTACCAGCACCCAACAAAAGTTTGTTGGATCCTTTTAATGAATGGAATTTTTTAAAATTAGTAATATTATTTTCAAGACTAGGGATATCTTTTGATGAGTTAGCCAAATTTTCTACTTCCAATATTAAACCATTATCCATTAAATTTTGATTTGTCTTATCTGATAAGTGTTTTTTTTGATTTTCGATTTTCTTATCAATTTGATATTCTAAATTTTGATTTATTTTTTTTTTGGAACTTTGAATTGAGTTTGATTTAAAAAAATTAGTTAGCAATAATATATCTCTATCAATAGCTGGATTGAGTACACCAGCTTGTTCATAATCCCAAATAGTAGCAAAAATTGTTTTTTTTAAATAATCCACTATGTTTTCTTTTGTTAATTAATAGAATAAACTTTTTATCTTTAAAGGTTATTGTTGAATGTAATTTAATATATATAATAAAATATGTTATTAAGGGGTAGTATTAATTGTTAAATAATAAAGATTTGTTAAGCATTAATGAACTATCTAAAAGTGAAATTATATCTATCATTAATAATGCAAATAGTTACTACCATGATAATAAAATCTCATCGAAAAAAAAAGTTTTAAATAATTTTACTCAAATAAATCTTTTTTTTGAAAATTCGACTAGAACACAAGTAAGTTTTGAAATTGCTGGAACTTTACTAGGTGCTAACGTTGTAAATTTCCCATTCAATAATAGTTCACAATCCAAAGGAGAAACACTTCTAGATCTTGCAGCTACTTTAAATTCTATGAACCCTGACATTTTAATAATTAGACATCCTAATTCTGGAGCTGTTCAACTAATTTCTGAAAAAGTAGACTGTCCTGTTGTTAATGCAGGTGATGGAAATCATGAACATCCTACCCAGGCCTTACTAGATATTCTTACCATAAAGAAAAGAATAGGAAGGATTGACAATCTAAAAATAGCCATATGTGGGGATATTGCTCATAGCAGAGTAGCTAGATCTAATATTTTTTGCCATAAAAAGTTAGGCAATAAAATAAGAGTAATTGGACCAAAAACACTTATACCAAAAGATATTGATAAGCTTGGCGTTCAAGTATTTTACAATATGATTGAAGGATTACGTGATATAGATGTGGTTATGGTTCTAAGATTACAAAAAGAAAGAATGGATGGTGGATACTTTTCCTCTGAAAGAGAGTATTTTCATCTTTACGGTCTAGATGATAGAAAAATGAAATATGCTAAGCCTTCTGCAATTATAATGCACCCAGGGCCAATGAATAGAGGCATAGAAATTGATGGTGATCTTGCAGATAATTTGGATAAATCTGTTATAACTATGCAAGTTGAAGCAGGGTTGGCAATTCGAATGTCTGTCTTAGAACTTCTTTTAAAAAAGAAAAGTGAAAATGTCTAAAATAACCACATTAATTAATGCAATTTTAATTGATCCTAAGACCCTAACTCAAACAAATGGTTCAATTACAATAGAAGAAGGTTTTATAAAAAGAATTAACGGGCCAGCAAGAGGTAACATTATTGATTGTAGGAAATATTGTTTAGCACCAGGAATTATTGATTTAGGAGTTCATATCTGTGAACCAGGTGAAAGACATAAAGAAAGCTTCAAATCAGCCAGTATGGCTGCTGCAGCTGGTGGAGTTACATCTATAGTCACCTTTCCGAATACGAAACCAGTTATTGATAATCCAGAACTTCTTGAATTTTTTATGAAAAGGGCTCGAGAATCAAGTAAAGTTAGGATTTGGCCAACAGCTGCAATTACAAAAAAAGTTGAAGGAAAAGAAATTTCAGAACTAAGCTTTTTGCAAGATGCTGGTGCAGTAGCATTTACAAATGGTCTAAAATCAATAGAAAACCCAAAAATTTTATTGAGAGCCTTAAATTATGCTTCTTCTCTTGATAGTTTGTTTATAGGACATTGTGAAGATTATTATTTTTCTGAAGGAGTTTCTGCAACTTCAAGTGCTTTTGCAACTAAAATGGGTTTATCATCTACTCTAAAAGAAGCTGAATTAATGGGCCTAGAGAGAGATTTTTTGTTAGCAGATTTATCTGAAGTAAATTATCATGCTGCTCAAATAACTACAAAAAAAAGTTTTCTCAGAATTAAAGAACTTAAATCTTTAGGAAAAAAAATCACCGCTGGAACATCAATTCACCACCTACTTTTTGATGAAACTGATATTAAAAACTACAGAACATTTTTCAAGCTAAGGCCTCCACTAAGATCAAACTCTGATAAATTATTTTTATTACAGAATATTAAAGATAGTACTTTAGACACGATTAGTTCTTTCCATTTACCACAGGATGAAGAAAGTAAAAGATTACCCTTTGAAAAAGCTGCTTTTGGCGCTATTGGATTACAAACCCTATTACCGGCGTGTCTAAAATTAGTTAATGATAAAATCATAGATCTTCCTCAATTATTTAGAAAAATATCACTAAATCCGGCAAAGATATTAAATATAAAATCTGGAATTTTAGAAGAGGGGTACTTTGCAGATTTAGTACTTTTTGATCCTTATAAACCATTACTAATTGATAGATTCAGTCTTTTGTCAAAAGCTAAAAATACTCCATTTGATGGCTACCAATTGTTTGGTAAAGTATTAAAAACATTTGTTGGGGGCGAAGAAATTTACAAATCTAGGAATATAAATGATACCTGATATTTTAAGAATTTGGGGGGCAGCTCCCACATCTAATGTAGGTTTAATTTGGGTATTAAATATATTTTTGTTTTCTTACTTAATTGGTTCTATACCTTTTGGAATTTTAATATCTAGACTTTTTAAATTAGGTAACATTAGAGATATTGGCTCTGGTAATATAGGTGCTACAAATGTTTTAAGAACAGGACACAAAAAAGCTGCTTTTTTTACTTTAATTATGGATATAGCAAAGGGAATTGCAGTTGTATATTTAGCTGAAGAATTTTTAGGGATTACAGCCTCACATTTTGCAGCTTTGGGGGTATTTTTTGGCCATCTTTTTTCTGTATTTTTATTTTTTAAAGGTGGAAAAGGAGTTGCAACATTTATAGGAATACAAATGGTTTTAAACATTTATCTTGGTATTTTTATTTGTATGACATGGATTTCCATTGCTATAATTTCTAGATACTCCTCTTTATCTTCAATAATTTCATCTATTTTATCTTTATTAATCTTAATTATAGTAAATGATTTAAGTTATATATGGGTACAAATAATATTAGTATTTTCCATAATAGCTAGCCACAGAGGTAATATTGTAAAATTAATTTTAGGAAAAGAAAATAAAATTAAACTTATTTAATATTTGTAAATTCTCAATATGAGTATTCATTATAAATTTGTTTAAGATCTTTTGACCAATGCTTATTATATCTAATAAGAATTTCATCTGCTAAAGAAATGCCATGTTCTAAACTTGAAAATAAAGGTGACAAAAATTCACATTCGTTTTCCTTAGTATTGTGGATATTCATTTTATTTCTATTTTTTAATCCATTATCAGACAATAAAAGAATTTCATGAGCAAGTTTTTTGACTGACCTATTACGAATAGTAGCATCGAAGCCTAGTTTTGAAACATCTTTATAAAGTTTAAATCTTTCCTCATCTGTCCAGTCTTTGCAAATGTCCCACGCTGTATCTAATGCTTGTTGATCATAAATTATTCCTACCCAGAATGCTGGTAAAGCACAGATTCTAGACCACGGACCTGCATCAGCGCCTCGCATTTCAATGAACTGTTTTAATCTAACTTCTGGGAAAATTGTAGTAAGATGATCAACCCAATCAGATAGTTTAGGTCTTTCATTTGGTAGTACTGACAATTTACCATTTAAAAAATCATTGAAGGATAAACCCATAGCATTGATATATTTGTTATTCCTTTTAACAAAATACATCGGAACTTTTAATGCATAGTTTACCCAAGCCTCAAATCCATAGCCCTCATCAAAAACAAATGGAAGCATTCCTGTTCTGGATTTATCTGTATCATGCCATATCCTAGATCTGTAACTTTTAAAACCTGTAATCTTACCCTCAAAAAAAGGGGATGCTGCAAAGAGTGCAGTCGCAATTGGTTGTAAAGCCAATCCAACCCTCATTTTTTTTATCATATCTGTTTCTGAATCATAATCTAAATTGACTTGAACAGTGCAAGTCCTAAACATCATTTTTGTTCCACTGGATCCCACTTTTTCCATATATGGAGCCATAAGTCTATATCTATCCTTAGGCATAATAGGCATTTCTTTGTGCTTCCACTCTGGTGCAGATCCAAGACCTATGAAACCAGCACCAATTCTATCAGCAATTGTTTTAACTTCTGCTAAGTGAGTGGCAACCTCCAAACAAGTTTCATGTACACTATCCAGAAGTGCACCAGATAGTTCTAATTGACCTCCTGGTTCTAAAGTAATATTTGCTGAATCCTTATTTAAACCAATAATAAATTTATTTTCTTCAATAGGTTTCCATCCAAATGTGTCTATTAAGCCTTTTAAGACACTCAGAACAGAACAATCCCCTTGATAAGGAAGTGGTTTTAAATTTCTTTTAATGAACCCAAACTTTTCATGCTCTGTTCCAATTTTCCATGAGCTTTTTGGTTTACAACCATCCTCAAAATATTGAATTAGTTGGTTTTTATTTTCAATTATTGAGTTCAATTTCGACATATTTGAGATCATCCTTATTTGAAAGAAATTTTATATTATGAAAAGGAAATAAATTAAATTAGTCATTTATCCATTTTCCAAAATAGCTTTGCCAAATACTTACTGCTGCAACCATTGCTGTTTCTGCCCTTAGGATTTGCTTGCCTAAACTTACTTTTTTAACAAAAGACAAGTTGTCCATAAATTCACTCTCTTTTTTAGAAAATCCTCCTTCTGGACCTACTAAAATTGCAGCTGGATAGGAATCTAAATTATTAAACACTTTTAAAATTGGATCACCCTTTAACTTTTCGTCACAAAAAAATAATATCCTTTCGGGATCCCAATCTTTTAAAACATTTTCAAGTTTATTTAATTCAAGCAAATTTGGCATCCATGTACTTCCACACTGTTGTACAGAACTTATCATTACTTTTTTACTTCTTTTTTTATTAAAATTATGTATATCAGTATAATCTGAAATTATTGGAATAATTGTTTTAACACCTAATTCAACACACTTTTCAATAATAAAATCTGTTCTCGATTTTTTAATTGGTGAAAAAAGAACTATAAGGTCTGATGGAACCACTGCTTCATTTATTATGTGATTAATTTTTAACCTAACCGTTTTTTTTGAAAACTGTATTATTTGACATCTAAATTCACCGGAGCGACCATCAATTAAATTTATTTGATCACTTTCCTTACTTCTTTTAACATCAATCAAATAATGTATTTGATCTTTTGTTAAATCATAATATCCTTTTGACTCATATAACTTGGCCAAATTAACTTCACAAAAAAGTCTTGTTATATTTTTGGTGACTTGTGGAGATCTAATTGAATTCATTAAAAAATAATTTATTTAAAATTTCAGATTCCTCAGAAGGAAATTTTGTTGATCGTTATTTCCCAAATTGGAGTGTCCCTTATCTTCGCCTAAGCCGAGCAGATAGACCTACAGGAACTTGGCTTCTTTTATTACCTTGTTGGTTTGGAATATTACTAGCCTATAATGAAAAAAACACAAGTATTTCCTTTTACGAAATATGGTTATTAATTGCATGTGGATTAGGTGCATTTTTAATGCGCGGAGCTGGATGCACTTGGAATGATATTTTGGATAAAAAATATGATGCTAAAGTTGAGAGAACGAAAAACCGTCCAATACCATCTGGACAAGTTACAATATTAAAAGCTTTTATTTGGATGGTTGTGCAGTCTTTATTTGCTTTTTTAATATTATTAACATTTAATAAATTTAGTATCTTTATTGCATGCCTTTCACTTTTTCTGGTAGCAGTCTACCCCCTAGCAAAGAGAATTACCTGGTGGCCACAGATTTTTCTTGGATTAGCTTTTAATTGGGGTGTATTAGTAGGTTATGCAGCAAGTCTTGAAAAATTATCAATTCAAGTTTTCTTTATGTATTTTGCATGCATATTCTGGACACTTTTTTATGATACGATTTATGCATTACAAGACATTAAAGATGATAGTATAATTGGAGTAAAATCAACCGCTAGATTATTTGGTAATAATTTAAAAAATTGGTTGTATCTTTTCATAATATTATTTTTAAGTCTTTTTATTTTAAGCACAGTGTCAATAATGATCGATTATAATTTTCTTAGATTAACTACTCTCTTCATTGGAACAAGCTTTTTATTTATCCATTTAACTCTTCAAGTAAAAAACTTAAACATTGATAGTACCAGTTCTGCACTTAAAACCTTTAAGTCTAATCGAAACACTGGTTTGATTTTAGTCTTTACTCTTATTGGAATTTCAATTTAGTTTCAATTTTTACCAATCATTTAATATTAATTCATCTTCTTCTTTACTTTGAACCCATGAACTGTGTGTTCTATAGTGCTCTTTTTTCCAGATTGGTGCCCTACTTTTAAGAAAATCCATAATGAATTCAGCTGATTTAAATGCTTCTTTTCTATGAGCTGAGGCAGTAAGAACTAATACTATATTATCTCCTGAAAATAGTCTTCCCACTCTATGAATGACTCTAATAAAATTTAAATTCCATCGTTTCTGAGCATCTTCACAAATGAGCATAATTGCCTTTTCAGTCATTCCTGGATAATGCTCAAGCTCTAGTGACACTAATTCTTCTTTTTCTCCACCTGAGTTTCTCACTATACCAGTAAAATTAACTATTCCTCCAATAATTTTGTTGGATTTGATTTTTTTAATTTCTGAATTAATATCAAAATCAAGCTTTTGAACGTTAACTGAGATATAGCATTTTTTTATGGTTTGATGCATTTTATCCACCAGTCATTGGAGGAAAAAAAGCCACTTCTCTTGCATTTTTTATGGAAACATTAAAATCTTGAATTATTTTCTGGTCAACAGCTACTCTTATTGACTTAATATCTTCGAAAGCTAATTCATACTTGTGATCCTGATTTATGAGCTCTTTTATTAAATCGCCTACAGTTTCTGATCTGACTTCTACTTCTTCAAATGGAACACCTATTTTTTCCCTAAGCCAAGAAAAATATAAAATTTTCATTTTTCAATCTTTCAAAATAGTAAGTGATTTTTTAAAATAAACAATTGCAGTATATATCGAAATTAATGCTGATATCCATAACAAAAAAATCCCTAAATAATAAAAATATTCTTTGTACATAATATCTTGTATAGATAAAAGCAAAACGATTATTGCTAGCATTTGGAAAGCCGTTTTATATTTTGACAAAACCAATACATCAAAAATATTATTTTTGGAGCCGAAAAACTCCCTAATACCTGAGACAAGAATTTCTCTTGTAATTATTAAAATACTTGGAATACCTAAGAGAAACCCATATTTATTACTAAATACTAATGTAAAAAAACACAAAATCAAAATAACCAACAATTTATCAGCTATAGGATCTAACATTTTACCTAGTTCAGATGTTTGATTATATTTTCTTGCAATAAAGCCATCCAAAAAATCTGTAATAGAACAAAAAATAAAAATGATTAGAACAAAGAAACAACCAATTTCTTTTGAATCAATTAAAATAATCAAAGGAATTAATGTAGCACCAATTACTCTAAAAGAAGTAAGAAAATTTGGAATATTAATCATTCTTCACTATAATTCGTCTAATCATAATTATTAAAAAAATTATAAATTTGCTTAGCTAAATTACTAGATATTCCTTGAACCTTTTGTAATTCATCTACTGAAGCTTTAGATACTTCTTTGGTTGAACCAAACTTCATAAGCAAATTTTTTCTTCTAACTCCACCTAAACCACTTATTTCATCTAATCTTGTACTCATAATAGATTTACTTCTTTTTTGTCTATGGGCCCCAATTACAAATCTATGAACTTCATCTCTCAATCTTTGAAGAAAATATCTTAGAGCATGATCACTGGGAATTTCCAATTGAATATTATTTTGATGATAAAATCTTTCTTGTCCAGAATTTCTTTTTGGGCCCTTTGCAATTGCGATTATAGGTATTTCACCATAGCCAATCTCTATAAGCAAATTCTGTATAACTGATAATTGTCCTTTTCCTCCGTCTAAAACTATTACATCAGGTATTTTTAAGTCTTGTGATGGAGTTTTCTTCCCAAATCTTCTAGTAATTACATACTTCATCATAGAAGTATCATCCCTATTTTCAAGTTCTTCCATTTTGATATTAAATTTACGATATTCAGATTTCATAAGACCATCTGGTCCAGATACTACCATAGCACCAACAGCATAAGCACCTTGAATATGTGAATTATCATAAACTTCAATTCTTTCAGGAGAATTTTTAAGATCCAAAAGTTGCGCTAACTGTAATAGTAATTTCCTATGAGTAGTATTTTCAGCCATTTTTCTAATTAGGCTTTCTTTAGCATTCCTTAGTCCATCAAAAACTAATTCTTTTTTTTCTCCTTTTACAGGGTTAATGATTTTAACACTTTTTCCAAGTTTTTGGGTGAATAGCTTTTCCATAAGCGTTTGACTATTTATTTCATTTGATACTAAAATCAATTTTGCCGGTATTCTATTTAAGTAAAATTGACCTAGAAAAGCTTCCATGATCTCTGATTCAGTCATATCGGAAGAAACTTTTGGATAATAATCTCTATTCCCCCAATTTTGATTATATCTGATAAAATAAACTTGAACACAAGCTTGACCAGAATCAATATATAGAGCAAAAATATCAGCCTCCTTTATTTTTTCAGGATTAATACCTTGAATCGAATGAATTTTTGTTATTGCTTTGATCCTATCACGGTAAGAAGCTGCAAGTTCGAAATTCATTACTTTTGAGGCTGAAATCATTTCTTCAGAAAGTTTTTTTTGAACCTCCTCTGATTTTCCTCTTAAGAATTCATCTGCTGAAACTACTAATTTTGCATAGTCTAATTTACTAATTTTACCGCCACAGGGTCCAGCACATCTCTTCAAATGGTAATTAAGACAAGGTCGATTTCCAGCCTCTACCTCTTTATCGGTACATGATCTTAACAAAAATACCTTTTGTAAAGTATTAAGGGTCCTATTTACTGCGCCTGCACTTGCAAACGGACCATAATATTTACCATTCCTTTTTTTTTGTCCTCTATGCTTTTCAATTCTCGGAAAGTCGTGTTCGGAAGAAATAAAAATGTAAGGAAAAGATTTATCATCTCTTAATAAAACGTTATACTTAGGCTTTAGTTGTTTGATTAAATTTTGTTCTAATAGAAGAGCTTCTGTTTCATTTTTAGTAGTAAGAAAGAGCATAAAGGATGTTGCAAAAATCATTTGCTGAATTCTTAATGGGTGACCATTATATTTTGTATAATTAGAAACTCTTTTTTTTAAATTTTTTGCTTTTCCTACATATAAGGTATTATGATTGAGATCCAGCATTCTGTAAACGCCTGGGCCATTACTCAAATCTTTTTGGTAATGCTTAATTAGATCTATACCAGTAAGATTTTTAGCCATTTAGTAAACCTGTAACTTTTATCATTTTATTAATCATAAAATTATTTGAATATAAACTTGAAAATTTTAGCATAGAATTGGCTTCTAAAAAAGTTTCCACGAATTCTGTGGAAAACACTGGGGGTAATTATTATTAAATGTTCTAAAACCCTTTAATTTACTAATGGTTTATTAGGTTGCCTAAAAATTGTGCAAATAAATTAAGCTATTGATTTTAAACGACTTTTTTTAGTGCAAAAAAATTATTTTCTAAATCACCACTTTAAATGTTCTCCACCATCTAAAGTAATTAATTGACCAGTTAGCCCAGGGGATGAAACAATATAAAGTATAGCTCTTGATATTTCCTGAACATCTGAACCTCTCTTAAGTAATGTACTTTTTCTTTGATTTTGAAATTGTTCCTCACTTTGATGACTGGCTTTTAAAATTGGTCCTGGCCCTATCGCATTAACACGAATCTTAGGACCTAACTCTTGAGCTGCTATTTTTGTAAAGTTTAATAAACTTGATTTTGCTAGTGTGTAACTAAAAAACCTTGGATTCAAATTTAAAACTTTTTGGTCGATAATGTTGATTATATTAGAACTTGCAATAATTTCATTATTTTCATCTTTAAAATGGTCTGGAACTTGTTTAGAAAACTCCTTAGATAAAAAAACTGGAGCTTTAAGATTTGTGAAAAAGTGCCTATCCCAACTCTCTAAAGTCAAACTTAGAAGACTATCATTTTCGAATATTGAGGCATTATTAACTAATAGGTTAATAGGCTTACCAACAGTTTGAGTAGTTTCTTCGATTAAACTGGTTATTTCATTATCCTTAAACAAATTTGCTTTAATACAAAAAGCAGCTATCCCAAAACTTTTTATTTTTGCGACTAATTCTTCAGCTTCCTTTCTAGATTCAGAATAATGAATTACAACATCAAACCCATTTTCAGCAAGGGAAAGGGCAATACCCTTCCCTATCCGTTTTGCGCCACCAGTAATCAATGCTAACTTAGACAATTTTTCCCTCTAATAAAAAATAATTAATTAAATCCTTTTAAAGTTTGAACTTAGAAAATATTATTTTTTCCTCTATTGAATCAAAAATACTATCTATAGAAGCTTTACCAAATTTTGAAAAAAAACCTCTTTTTCTTTCCAATTTTTTGAATTTTACATCTTCTCCAAATTTTTCTGCGATTATGGTTTCTAAATGCCCTATTCCATCTACTAAACCTAACTCTTTAGCACGAGCAGCTTCCCAAACCTCTCCAGTAAATATTTTTTTTCCAATAATTTTCTCTGACCTTCTTTCAGTTACAAAATTCTTAAAGTTTTCATGTATCCCTTTTTGTATCGCTTTAAGTCTAACTATTTCATCCTTTTTCTCTGGTTTGAATGGATCAAGCATACTTTTTTCTTCTCCAGAGGTATAAACCCGCCTTTCTACTCCTTGTCTTGTTATGAATTCGTGGAAACCAAACCCTGCAGATATTACACCAATAGACCCAACTATAGAATTTTCATCTGCATAAATTTCATTAGCTGAACAAGCCAACCAGTATCCCCCTGAAGCCGCTACATCTTCACAGAAAGCTATAACAGGTATATCTTTTTTTTTGGATAATCTTATAATTCTTGCAGCAATAAGTGAAGATTGAGAAGGTGATCCGCCCGGAGAATTAATAATAAGTGCAATAGCTTTAAGTCCACTTAACTCAAAAGCTTTTTCTATTATAGGAGCTAATGATTGATCATTAATTCCGCCACCAAATCTGCCACCAGTTGAAATAACCCCCTCCAAACGTATAATAGCTACTAAACCAGATTTTTTAAATTTTTTTCTTATCCAGGACCAGATTCTCATTTTAACTCCTTGATTGATCTTAAAGAAATCACTATAGCTTCTTGTTACAACATGATTAAGCCATAAATTGTAGTAAATAGACATAATTACTAAGGTTTATTTAATAATCAAACATAAATTAACAACTATTTATTTTGTAAAAATTTTAAATGAAAATAACAAAATATCCATTAGAAGGTTTAAAAGTTTTAGAACTAGCAAGAGTATTAGCGGGGCCTTGGGCTGGTCAAATATTAGCAGATCTTGGGGCAGAAGTCATAAAAGTAGAATCCCCAACAGGGGATGAAACCAGAAATTGGGGAGAGGATAGTGTCAATAATAATAGCTCATATTTTAAATGTACTAATAGAGGAAAGTCATCTTTTGTAGCTAATTTTAAGAAAAAAAGTGAGCTAAAAATGGTTCAATTTTTAGCAAAAAAAGCTGACGTAATTATAGAAAATTATAAAGTTGATGACTTAAAAAAATATAAATTAGATTATAAAAGTATAAAAAAATTTAATAATTCTATAATATATTGTTCAATTACAGGATTTGGCCAAAATGGACCTTTATCATCATTACCAGGATATGATTTCATAATTCAGGCTATGGCTGGAATAATGAATATAACAGGTGAAGAGAATGGGCCACCTATCAAACCAGGTGTTGCTTACGCAGACATTTTTACCTCTCTTTACAGTGTAGTGGCTATTCAATCAGCACTACTTTCTAAAGCAAGAAATGAATCAGGTAGTTACATAGATATGTCCTTATACGATACTCAACTAGCTGTCTTGGCCAACCAAGCCTCTTCTTACTTGCTTAATAAAAAAGAACCAAAAAGAATGGGTAATATTCACCCTTCAATAGTTCCTTATCAATTATTTGAAGTTAAAAATGGTGATATAGTAATTGCCTGTGGGAACGATCAGCAATTTAAATCACTTTGCAAAGCTTTTAATTGGAATTTTGCTATTTCTGAAAAATTTTCAACTAATAAAAATCGAATTAGACATAGAGATCAATTAATTAATAAATTATCGAATAAATTAAAAAAATATACCAAAGAAAAGATTATTAACACTTTACAAAATGCGAATGTACCCGTTGGAACTGTGAATTCCGTAAGTGAAGCGTTAAACCATAAACAAACAAAATCAAGAAAAATGATTAAATCAATTAGTGGAGAAAAATTCTTAAGAACACCAATATCGTTTAATAACTTTAAATTAAATCATAAGAAACTAGCACCTGAATTGGGTGAAAGTAATAAACAAATCAAAAAGAAAATTTTATTGAATAAAATTTGGGAGGAATAACTTGAAATTTAATAAACTTGGTCAAAGTGATTTAGAAGTATCTAGTTATTGTTTGGGCTCAATGACCTGGGGGGAGGCGACATCAGAAGATGACGGACATTGGCAATTAGACTTTTCAATTGAAAATGGAATAAATTTTGTAGATACAGCTGAAATGTACCCTACAAACCCATTAAGAAAAGAAACTGCTGGTAATACAGAAAAAATAATAGGTAATTGGATAAACAAACGAAAAAAAAGAGACGATATAATTATTGCTACTAAAGTTGTTGGAATAGGAAACAAAACTGTAAGAAATGGACAAGCTATAACTAAAAGCACAATGGAGGAGGCATTAACTAATAGTTTGAAAAAACTTAAAACTGATTATATCGACCTCTACCAACTGCACTGGCCTAATAGGGGATCTTATCACTTTCGACAAAATTGGAATTATAACCCTATTCACCAAGATACAGAAAAAATTAAACAAGATATTTTTGATATATTAGATTTTCTTTCAAAGAAAGTTAAAGAAGGAAAAATAAGAACCATTGGTTTATCAAATGAGACAGCTTGGGGTACAATGCAGTTTCTTAAAATTGCAAATGAGAATAATTTTGAACGTGTGGTATCTATTCAAAATGAATATAGTCTTCTTTGTAGATTCTATGATACTGATTTGGCTGAAGTGAGTCATAACGAAAATGTAAGCTTACTAGCTTATTCGCCATTAGCTGCAGGTTTATTAACTGGTAAATATCAAGATGGAAAAGTACCAGATAACTCACGACTTCAAGCTTCTCCAGGATTAATGGGAAGATTTAATCAAAGGTCGTTATTAGCAGTACAAAACTATTTAAGCATAGCCAAAAAATATGAAATAAACCCTGTGCATTTAGCTCTCGCATATTGTGATCAAAAACCATTTATGGGATCAATTATTTTTGGTGCAACTACCAAAGAACAGTTGAAGACTATTATAAATGGTTTAGATACAAAGTTATCAACTGAAGTGATGAATGAATTGGATAAAGTACATAGAGAGTTTCCATTTCCAATTTGATTAAAAGTTTGATTAATGATTTCAGTAAAAAATTTAAATAAAATTTACCCTGATAATTTTTATGCTCTCTCCAATATCTCTTTAGATATAGAACAAGGAGAAGTTTTTGCTCTACTTGGACCTAATGGAGCTGGAAAAACTACCCTTATATCATCAGTATGTGGATTAACAAAACAAACAAGTGGAGAAATAAAAGTTTCAAATTTTGATACTATAAAAGACTATAAAAAAACAAGATCATTGATTGGACTCGTTCCACAAGAATTTCCTCTAGAAAATTATGAAAGCGTTTTAAATACTGTTAATTTTTCGAGAGGACTATTTGGAAAAAAACCAGACGAAAACCATGTAAAGAGAGTACTTCAATCTTTGAAGCTTTGGGACAAAAAAGATTCTCCAATAATTACCTTATCTGGAGGGATGAAAAGAAGAGTACTTATAGCTAAAGCACTTTCCCATAATCCCAAAATTCTTTTTTTAGATGAGCCTACTTCGGGAGTAGATATTCAGCTTAGGAAAGAAATGTGGGAAATGATACTTAAGTTAAAGAGAAGCGGTGTAACAGTTATATTAACCACACATTATATAAAGGAAGCAGAGACTATTGCCGATAGAATAGGTATACTAAATAAAGGGGAATTAATCTTAGTAGAAAAAAAAGAAAATTTAATTAATAAATTTGGAGAGAAAACTATTATTATAGAATTTGGGGAAAAGATATATAAAATTCCAAAACAAATAAAAGTTTTTGATAGCTTCATTACTGATGATAATCTTTGCTTAGTTATTAAAAAATTAAAAAACCAAAAAGACATTAATATCACAAATATAATTAAAGTCATATCAGAACTAGAAATACCTATTATTGATATAAAAACTGGAGAAAGTTCGTTAGAAGATATTTTTTTAGATATTATTAATGAGAAGATGAAAAGTGAATTTAAATTCAGTTAAAGCAATCTATAAATTTGAAATGGCAAGGGCATTAAGAACAATAATGCAAAGTATTTTAGCACCTGTTCTTTCTACTTCACTATATTTTGTCGTATTTGGTACTGCAATAGGAAGTAAAATATCTACGATAGATACTGTGTCCTATGGGGCTTTTATTATCCCTGGTCTAGTGATGCTTTCTGTAATGACTACAAGTATTAATTTTGCAGCATTTGGTATATATTTACCAAAATATAATGGCTCTATTTTTGAATTGATGTCAGCCCCTATTTCAGCATATGAAATAGTTATTGGTTATGCTGGAGCAGCTGCCAGTAAATCGATACTAATTAGCATATTAATTTTATTAATATCAACAATATTTGTAGATTTTTATATTAAACATCCCTTGTTAATGCTTTTGTTATTGGCAATAACAAGTATTACTTTTTCACTTTTTGGATTTATTATTGGAATATGGGCTACAAATTTTGAAAAGCTCCAATTAATTCCTCTGATAATTATAACACCCTTGGTTTTTCTTGGTGGAAGTTTCTATTCCATATCAATGCTACCAGAATTATGGCAGCTTGTAACAAAATTTAATCCAATCTTTTATATAATAAATGGTTTTAGATGGAGTTTTTTTGGGACATCAGACACAGACCTCTTTACTTCACTAAGTTTAATTGTAATTTTTCTATTTATATGCTTAGCAATAATCGGTTTAATTTTTAAAACGGGTTATAGAATAAAAGGTTAGAAAACTCTATATTTTCAAATGTATAGGAAACTTTTGATTTATTTCTTTTCTTAATGAAGGATGTAATTCATCTTTAATTGGAGTAGAAAGTAAATCTTTAGTTCTCTCTTTTGCTTTTAACAAAAGGTCTGGTTTTCCATTTTCTGCCCATTCTTTTGGACTAGTTCTATCTCCTAAATTTGGGTAAATATATTCTGTTTGCATCAAACTTAAGGTCTGATTGTGACCTAGGTAATGACCTGGCCCATTTAAACAAATCTCTTTCATGGTTTGAAAGCTTAAACTAGAATCTGTAATTTCAATCCCTTTTACACATCTTAAAGCTTGTCCAAGTAAATCGTCTCCAAGAACCATACTCTCTAAGCAAAATCCAAGAAGTGATGCATGCATTCCTACAGACTCATAAACTAAATTGAGGCCAGCTAATCCAGCCATAACGTTTGATGTTGCCTGTTCCCAACCTGCCTGCATATTAGGTAATTTTGAGTCAGCTATTCCTGCAGCCGCTCCACCTGGAAGGTTATAAAATCTATGCATTTGTGCACACCCCGCAGTAAGAAGTGCTTGCTCACCTGATCCTCCAGACATCGCTCCAGTTCTCAAATCTGAAACAAAAGGCCAGGTTCCAAAAATGGCTGGATAGCCCTTTTCTATTGAATTTACATATATTAATCCAGCTAAACATTCAGCTACTGCCTGCACAATTGCACCTCCAATAGGAGCAGGAGCAGTTGCTCCAGCTTGGCCTGCAGATAAAAGAAGAATTGGCATTCCAGATTTTATGCACTCTTCCATTACTAAACAGCTTTCCGTTGCAAATTTTAATGGTGGTACTACAAAACAATTTGAATTTGATATAAAAGGTTTTTCAAGCCATGAATTCTTACCACCAGCTAATATATGTACCATTTCCATTATTGGTTTAACATAAGAAGCCTCTGTGAATGATACTCCTACATGCTTACTTGTTCCAGCACAACATGCAAGAACAGTATTCAAATCCATTTCAAAATTATTAGGAATATCCCTACAAACCATTGGTCTTTGCAGAAAATGAATATTGTCTAGATGATCAGATAATTTTGCTGCTGAAAATAAATCTTTTACTGTACTATCTCTATATTCATTAGTTTCCAAATCAACGACATGTACTGCTGCACCAGCAGTACCATAATGAACTCTATTTTTTTTTAATAACAAGTCATTACTGTTGGTTCGGCTATGAAGTACAAAATCTCTTGCTGCAAAAGATAAGGTATCTTCAACTAAGGATCTTGGAAATCTCAACCTCCGATCTTCTCCTAATACTGCACCTACAGAAGTCATCGCTTTAACACCACTTTCAGGAGCATCCGCAAGACCTATTTCCTCTAGAACTTGAAGAACTGAATTGTGAATTCTTAAAATCTCTTCTTGTGTTAGTGGATTATATGTACCACCTATTAAGCCTGGATTTACAGGACGCAATTCTTTAGCAAGAGGTGCTGATCTTAAAGCTTGTCTGGCACTTCTTCCTCCAGATCTTTTTTTAGCCCCTATGTTTGGTAAATCAGTATTCATATCACATTCTTACTCTTTCAGATCTAGGGTCATACATAGATCTCAAACTCGTTTTGGCAGGAACAATTTCTCCAGCAACATCGACTTTATATTCAAAAGATAGAATTTCTTCGTCTGGTAAATCTTTGCAATCTACATATCCCAAACCAACACAACCACCTAAAGTGTGACCATAATTACCTGAGGTTAAATATCCAACAATTTTATTCTCTCGTATAATTGGCTCATTATGATAAATCATTTTGGTAGGATCATTTAATTTAAATTGTAACATTTTCTTACTTGAACCAATTTTTCTTTTTTTAAGAATTGCTTCTTTTCCTTTAAAATAAGTTTTTGACAAGTCTGCCGTAAAACAAAGGCCAGCATCAACTACATGATCTTCATCTGTTATGTCATGGCCAAAATGTCGATAAGCTTTTTCAATTCTACAGCTATCTAAAGCATGAATTCCACACATATTAAAATTGAACTCTTTTTGAAGTTTCCAAATTTCTTCAAAAACATGAGCACACTGGTCAGAACTAATATATATTTCCCAACCAAGTTCACCTACATAACTTACCCGATGTGCCCTGGCTAAACCTGATCCAATCTCAATATTTTTCCAAGTTCCAAATGGGTGAGACAAATTACTAAAGTTATTAGGAGAAATAGCTTCTAGTAATTTCCTTGAGTTAGGCCCCATTATAGAAAGCACACCTTCAGCAGAGCTTGTATCAATAATGATAACTTTATCGGAATTGTTTTCCCTATTTAAATAAGACAAATCTCTTTGCAAAGTAGCACAAGGGACAACTAGTAAAAAAGATTTTTCGCCCAAGCGTGATACTGTAAGGTCGCTTTCAATCCCACCTTTGTTGTTTAGCATTTGTGTATAAACAATTCTACCTATTGGAATATTTATTTGCGCAGTACAAATTGTTTGCAAAAAATCTAACGCACCTTCTCCTTCTACTCTTATTTTCCCGAAAGACGACATATCAAAAATACCAATATTTTGTCTCACTGCTTGATGTTCTTTTTTTTGATTCTCAAACCAATTTTGTTTCCCCCATGAATATTCGTATTCTGCCTTTTGATTGAAATAAGAAAACCAATTAGCTCTTTCATAACCTGCCACTTCACCAAATACAGCACCTAAATCTTTTAAATAATTATGAAAAGGAGAGCGTCTTATGTTTCGACTGGTTTTAGGCTGAAGATAAGGATAATGATCTGCATATAGTAAGCCCAAACTTTCTGTTACTCTTTCTCTTAAGTAATTACGGTTAATTTGAAAAGGTTCTGCTCTCCTTATATCTACTTCCCAAAGATCAAAGGGAGGAGAACCATCATTAATCCATTGAGCTAAAGCCATTCCTGCTCCCCCAGAAGAAATTATTCCTATAGAATTATAACCTGCTGCAACCCAATAACCTTTGCAGGTATTTGCTTCTCCCAAATAATATCTATTATCTGGGGTAAAACTTTCTGGACCATTAAAAAAAGTTCTTATACCTACATTATTTAATATTGGCATTCTCTTTAAGCCGAGAGATAGTATAGGTTCAAAGTGATCTATATCTTCAGGAAGTTGATCAAAACAGAAGTCATCTGGTATTCCTTCCATTCCCCAAGCTTTTGCTTTATTTTCAAATGCACCCAACATCATCTTTCCAGCATCTTCTTTATAGTATGCACATTCATCAGGTACTCTTAGTACCGGTAGCTGCTTAAGGTTATCAATTGGTTCTGTAACAATATAAAAATGTTCACAAGCATGTAATGGAATGTTTACACCACTTTTTAGTCCTAATTCCCTAGCCCACATTCCTCCGCAGTTAACCACAACATCTGAAAAAATAGTTTGAGTTTCTCCATTTTCCAAAGAGTATTGAACTCCTTTAGCATGGTCATCATTAATGATTACATCTTCAACTTTAATGTTTTCAAAAATTTGTACACCCATGTTCCTCGCACCCTTTGCTAAAGCAAGGGCAATATTAGCAGGATCTGCTTGACCGTCCTTCGGCAAAAAAACACCTGAAATAACATCCTCCGTATTTAATATGGGATATTTTTCTTTAATCTCATGGGGACTTATTTCATGAACTTCTACATTAAATGCCCTAGCTAGTGCTGCTTGTCTTTTTAATTCCTCACTCCTACTTTCAGTAAGTGCTACAGTGATTGATCCAGTTTGCCTCATTCCAGTTTCAATACCTGTTTCAGTAGCAAGATTGACATATAGATCAGCAGAATATTTAGCTAATCTTGTCATATTTTGTGAATTTCTCAATTGCCCAATAAGACCTGCAGCATGCCAAGTTGTTCCACATGTCAGTTTTTTTCTTTCAAGAAGAATGATATCTTTCCAACCTAATTTAGCTAAATGATATGCTACAGAGCAACCAGAAACTCCACCACCAATTATAATTGCTCTTGATTTTTTTGGTATGTTCATATTTTCAAGGCTTCATTTTGTGGATCCCATAAAGGGCCTGGGTTTTGAATAGTAGCAGGATATTCATTACCAAATATATCGACAATAACGTTTTTGCCAGATATAGCCAAATCAGTATTTACCATACCTAATGCTATTGAAGCATTTACGCGATGTCCATAAGCTCCACTAGTGACCTCACCAATAATTTTTCCTTCATGCCAAATAGTTGACATATAAGGAGCGTCACATTCATTTTCTTTAATTATCATAGTAACAAATTTTTTCACTGAACCGCGCTGTTTTTCTTTTAATAAAGACTGCTTTCCTGGGAAAATTTCTTTTTTATCAAATTTAATAAATCTTTCTAATCCACTTTCTAAAAGACTGTAATCCGTTGAAAGATCCCCCTTCCAAGCTCTATACCCTTTTTCAACTCTTAGACTATCAAGGGCATACATTCCAAAAGGTGTTGCTCCTGCCTTTAAAACTTTATCATAGATTAAAGAAATATCTTCTATCTTAGCATGAATTTCCCAGCCCAATTCGCCTGCGTAGCTTACTCTTGCTAATAAAATGTTCTTATTTCCTATCGATGTATTTTGCAAAGACAACCATGGCAAAGTTAAATCAGCATTTGAAATTCTACTCATCAGATCTCTTGATTTAGGACCTGTCACAATCAAACATGACCAATCATTAGTTATATCTGAAACTTCAACATTTTGAATTTTCTTGAGGCCAGATTGTAAAATTTCGTAATCATGCCATTGAGCAGCTCCGGCTGTTATTAAAGTAAATTTGTTTACATCATGACGCATAATTGACATTTCTGTTAAAACACGGCCACGCTCATCAGGAAAATATGCCAAGTTCATTCTGCCAATAGATGGTAAGCTACCAGAAATTTTACTTAACAAGAATTCTGAAGCACCAAATCCCTCAACCCTAAATCTTGAGAAACCTGGTAAATCTAATACTCCTACACTCCTATTGACAGCTAAACATTCCTCTTTAACTCTTATAAACCAAGGTCCTTCTCTATTCCAAGTTTGGGTAGATTTTTCAGAAGTATCATCACCATTTTTTGCAAACCAGTTAGCACGCTCCCAACCATTATAAGCGCCCATTTGACCACCATTTTTTAAAATTTTTTGATGATTTGAGGACAATTTTTTATTTCTACCAGCTGCCCAAGAATGAAAAGGAAAATGCATTGCATACTCATGTCCATAAACCTCAATGGCTTTTTCTGCGCAATAATCACTATCTGTATAATCCGTGAACCTTCTAGGGTCACAAGACCACATATCCCATTCAGTATATCCTTCTGTAATCCATTCTGATAAAACCTTTCCAGCACCTCCACCCTGGGCAATCCCGAAAGTAAAAACACAAGCTTCGTAAACATTTCTTAGACCTGGAGAAGGACCTATTAATGGATTACCATCTGGAGTGTAAGGTATTGGTCCATTTATAACTTTTGAAATTCCCGCCTTTCCCAAGATAGGAACACGCTTCATAGCGTCTTCTACATACCACTCTAAGCGCTCCAGATCATCAGGATATAACTGGAAGCTAAAATCGTCTGGTAAAGGATCATCTTTATTTTGCCAATGTACCTTACAATTTCTTTCATATGGACCTAAATTAAGTCCATTTTTTTCCTGTCTCAAGTAATAACTGCTATCTACATCTCTAAGCAAAGGAAGTTTAGAATCTACTTTTTCCGATTTTTCAACTAACTCTGGTATTTGTTCAGTCAATAAATATTGATGGCTCATTACAGCCATTGGAATTGACCTTCCTCCAAAAGGAATAAACCAATCACTTACTCTTTTAGCGTAATAACCTGCTGCGTTAACTATTATTTCACACTCAACACTGCCTTTAACTGTTTCAATTAACCAGTTTTTTTTGTTCTTTGAAATTCCAGTAGCAGAACAAAAACGTACTATTTTTGCTCCCAAATCACGTGCGCCTTTGGCAAGTGCTTGAGTTAGTTGGGCTGGATCAATATCACCATCGTTCGGATCATATAGTGCACCTTTTAAATCATGTGTTTCAATAAATGGATATTTAGATTCTAATTCAGATAATCCAATAACGTCAATATCCATTCCCTGATAAACACCCATTCCCTTTGCCCTTTGAAATTCCATCATCCTTTCTTTAGAGTGTGCCAGCCGAACTGAACCTGTAACATGATAGTTCATAGGATAATCAACTGCTTTTGAGAGTCCTCGATATAATTCAGTTGAATATCTTTGCATATTCATAATAGCCCATGAAGAAGAAAAGGTAGGTACATTACCTGCTGCATGCCATGTACTACCAGCAGTTAGCTCATTTTTTTCAATAAGTAAAAGATCTGAAATTCCACATTTAGCTAAATGGTAGAGACAAGAAACACCTACTACACCCCCACCAATAATAACAACTTTTGAATACTTTGGTAACTCTGACATCATGCCCCCCATTTACAGAGTGTGAAATAACTTTAGTTGTATATTTTAACTACAAAGTTTTATTATTTCAAAACAAAAAATGTAATTAGCCTTAAAATAAAATTTTAAAAGAAAGCCTGAAGACCTGTCTGAGCTCTTCCTAAAATAAGGGCATGAATATCATGTGTTCCTTCATAAGTGTTAACTGTTTCCAAATTTATAAGATGTCGCATTACACCATACGAAATATCTATACCATTCCCACCTAACATATCCCTTGATAGTCTTGCTATATCTAAAGCTTTTCCACAGTTATTTCTTTTTAATAAACTAATTGATTCAGGACTTGCTCTACCATCATCCATTAATTGACCTAATGTATAAACTGAATGCAAACCAAGAGTGATTTCTGTTTGCATATCGACTAATTTTTTTTGAAATAGTTGGTTTTGTGCAAGTGGTCTTTTGAATTGAAAGCGATCTAAACCATACTGTCTTGCAATGTGCCAGCAAAACTCTGCAGCACCCAACACTCCCCATGAAATACCATATCTCGCCCTATTTAGACAACCAAATGGACCTTTTAAACCTTCAACATTTGGTAAAATCGAATCCTCTTTTACAAATACTTCATCCATTACAATTTTTCCAGTAACAGAAACCTTTAAACTTAATTTTCCATCGATAGTAGGTGCTGATAAACCTGGTGTGTTTTTTTCAAGAATAAATCCTTTAATTTTTCCTTTATGGGCAGAGGATTTTGCCCAAATAACGAAAACATCAGCTATGGGACTATTAGAAATCCAAGACTTTTCTCCAGAAATTTTATAGCCGCCAGAAACTTTATCAGCCTTTGTTGACATGCTGCTGGGATCAGAACCTGCATTAGTTTCAGTTAGTCCAAAACATCCAATTAATTCACCAGAGGCCAACTTTTTTAAGTACTTTTCTTTTTGTTCTTCAGAGCCATAGGCAAAAATAGGGTACATAACCAAACTTGACTGAACAGACATCATAGATCGATACCCAGAATCAACCCTTTCTATTTCTCTAGCTATTAAGCCATAAGAAACATAGTTGGCACCAATTCCACCATATTCTTCTGGAATTGTGGAGCCTAGTAATCCCATGTCACCCATTGACTTAATTATATCACGATCAACATGCTCAGTTTGAAAAGCTTTTTCAACTTTTGGAACGAGGTATTTATTAGCAAATTCCCTTACTGACTTTACCAATAATCTTTCACTGTCAGATAATTTTTTGTCTAGGTGAAGTGGATCTTGCCAATCAAATTTATTTAATTCAGGCAGATCTTTTTCTTCTAAAGTATTTACAATATCTTTCATTCATTTCTCCAGTTTTATGAATATTAACATAAATAGAAATAAGTTGCTATTCAAGACATACCTAATTGAGCTTGAATATTAGTAATGGCTATAACATTAACTATATCCTTATAGTTACAACCACGGGATACATCGTTCGCCGGTTTTTTTAATCCATCTAATATTGGACCAATTGCAACCGCACCAGCCATTCTTTCTGCTATTTTATATGCTATATTAGCAGTATCTAAATTTGGAAAAATAAATACATTACAACTTCCAGAAATTTTTGAATTGTTTGATTTTATATCGGCAACAAGGGGATCAAAAGCACTATCGAATTGTAATTCCCCTTCAATATTAATGTCAGGCCTAGTTGAAAGTACAAGTTCTTTGGCCCTTATAACCTTATTAGCTAGAGGATGTCTAGCACTACCCAAAGTTGAAAATGATAGCATTCCTACTACTGGTTTATCACCTACTAGCTCACTAAACCAGTCATTACACACTATAGCTGAGTTAGCTAGATCTTCTACAGATGGATTAATTACCACTCCACAGTCTGCAAAAATAAATGTTTCCTTTCTTTTATGATGACATTCATCACAATCTATAAGAAAAAAACTTGAAAGCTTCCTTTTACCCTCTTTTAAACCAATTATACTTAAGGCTGTCCTAACTGTATCAGAAGTCGTTGATATCGCTCCTCCTACAGTGCCATCTGAATAATTAAGGTGAACTGAAAGAGCAGCAAACACCAAAGGATTTTTTACAATTTCTAGAGCATCATCTATTTTAATTATTTTTTTTTCCCGACACTTTAAATAAGCTTTTGCAAATTCTTCTATTAAATCAGAATTTACAGGATCTAAGATATTAATTTTTGAAGAAATTTCATCTTGTTCAGTTTTTTCTAATGAAGAGGTGAAATTTAACAACTTTTGAGTAATAATATCCTTTGATCCTAACAAAGTCATTTCACCAAATCCTTCACCAATAGCTTCAATTGCAGCTAATATTACTCTATCGTCGGTTCCTTCACTTAAAATTATTCTTTTAGGAACTTTCGACGCTCGGGACCGAATTCTTTGGATATAATTCATATTAAGTTATAGAAATTACTGCTGGAATTATTTGTTTAACTTATCAAATAGTATTATATACTCAAAAAATAAATTTAAAACGAGAAAACTACTAGTAAATATAAATTTAGTAAATTATGATATATACAAAATCTGCAATTATTTAATTAAATATATTTTGGGGGAAAATAATGGCATATAATGTAAACAGAAATTCACTAGAAAATCATTGGATGCCCTTTACGGATAATAGGGGTTTTAAAGCAAACCCACGATTAATAAGCCAAGCTTCTGGTGTCTACATGGATAATCACATGGGATCTAAAGTAATCGACGGATCATCAGGCCTTTTTTGCTGCCCAGCAGGACATTGCCATCCAAAAATAATTGAGGCAGTCCACGAACAGATGAAGATTAATACATATACTTCTCCTTTCGGAACTAGTCATCAAGAAAGTTTTAAATTAGCAGATAGGGTATCTGAACTTACACCTGAAGGTCTTAACCATGTATTTTTTGTAAATTCTGGATCTGAAGCAGTTGATACTGCATTAAAAATAACAATGGCTTATCATTCTGCAATTGGAGAAAATAGACATAGATTTGTAAGTAGAGAGAGAGCATATCATGGAGTAAATATGGGGGGAGTTTCACTTTCTGGAATGGTAAACAACAGAAAAACCTTTCCTGTAGTAATGCCTGGTGTTGTTATGATGAGGCATACATGGACTGGCGAAGAGCTCTGCGTTAAAGGTCAACCTAAAAATGGTAGGGAACTAGCAAATGATTTGCATAGGTTCGTACAAACCTATGGGGGTCAGACAATAGCTGCATGTATAGTAGAACCCGTAGCAGGTTCTACAGGAACATTAGTTCCACCAATAGGTTATTTAGAAAGACTCCGAGAAATTTGCGATGATAATGGTATTCTTCTCATTTTTGATGAGGTTATAACTGGTTTTGGGCGTATGGGAACTAATTTTGCATCAGATAAATTCAATGTAAAGCCTGATATTATGACTATGGCAAAAGCACTAACAAATGGTTCAATGCCTATGGGTGCAGTATGTGTAAGAGATGAGATATATGAAGCCGTAACTGATAACGCAAACGAAAATGCAATTGAGTTTTTTCATGGTTATACATATTCTGGTCATCCTGCTGCATGTGCTGCGGGTTTAGCTTCACTTAAAATTTATGAAGAAGAGGGACTTTTTGAAAAAGCAAATGATTTGTCTCCATATTTTTTAGATTGTATTTTCTCACTTAGTGACCACAAACTTGTAAAAGATGTAAGAGGAATTGGTTTAATGGCAGGAGTGGAAATGCATATGGATGAAAATCCAGGAAAATGTGGGGGAAAGTTGCAGAAAGATCTTTTCTGGAACGGTTTACATGTTAAGTTCACAGGGGATTCTGGAATTGTAGCACCTATGTTTATTTCTGAAAAAAAACATATAGACGAAATAGTTGATAAATTTAGAAATACACTAGATAAATATTGAGACTATAAATAAACCGTTACTTAGTTTGAAATGGAAAATCATTCAAAAGTAAGATTTGAAAACTCCTATAATTCATTACCAGAAACATTCTTTAAGAGGGTTAAACCAGAGAAAATGCCCAATGTGGGTCTTTTTTTAGTTAACCAAAAGCTTTCAGAGAAACTAAACCTAGATTATTCTTGGTTAATAAAAAGAGATGGCATTCAATTTCTTTCTGGACAAAATTTAATTAAAGACTCTAAACCAATTGCACTAGCATATGCTGGACATCAATTTGGATCATTTGTGCCTCAACTTGGAGATGGAAGAGCAATTCTTTTGGGAGAGGTTAAAGATAAGAAAGGTAATTTGAAAGATATCCATCTTAAAGGATCTGGAAAAACACCTTTTTCTAGATCAGGTGATGGGAGAGCCACTCTTGGACCAGTATTGAGAGAATACATAATCTCAGAATATATGAATTCGATTAATATACCTACTACAAGAAGTCTTGCAGCAATTACAACTGGGGAAAAAGTAATAAGAGAAAAAATATTACCTGGCGCAATTTTGGTAAGAACAGCCAGTAGCCATATTAGAGTTGGTACATTTCAATATTTTGCAGCGAGACAAATGACAAAAGAAATAAAAATCCTATCAGATTATATTATCAAACGAAATTTTCAATCTTCATTATCTTCAAAAAATATTTATGAAAGTTTTTTGATGGAAATTATTAAATCCCAAGCTGACTTAATAAGTAAATGGATGAGTGTAGGATTTATTCATGGTGTTATGAATACTGATAATACATGCTTATCAGGTGAAACAATAGACTATGGGCCATGCGCATTTATGGACGCTTTTGACTATAATAAGGTATTTAGTTCAATAGATTATCAAGGTAGATATTCTTACAAAAATCAGCCAAATGTAATGTTATGGAATCTAACAAGATTTGCTGAAACCCTACTACCATTATTAGATAAAAACATAGATAAATCTATAAAAAAAGCCGAAGAAATGTTAGGTGAATTTGCTACATTATATGAAAGTAGTTGGATTTCAAATATGGGTAGGAAATTAGGAATAGATACTCCAAAAATAACAGATAAAAACCTGATTGAAGAATTTCTAAACCTAATGCAATCAAATGAATTAGATTTTAATAATTCATTTTATTATCTATCCTTTTTAGTTGGAAATGACAAAAATGAGATAGAGACATCATCAAATAATCAAAAAATCTTAAGTACTATTCAGTCTTCTGATTGGTACATTAAGTGGAAAACTAGATTAAACATTAATAAAAAAAATTCACAAAAAATATTAAAGATTTTATTAATTAACAATCCTTCTATAGTACCTCGAAATCATATAGTCGAAAAAGTTCTAAATGATGCAATTAATGAAAATAAAAAAGATACTCTTAATGATTTTTTAAATGCTTTGAATGAACCTTATAAAATAAGAATTTTTGATGACCCTTACACTAAACCTCCATTACCGAATGAAGAAGTAAATCAAACTTTTTGCGGTACTTAAAATTTTTTAACAAGTTGTTTGTTATACTTATCAAATTTCAAATTTTATTGGTAACTTAAATGAATATTGTTTTCTTGTAAGTGATAAAGGGGCTGTTGGATAATCACCAGCATTCCGTACTGCCCTTAATACTTCATTATCGAGAATATCAAACCCAGATGATTGTAACAAAAATAATTTTTTTAAAATCCCTTTATTTGTTATGCTAAGTTGGATAGTCACTCTTCCACTTATTTGATTTTGCAAGGCAATTATAGGATAATTTATATTAGAATTAATTTCTTGAAGAATTTTTGAACTCCAGATTTTTAAATCACTTTTTTCTAATTTAGATTGTTTTACTTTACTTGTATAAAGTGAATTATTTTGAAAAATTTTTTCATTATTTTTAATGGTTTTTCTCTGCTTTGAAGTAATTATTTTTTTGAAAGAGGTAAGTTCTGTTTCAATTTTTGATAAATTTTCAAAAATATTTTTATTATCCTCAAGATTCAAATAAGATGAAAAAGAAGGTTTTTTATTTTCTAAATCACTTGTTAACTCTTCAGCTAAATCATATCCTTTAATATCAATCTCTAATTCTAAAAATAAATTTTCAATAATTTTGTTATCAAAAATAAAATCTTTTTTTATTCCATTATTAGTTTTAATCTGTACAGGTTTTTTAAAATCAAAAAGTTCCTTATTATTTTTAATGTTATGTTGAAAGAATTTCAGATTATTTTTATCATGAACATTCATTCCACCAATAGATGGTGTAACATATGGTAATTCAAAATCTAATTTCTGGACATTGCGGGTATTTAGATTTGAAATCTCTAGATTTAAATTTTGAATTATTGGCTTTTTTGAAATAATTGCATTGTAGGATGGAAGGCTTAATACTGATACTTTCGTACTATTTATTTCTAAATTTTTATTAACGTTTTTAAAATTTGGAGTAAAAAAACCTCCTATCACAAAATAAACAAAAGTATGAATTAAAATAGATAAAATTAATGAAATTTTCATATCATTCCATTTCTAAAATTTTGTTTCATAGCCTAAATAAAATGATCTTTTAGCAGTCCCATAGCCACTTGAAGTTTCATAAGTTTCATCCAATAAGTTTTCACCATTTAAGTAAATATTTGAATTTTCATTAAGCAAATAAGATACTTTTCCATTTAATAGATTATAATCTTTAAGCGGAACTATTCCAGATCCATCACTTTTAACTCCGGTTAGGTCACTGACAGATTTAAGTTCACCATTAATTGAAAGTTTATCTGTAATTTTAGAAAATAAACTTACATTAATTATTTGCTTTGGTATGTTAGATATACTATCGCCATTTTCATCAGTAGTATTAACAAATGAAATTCCAATTTTAGATTTATCACTTATTGGGGCGTTTAATCTTATATCAAAACCCTTCCTTTCTGATTTACTACCTAACTGATTATATTTTCCGTCATACCAATCGCTTGGATCTTCTGGATCCCAAGTAATTGCTTTATCGATTTTTATGTTAAACAAACTTCCGCTTAGAATTGCGTTAAATTTATTAATACGGTAACTGAAACCAGCATCCATACTTATACTATTCTCAGGCTTAAGTAATGGATTACCATAAATAACTGTGAAGTCTCCATTTGAATCGGCCCTAAAATTTGAAGGGTCATTAACATTATACTGTCCGTACATTTCGTCTAATGAGGGAGCTCTAAAACCAGTACCAGTTCCAACTTTAAGGACTAGATCACTATTAGGTTGGTATGTCCCTGTTATTCTACCGGTTACCTTCTGACCAAAGACAGAATGATTGTCCAATCTAATCGTAGTGTCTAATGTAGCACTATTAGTTGGTTTTGCTAGTAGTGAAATAAATGAAGAATAATTATTTATAGCTTTTTCCGTATTATTTATCTCAACCATGTTTGTTTCAGCAGCTATTCCAAAAATTCCCCTTCCAAAGTTTAATTCTCGTAAGATTTGATAATTAAATGATCCTCTACTACCATAATATTCAGTTAAAGAAAAAGGCGAAAACTGAGTTCTATCTGTTTTAAAAAAATTGAAAACAAAGTCATGATCACTGTTATTTGCTGTTATTGACAGTTTTGCTCCAATACCTTGGTTTAATTGTTCATAATAATTGTTTACAGCATCACCCATAAAATCATCATAGTCACCTCTATTGAAAATATTAAGCAAGTTTAGAGAAAAAATTGCCCCATTGTTCAGATCTGTAGATGTCTTGATGAATAATTCCCTATTAAAATATCCATCATTTTCGGCACCATTTTTGTTAGTCTCTTTTGCTGAAAATCCATCAGTTTCTGTATTTGAAAATCTTAAACCGAGTTTTGTTCCTTCAATTTGATAGCCAGTAGATAATGAAAGTGATTTCGTATTGTAGCTACCATATTGAAAATTAATAGAAGTTTCATTTTTTTCTGTAAGATCTTTTGTTTCCAAAAATAACACACCACCTACTGCCTCAGATCCATAAAGTGCTGATTGGCTTCCTTGTAAAATTTCAATTTTTTTTAAATTATTACTTGGTATCCCAACTATAATGGGTTTAACTTCAACACCAGTTACATCAGCTATATCAATTCCATCATAGAAAACTTTAATATATTTTGACCCGTATCCTCTAATATTAATTTCAGTTGGAGAACCCACAGGACCATTTTGTGATAAAGATATGCCAGGAGTTGTAGATATTATTTGAGTTAAAAAAGTTGCTTTTTTGTTTTGAATTATTTCTTCATCAATTACTTCTACAATTGCACCAGTTTCATTGACTGGAGTAAAAACTCTATTTGCTGATACCGTAATTTGATCCAAAACAAAATCCTGAGCTACAATTTTATTTGCAAAAAATACTATGAATAGCAAACCTAATAATTTTTTTGTAATAGACATTACTCCTCCACTTTTTTTAATGACTTCTAAAAGCCAATTTTGTAATGCGGAAGATTGATCTGCCGCAAAGGTTGAATTCCACCTTTACGGAAAACCGCCCATTAAGTACGCCCCGTACATAAGGTAGGTGAAGGTTATGGCAGGTCTCCTGGCTTGTGGATCAATGAGTTTAGTCCGCCTTCCCAAAAATTCAGTGGCACTTTGGACTAACTCTACCCACTTACAGTTGCGGGGGCAGCTACGGTATTTAACCGTATTCCCTTTTAATTGCTTCCTTAAAAATAAAGAGGCAAACCATAAATCAATTTAGCTATAAATTTATTATCCGGTCAATAGGTTTTTAATTTGATTTAATAAAAATCTTTTTAAATTAATTTTTCCACTTTATAGAACATCCCATTGAAGATATTTGATCTTTTGGTCCTTTGCCTGTTTCAGCGACTAAACACATTGCTTCAAAAAGATCTCTTCTAAGATCTTTAGGTCCAGCTTCTTTTCTTGATGCATCCAATCTTCCTCTGTATTGTAAACCCATACTAGAGTTAAATCCAAAAAAATCAGGTGTACAGATTGCATCATATCTTCTTGCTACAGACTGATCTCCATCAAAAAGGTAAGGAAACGGAAAACTATTCTCTCCTGATAATTTAATCATATTCTCAAAACTATCTTCAGGATAAGTTTCTACATCATTTGATGAAATAGCGGCAACGCCAATTCCTTGATCTATTAAATCTTTACTATCACGAATAATTCGATCTAATACTGCGAGAACATATGGACAATGATTACATATAAACATAATTAAGGTTCCGTTTTTTCCTTTTACAGAATCTAAATTATATTTTTTTTGGTCAACTCCCATTAAATTAAAGTCAGGTGCTAGCCAATCAAAGTCACAAACTGGAGGTATCGCAGCCATTTTTATTCCTTTCTATTATTTCTTCAAAGATTGTTCTGCAGCCAATCGAATAGAATTTATGTTTACACCATAATTAACTGGGTTACTAACAGAACCACCAGAAAATACTCCGGACCCTGCAACCAAAACATCTGCACCAGCTTTTGCAACAAGAGGAGCAGTAGCAGGTGTAATACCCCCATCTATTTCAATATGTATCGGTAATTCTCCAATCATTGATCTCAACTTTGAAACTTTTTCTACTTGGCTTTCTATAAATTTTTGTCCCCCAAAACCTGGATTGACTGTCATGACACAAACTAAATCAATAATATCTAAGAGGTACTCAATACTTTCTACAGGAGTGGATGGATTAAGTGCAACACCTGCTTTAATCCCAAAACTTTTGATTAACTGGATTGTCCTATGAATATGAGGAGTTGCTTCTACATGAGCTGTGATTATATCTGCTCCTGAATTAACAAAATCTTCAACATAGCTGTCAACTGGAGAAATCATTAGATGAACATCCATCACAGTTTTTATATGTGGACGTATCGCTTTACACATAGCAGGACCAAAAGTGATGTTAGGAACAAAGTGACCATCCATAACATCTACATGTACCCAGTCACATCCTTGTTTTTCAATAGCTTCGCACTCTTTACCAAAATTTGCAAAATCTGCAGAAAGTATAGAAGGTGCAATTTTAATTGATCTATCAAACATTACTGTAATCCTTTTGGTTTTATTAAAAGAGCAGTTTGAAAATAGCAAGTGTAAATTGACCCTACGTTTCAATATAATTAATGGTAGATTTTAATTAAGATAATTCTATGTTTGAATAAAAATTTACTTAAGACTATTATTGAATCAAGGACACTCTGATGAATAGTTTAGAAACTAATTTAATTCCCATAGTAAAAGGTTTTTTTCATAAACAATCTGGTACTGTTAGCTATGTAGTTATCGATAGCACAACAAATCTATGCGCTATATTGGATACTGTACTCGATTTTGATTATTCGACAGGCACTATTTATTTTGAGCATGCAGATTCAGTTATTAATTTTGTAAATGAAAATAAACTTGATGTTGAGTGGTTGATAGAAACTCACGTACATGCTGATCATCTTTCTGCTGCGCCTTATATTCAAAAAAAGCTTGGAGGAAAATTATGCATCTCAAAAGAAATTATAAAGGTACAGAAATTATTTGGAAAAATTTACAATGCAGGTACTGAATTTGAGTTAGATGGTAGCCAATTTGATAAATTACTTTCTGATAATGATGAATATAAATTAGGAAATATACTATCAAAAACAATAGCAACACCAGGTCATACTCCTGCTTGTATGGCTCATCTTATAGGTGATGCAGTTTTTGTTGGAGATACTTTGTTCATGCCTGATGGAGGAACTGCCAGAGCGGATTTTCCAGGAGGTAGTGCTGAGCAACTTTATAAATCAATACAGAGAATATTAACCTTGCCAGATAAGACCCGACTATTTGTCTGTCATGATTACATGCCAAATCAAAGGGATCCTGCTTGGGAAACAACAGTCCTTGATCAAAAGAAAAATAATATTCATATCGGAAATAACGTCTCAGAACAAAATTTTGTAAAACTTAGAACTGAGAGAGATAAAACATTGCCCGCTCCAGATTTAATGATACCTTCTATTCAGGTAAATATGAGGGCCGGAAATCTTCCTCCTGAAGAAGACAACGGAACAAGTTATATTAAAGTTCCCATAAAACATAAGCAACTGAAATAAAAATAAATATTTTTTTAATAATTATTGTAGTTTATTCTATTCGAAAGTTTAATATTGTTATTGCATTATGTTAATTAAAAATTAAAATTATTTTAGATATAAAATGAGAATACTCAAATGAATTTAAAAAACAAATTAAGACCTAGAAGAAGTTTCATATTTACACCAGGACTTAAGCCTGAAATGTTTCCTAAAGCGGTTAAATCTGGTGTAGATATGGTATGTATTGAACTTGAAGATGGAATCGCCCCTAAGGATAAAAATGAAGCTAGAAAAAAAGCATTAAGTATTTTTCAAAACCAAACTATTCCAGAAAATGTTGAAGTAATTTTAAGAATTAATTCTATAAGATCACTTTTTGGATTAGACGACATTAGAGCAATACTTTCTACTGATTTTCCACCACCGGCAATAATGCTTCCAAAGGTAAATGATGCGGAAGAAGTAAAAATAATAGATGATCTTCTAAGCGAAAGAGGCCATAATTGTGAACTTCATCCTATTATTGAAACAAATTCAGGTCTTGAAAAAGCCTATGACATTGCCAAAAGTAGTGAAAGAGTGTCTACACTATTTTTTGGTCTAATAGATATGTCTGCTGAATTAAGATGTAAATTATCATGGGATCAACTTCTTTATGCTAGATCAAGAGTTGTACATGCTGCTGCTGGCGCTGGGTTAGACGCAATAGACGGACCTTTTATGGATTTGGAAGATCCTAAAGGAAATATAGAACAAGCAATACTTGCAAGAGACTTAGGATTTTCAGGTAAGGGATCGATACATCCAAAACAAGTAAATGATTTAAATAAAGTTTTTTCACCTTCAGATGAAAAAATTGCCAAAGCAAAAATGATTACTAAAATTTTCGAGGAAGCTAATACAGGTCTAGTAATGGTTGATGGAAAATTGATTGAAAAGCCAGTGCTTAGAGAAATGTATAGAACACTAGCTATAGCAGAAGAAAATAAGTGATCAATGGGAAATAAAACTTTAAAAGATCTCCTAAAAGAAGCGAATTCTACCATCCAGTCGATCAGCCCAAATGAAGCCATGGATTTAGTAGACAATAGTGATTTTTTATTTATTGATTTAAGAGACAAAAATGAATTGTTAAAGTCTGGAAAAATACCTGGAGCCATTTCTTGTCCAAGAGGTATGTTGGAATTTTTTATAGATGATAAAAGTCCATACCATAAAGAAATATTTGCTCAAAAAAAGAATTTCATTTTTTACTGTGCTAGTGGTTTTAGATCTGCATTAGGAACAGAAACAGCCTCAAAAATGGGTGTTAAAAAAGTTAGCAATTTAACTGGTGGTTTTTCGGCATGGGTTAAATCTGGTGGTGTTGTAGAGAAGATAAAGTAATTTTACTCTTTTAAATTAAATTGATATGAGTAATATTTTATTTATAAAATAGGTTTATGAGTAAATTGCATCCAATAATATCAACATTATTAAAAAGAATTGGGCTGGGAATAATATCCCTTTTTTTTGTGACTTTAATAATTTTTAGCTCAGTTAATCTATTACCTGGTGATTTTGTGGAGTCAGTTTTAGGTCAAACTAGAACCGAAGAAAGTGTTAAAATTTTTAGAAAAGAATTAGGATTGGATAAACCGTATCATGTGAGATATGTAAATTGGTTAACATCAGCAATACAAGGAGATTTGGGAAGTACTTTTTCTGGACGGAATGCAACATATGCTAACCAACCACAGCAAAATACTGCAAGATCAGTTTCAAGCCTTTTAAAGCCACGCTTATTTAATACTTTTTTTCTTGCTGCAATGACCGCAATTATTGCTATTCCCTTATCTCTAATATTAGGAATTACAGCTGCACTATTCAGGAATTCTATATATGATAGGACAGTCAATGCCTCAGCATTAACAACAATATCCATGCCTGAGTTTTTTGTAGCTTATATATTGATAATTTATCTTGCGTCTATTAACCAATTTTTTCCATCACTATCTAATGTAACTTCTTCTACCCCTTTTTTTGAAAGGATTTATCTTTCAGTTTTACCAGCATTAACTCTGACCTTAGTAACAGTCGCCCACATGATGCGTATGACAAGAGCTTCAATTATTAATCTTCTTTCAAGTCCCTATATAGAAATGGCTCGATTAAAAGGTATTTCAAAAACTCAGGTCATTATTAAACATGCTCTTCCAAATGCTTGGGCACCTATAGCTAACATAATAGCTTTTAATCTAGCATACTTAATTGTTGGAGTTGTAGTAGTAGAAGTTGTATTTGTTTATCCTGGGATTGGACAATTAATGGTAGATTCTGTAATTAAAAGAGATATACCAGTAGTTCAAGGATGTGCTTTGGTTTTTGCGGTTACTTACATTCTTTTAAATCTCATAGCTGATGTAATTTCTATTATCACAAATCCTAGATTACTATATCCAAAATGACAAAAGCAAATATACAATATTCAGCAAAAGCTGAGGTTTCAAACCTTTATATAAGGCGCTCATTTTATGAGAAAGCAATTATTAATTTAAAAAAAGCTCCAGTCACTGCTTGGATAGGAATGATTATAGTTACTTTTTATTTTTTTGTAGCTACTTTCGCACCGCTTTTGGCGCCTTATGGAGAAGCTGAAATTTTTAAAGTTCCATATGCACCTTGGGATAGTGTGCATATCTTTGGAACAGATAGATTAGGTAGAGATATATTTAGCCGATTAATATATGGTGCAAGAAATACAATGGGAATTGCACTTATTACCACTTTTCTAGCATTTTTAATTGGGGTTGGTTTAGGTTTGTTATCAGCAATTTTAAGTGGTTGGGTCGACCAAATATTAGCTAGATTTGTTGATATTTTAATGGCTATACCAAGTTTAATTTTTGCACTTATGCTTTTATCAATTTTTGGTTCAACAGCACTTAATCTTATTCTTATAATTGCAGTTCTAGATTCGACCAGAGTATTCAGACTATCAAGGGCAGTAGGAATGAATATAGTTGTAATGGAATATGTCGAAGCTGCAAAATTAAGAGGGGAGAAAATAGGTTGGATAATGAGTAAAGAAATATTACCTAATATCCTACCACCTCTAGTTGCAGAATTTGGATTAAGGTTTTGTTATGTTTTTTTAATGATTGCATCTCTTTCTTTTCTTGGAGTTGGTATTCAACCACCAACAGCTGATTGGGGTTCTATGGTGAGAGAGACGGCAGAATTAATTCAGTTTGCAGCATACGATATGACAGCAGCACTAACACCAATACTGCCTGCAGCAGCAATAGGAATATTGACAATAGGTGTAAATTTTGTGGTTGATTGGTTTTTGTATCTTACAAGTGGTCTAAAAGATGAAATCAAGTAAAGATAATAAAAAGGATTTGTTACTTGATATAAAAAATATATCTATTGAGGGCTTTAGTGACGAAATTTGGCATCCCATAATTAAGGGAGTAAATTTACAGTTATATAGAGGAGAAGTTCTTGGCCTAATTGGAGAGTCAGGCGCAGGTAAATCTACACTTGGATTAGCAGCAATGGGATTTGTAAGAACAGGTTGTCGATTTACTGGTGGGTCAATAATATTTAATGGAAAAGATCTTACTAAACTTAGCGAAAAAAAGAAACAGCAACTATGGGGAACAAAGTTATCTTATGTTGCACAATCTGCAGCTGCAGCTTTTAATCCTGCGCACAGATTAATCAATCAAACAATTGAATCATCATTAAGTCATAAACTTGATACAAAAGAAACATTACAAAAGGATGCTGTTCAACTCTATAAAGAAATGCAACTACCCAATCCAGATCAAATTGGAGAGAGATATCCACATCAAGTATCTGGTGGTCAATTACAAAGGACAATGACAGCAATGGCAATGTCATCTAAGCCTGATCTTATAATATTTGACGAACCTACCACTGCCCTAGATGTAACTACTCAAGTAAACGTTTTAGCTACAATTCGTTCAATAGTAAAAGAGCATCAAACTGCAGCAATATATATAACGCATGACCTAGCAGTAGTTGCACAAATGGCCGATAGAATTCAAGTGCTTAGATATGGTGATACAGTTGAAGTGGCAAAAACTTCTCAGATGTTAAAATCACCTAAAGAAGAGTATACTAAATCGTTATGGGCAGTTAGATCCATTAAAAAGAAAGAACAAAAAAGTAAGGAAATAATCTTAAGAATTGAAAATGTAAGCGCATCTTATGAATCAGGACCAAAGGTCCTACAAGATATCAATATTAATGTTCCAACAGGAAGAACAGTGGCAATTGTAGGTGAGTCAGGTTCTGGAAAATCTACAACAGCAAGAGCAATAACCGGTTTACTTCCACCAACACAAGGAAAAGTAATTTTTCAAGAAAGAATTTTACCAAAAAAATTATCTGATCGAAGTAAGGAAGATTTAAGAAGTATCCAGATGATTTATCAATCACCTGATACTTCCATGAACCCTCGACATACAGTTAGAGAAATAATTGGAAGACCTCTAAGTTTTTATCATGGTATAAATAAAGAAAAAAATACTAATAAAGTATTAGAACTTCTTCACATGATTGAATTAGATGAAAGTTTTGTCGATCGACTACCGGAGGAGTTATCTGGAGGTCAAAAACAGAGAATCTGTATAGCTAGAGCTTTAGCAGCTGAACCCGATCTAATTATTTGCGATGAAGTAACTTCAGCATTGGATCAAATAGTACAAGAAGGTATATTGAAACTTCTTCTTAGATTGCAGCATGAATTAAAAATCTCCTACATTTTTATTACACACGATATAGCTACAGTTAAAGCAATAGCAGACGAAGTAGTGGTTATGCATCAAGGTTTAGTTGTTGAGCAAGGGTCTAAAAAAGATATCTTTAATCCACCACATCCTGAATATACAAAACTTTTATTGTCTTCTGTTCCTGAAATGGACCCTAATTGGTTAAATAAAGTACTAGAAAAATAAATTTATAAAAATAAATAAGTTTTTCTGAATTTAATTTTATATGATTAAAATATGATCAATTATAATTATCTAAAACTACATTAAAATTTATTTTATATAAGAATTGATATTTTTCATTGAAAATTAAGACTTATTGTTTAAGATTTAATTATATATTTATTTGATAGGGAGATTAAAGTGTATTCGATTGACAAGTTAAAAGGCTTATTTTTTTCAGGAAAAATTGGCAGACGTGACTTCATACAAGGTGCAGTGGCTTTAGGTGCAACTATTACTGCAGCCACCAGTATGTCGTCATCAATATTAGCGGCAACACCTAAAAAAGGGGGAACTCTTAGGTTAGCAATGAGTTCTGGAACAACAACTGATATCTTAGATATGTCAGTATCTACTGGTGCTACCTCTGAACTAGTACATGGTTATGCAATTTATAATAATTTAGTAGAATTAGGCGCAGATGGATCAGTAATACCCGAACTTGCTGAAACTGTCGAGTCAGATGATGCTAAAACCTGGCGTTTTAAGGTTAGAAAAGGTGTGGAATGGCATAATGGAAAATCATTGGATGTTAATGATTTAGCATGTTCAATAAATTATCACAGGGGCGAGGATAGTAAGTCATCAATAAAAGGTCAACTATCAGAAATAGCTGATGTTAGACAAGATGGAGATTACTTAGTTATTGAACTCCAAGGATCTAATTCAGACTTCCCAGTTATGCTTAGTGATTATCATGCTCCGATACAGATTGGAGGATCTGATGGTAAATTGGTAAATCCAACAGCTGGAATTGGAACAGCTGGGTATGTTTTGAAAGAGTATAATCCTGGTGTAAGTGCGTCTTTTGAAAGAAATCCTAATTATTGGAAAACTGGTGCTGCCCATTTTGATGCAGTAGAGACGACTATTGTTGGAGATGCTACGGCAAGACAGCAGGCATTAGTTACTGATCAGGTTGATTGTATAGATGACGTATCAGCCCCAACTGCAGGCTTATTATCTAGAAATCAAAAACTCGAGCTTCTTGCAGTAACCGGTACCATGCATAGGGTTTTCGCTATGAGGTTAGATACACCTCCATTTGATAATAATGATGTCAGATTAGCACTAAAATTTGCTGCAAGAAGACAGGAGATGGTAGATAAAGTACTACTTGGATATGGACAAATTGGTAATGATCACTCTATATCTCCCACACAAAAATATTTTAATACAGATCTAGCTCAAAGAGAATTTGATGCTGATAAAGCAAAGTATCATTGGGGTAAAACTGGTTTGGGAGATACTCCAATAACTTGTCACGCTTCTGGTGCATCATTAGATGGATCAGTTGACGTAGCTTTACTCCTTCAAGCATCTGCAAAAGAGTGTGGTATTAATTTAGAAGTAAAGAAAGAGCCAAATGACGGATACTGGTCTAATATATGGAATAAACCAGGTATAGGTATGTGTACTTCTTATTGGAGTGGAAGACCTACACCTGACTGGATGTTTTCAACATGCTGTATAGCTGCGTCGGAATGGAATGATATGGCTTGGAAGGGTACACCTGCTGCAGACAAATTTAATGAATTAATGGTTGCAGCTAAAGGTGAGCTTGATGATAAAAAGAGACATGAAATGTATTTTGAATGTCAGAAACTTATGAATGAGGATGGTGGATATATTACCTGGTCTTATGGTCAAAATCTATCAGCTCATAATAAAAGACTTGCCCACCCAGAAAAAGTTGCTGGAAACTGGCACCTTGATGGGTGTAAAATTACAGAACGTTGGTGGTTTGCTTAAAAACTATTGGAAAAGCGGTGAAAATCACCGCTTTTTCTTTTTATTAATTAATTTATTTTTAGAGCTAATTTAGTTCTTATTCAAAGTTTTTATTAATTAAATTTACACAAAAATTTTAAAACTAATTCATTAAAAATCTCTGGTTTTTCAATATTAATTAAATGACCGGCTCCTTCAATAATTTCTAATTGTGAATTAGGAATTAAAGCATCTATTTCTTTAGCTACTGAAGGTGGTGTTAGGTTATCTAATTCTCCTACCATTACTAGGCAAGGAACTCTAATTTTTGAAAAATTATTAAGCCAGTCGTCTGAAATAAATGATCTTACTGTTTTTATATAACTATCTTTTCTAAGAAGATTTAAGGATGAAATTAATTTACTTAATACATTTTTGTTACTTGAATCCCCAATAAGAGATTTTGCAATCATTTGAGAAAACTGCTCAATTCTCATTCCTTGCTCAAAAGGCCTAGACCTTAAAGAAACAAACTCTTCCTTCTCTTCTTTGGAAAAGCCCCTACTTCCGAAGTTAGTATCACATAATACTAAAGTCTTTACCTTATTTGGATATTTTTCATAAAACCAACATGCTATTCTAGCTCCCATAGATAAACCAACTAAATTTATTTTTGGTATTTTAAGACCTAATAAAACTTTATTCAAATCCTCTACAACATCCTCAAAGTTAAAAGAACCAATATAGTCTTCGCTATCACCATATCCTCTTGTATCCCACGTAATTAAACAAAATTTATGAGCTAAATATTCTAAGTTATCATCCCAATTTCTCTTATTTCCACCAATACCGTGTAAGAAAATAACGGGATCTCCCTTACCTCGCATTTCTACAGAAATAAAAGGGGAAGGGCCTATTTTTTTTTTGTGAATCTTAATCTAGCTCTCCAAACTATTTGTATATTTTAAAAAAATGATTACTAAACTCCTAAAAAGCGCTTGCTATTATCGCTAGATAATTCTGCTAATTTTCCGTTCCATACACTTTTTCCTCTTTCCAAGATGTAGCTATAATTAGAAAATTCTTTTAGATCTTGACTAATTTTATCTATTATAAGAATTGAAATTCCTTCATTACTAACCTCTCTTAAAACATTCCAAATCTTTTTTGAGATGACTGGTGACAAGCCTTCTGTAGCCTCATCTAATATAAGTAGTGAAGGATTAGTCATAAGAGCTCTTCCTATGGCTAACATTTGTTGCTCACCACCAGATAGATTAGAAGAAAGTTGAGAAAGTCTTTCTTCAAAAATTGGAAATAAAGTTAGTATTTTATCTAAATCCCAATAACCCTTAACTGAGGAACCAATTAAATTTTCTTTAACAGTTAAATTTGCAAAAATTCTTCTACCCTCTGGTACTAATCCAATACCCAATCTAGCAATTTTGTAGGACTCCATACCATTAATTTTGACACTATTAAATTCAATCTTTCCAGAATGAGGCTTTAAAATTCCACAAATAGATTTTATGGTTGTTGTCTTACCCATTCCATTTCTTCCCAATAAAGATACAATTTCTCCCTTCCTTACTAGTAAATTTACACCATTTAATACTTGTACATTACTATAAGAAGAGTAAATATTATCTAATTTTAATATAATTGATTTGTTCATTAAGCTGTGCCTAGGTAAGCTTCTTTTACATCCAAATTTGATTTAATTTCTGAAGAAGTGCCTGAAGCTATAATTTTCCCATTTACTAATACTGAAATTCGATTAGCTATAGAAAAAACAACGTCCATATTATGTTCTATTAGTAAAATTGGAACATCATCTTTAATTTGATTAAAAATTACCTTCATCTTTTCAATCTTATCAAGACTTAATCCTGCCATTGGTTCATCTAGCAAAATTAATTTAGGGTTTAAAGCCAAAGCGATTCCTATTTCAAGTTGTCTTCTTTCTCCATGGCTTAATAAAGAGGCAGGTTTTTCTCTCTCATCCCAAAGATCTATCTTTAGGAGAATAGTCTTTATTTCTTCATATGTAAGTTCACCAGAATCTATACTTGAGTAAAAATTATAAAATTTCTTTTCTTTTCCAATTTTAGCTAGTAATACGTTTTGAAAAATAGTGAAATCTGAAATTACATCAGTAATTTGAAATGATCTAGCAAATCCTAAATGTATTCTATCTTCAGTTGTTAAGTTTGAAATATTAATTCCACTTAATATTATTTCTCCGGAGTCTTGCTTCATTTCTCCCATAATTTGCTTTATAAGAGTAGATTTTCCAGCACCATTTGGTCCAATAAGAGCATGAATTTCACCAGTTTCAAGACAAAAGTTAATTTTGTTACTAGCCGTAATTGCTCCAAAATTCTTTTTTAAATCTATTATTTGTAAAATTTTATTCATTTTTTCGATATTCCAAAATAAACCCTATAATTCCACCTTTAGCAAATAAGACTGTTGATATAATTATAATACCTAGAAATATCTGCCAATGCTCTGTGTAAGAACCGAAAAATTGTTCAAAAGTAACAAAAAAAGCAGCTCCAATTAAGGGTCCATAAATGCGTCCTAAACCACCAATTAATATGAATACAATAAACTCTCCAGACATTTGCCAACTTAATAAAGAAGGACTAACAAAACGATTTAAATCTACATATAGAGATCCAGCGATACCAGTTATAGCTCCAGATAAAACAAAAGCTATCAATTGAATTTTAAAAGGGTTTATACCTACAGATTTGACTCTTGTTAAATTAAACCTAGTAGCTCTTAGAGCCAAACCAAACGGAGATTTTACAACCCTGTTTATAGTAAATAAGATAATTAATAACCAAAAAAAACAAATTAAAAAGAAATTTAATCCCTGCATAGTATTTATACCAAATAGTGTTGAACGAACATAAATAGAAAATCCATCCTCACCACCATATGATGGCCAACTAATTGCAAAATAATATAGCATTTGTGCAAATGCTAAAGTAATCATAATAAAATATACGCCTGAAGTTCTTAGACATAAAGCTCCAAGCAGTAAAGCTAGCAGCGAACAAAAAAGGATTGTAAATGACCATATAATTAATGAGTTATTACTCCCACTAAATAAGAAAGGCCAGGAAATTAATAATTCAGAATTAAAAGCATGAATAGCTAAAATACCTGATATGTAACCTCCAAGACCAAAAAATGCTGCATGTCCAAAAGATATTAAATTCCCAAATCCTAGTACAAGATTTAATCCAATTGCAGCAATTGAAAAAATTATTATCCTTGAAAGTAATGTAATTAAATATGGTTCATTGAAATATTCCGCGAAAATAGCTATTAAAAGAAGACTAATTAAAGAAATATAACTAATATTTTTTTCTGAAATCATGAAAGTTTTTTTCCATATAATCCTGTTGGCCTTAAAATTAGTATAATGGCCATTAAAATATAAATAAGCATTGAACCAATTGCAGATCCTATAGACATAGCGTCTGAAGGATTGGTAATAGTCTGAAGCACCCAAGGAATTAAAAATCTTCCTAGTGTATCCACTAAACCAACTAATAATGAAGCGATAAGAGCACCTTTTATTGATCCTATTCCACCTATGACTATTATAACGAAAGCAAGTATAAGAATAGGTTCTCCCATACCAACTTCGACGGATTGAATTGTACCTATCAATGCACCTGCTAGACCAGCCAAGGCTGCCCCAATACCAAATAGTAATGTATAAAGCTTTGAAATATTCACTCCTAAAGCAGAAATCATTTCACGGTCATATTGCCCAGCTCTAATTTGAATACCTAAATTAGTTTTTCCTATAAGGAAAAATAAAAAAGTAGCTATTATCAACCCAACAAAAATAATAAAAAGACGATATTTTGAATAATAAATGCCACCAAATATTTCAATCGAGCCATTTAAAATTTTGGGTACGTCAAGATATAGGGGGAAGGCTCCAAAAATCCATCTTATTAATTCAGAAAAAAATAAAATGAGTGCAAATGTCACTAAAACTTGGTCCAGATGATCTCTGTTATAAAGTTTTCTTATTATAGTTTTTTCAACTATTACACCTACAACAGCTGCACAAGAAAAAGAGGCGAATAAACTTAGCCAAAAAGAATTAAAAAAAGCAAAGGTTGCTGCTGCTGAAAAAGCACCAATCATATAAAAAGAGCCATGGGCCAAATTTATAAGACCCATAACTCCAAAGATCAATGTTAAACCTGCTGACATTAAAAACAGCATAAAACCAAACTGTAAACCATTAAGCAACTGTTCAATTAATAACTCAGCAGTCATCTTTATTAAGATTCAAAAAAATTAATATCTTGTTAATAAATTACTAGATTACATTGAACACTGACTGACATAGGCATTTGAGTGATCTTTCAACCCAACAGATACAATTTTGTTTGTTAAAATATCTCCTTCTTTTATAACTTCTCTTACATAAATATCTTGAATAGGATGATGATTGCTTGAAAAACTAAATTGACCTCTTGTTGAATCAAAATCAGCTGATCTTAGTGCTTCTCGAAAAGATCCCATATCTTTTACACTGGCTTTGTTCATTGCAGACATCAAAAGCTTACCAGTATCGTAACCTTGCGAAGCATATAAGGATGGAAGTCTTCCATATTCATTTTGAAAATCAGAAACAAATTTTTTGTTTGCTTTATTATCCAAATCCTTGGACCACTGAGATGTATTCTTAACTCCTAATGCAGCTTCACCAACTGCCTTCAAAATACCCTGATCAAAAGAAAAAGCAGGCCCTACTACTGGTATTTCTATACCTGACTGTGCATATTGTTTCATAAAACCTATGCCCATACCACCAGGAAGAAAAAAGAAAACACTATCCGCTTTTGAAGCTCTTATTTGAGCAATTTCAACAGCATAATCAGTTTGACCAAGTTTTGTATAGATTTCACCTGCAAGGCTTCCTTTGAAATATCTTTTAAAACCAGTCAATGCGTCCTTACCTGCTGGATAGTTTGGTGCTAAGATGAATGTATTTTTGAATCCTGCTGAATTTGCGTGTCCACCTGCTGCTTCATGAAGATTATCATTTTGCCAAGCAACGTTAAAATAGTTTTCATGACATCCCTTACCAGCTAATGCAGATGGCCCAGCATTAGGAGAAAGATAGAATTTTCCTTGACTAACAGCTGCAGGAACTACTGCCATTGCTAAATTAGACCAAATGATACCAGTTAAAACATCGACTTTTTCTGATTGTATCATTTTGTCAGCAAGCTGAACTGCTATGTCAGGTTTTCGTTGATCATCTTCTATAACTACCTCTATATCCTTACTATCTTTTACAGCAAGCATAAAACCATCCCTAACATCTATCCCAAGACCTGATCCCCCACCGGATAATGTAGTAATCATACCAACTTTCAATTTATGACCATCAGCAAATACTAATGATGAAGCTAATAAAAGACCTATTGATAGAATTAAATTTATAATTTTTAGCATCTTCATCCCCCCAAATAATTAATTCAAAAAATTTAACACATAAGTTTTAAAATTTAAGCTAGTTTTGAGTAAAAATAAACAAAAATTTAATTTATTTTTTTATTACAGATTTAATTATAGGATTCATAACTACTTCATCAACGCTAGTATTGGTATCCATTTGAAGAATACTTATAACTATTTTCGTAATATCATATACTATAATTGAATTTTTTTTACTTAAACCTGGCTGAAAATCTAAATTATTAAAAAAATTAGTTTTTACCATGCCTGGATTTATAAGAGTAACAGTTATATTTCTACTAGCTACTTCAGCTCTAATACTTTGAGAAAAACCTCTTAAACCAAATTTTGCAGCTGAATATAAACTTCCTTTCTTTCCACCATCCAGTGCAGATTCAGAACCTATATATATCAATTTACCTTTATTCTTCTTTTTAAAAAAAGGAACTAAATATTTAGTTAAAATGACGTGAGATAAAAGGTTGGTATTAATAGAACTTAAAATTTGATCAACAGAAAAATTCTCTAAATTTCCAAAGTACCCCACACCAGCACAAGATATTAACCCATCTATATCTTGATTTTCATCAAGAATTTTCTCAATGCTCATTGGGATGTTTTTTAATTGAGAAAGGTCAATTTCTTCTGATTGAAAATATTTAGATTTGATTAAACTTTTATTATTATTTCTTGAAATCCCAATTACTTTTATTTTTTTTTTAATAAGTTCTTTTGTAATAGAGTTTCCTATACCACTTGAACTACCTGTAACAATAATTTTTTTTACATTTACCATATTAAATAATTTGACTTTAAAAGTTACCTTTGCAACTAAAAAATAATGTTTCTGGACTATAATCTTTTAACAATCCAGTACAGAAACTTTGCATTTCTTGTTCGATACCATTTGAATATGAAATTTTATTTCCTCTAAGCACTAATGTATCAGACAACAGTTTTGATTTTGGATTCATACTTATTATTTTTTTAAACATATTTTTAGGAAACCTTAGAGGGCCTAGAGTAATTGAATGTATGACTTTTTTATCAATTTTTTTAAAAACATTTTCAAACAAATTAGAATACAGAATTTTCCAATTTTCACCATGTATCAAAGGATCAAATCTAAGCCCTATTTTCCACCCCATTGAAGCCAATTCAGAAATTGTATTTATTCTTTTCTCTATTGATGGAGCTTTATGATCTACCTTTTTTGCTATTTCGGTTGGCATTAAGCTAAAAGCAACTACGCAATTTGAAATTGGTTCCATAGAGAATAACGGATCCACTTGAGTACTTTTTGTTCTTAGTTCAATATCGGCATTTGGAAATTTTTTAAATATAGGTAAAAAATATTTTACAAATCCTGAAACTTTTTCAAATGCTAATGAATCACAGTCGTAACCAGAAAAAAAAGTAACTTTATCATTTTTAAGAAAACTGATCTTTTCTTTTATTTCTTCTTCAAAATCTTCAAAATTAACAAATAAGACATAGTCAGCTGAGGAGTACATTCCTTGAAGAAAACAGTATTCACAATCATAAAGACAATTATACATGTGTGAGAAATAAAAGTTATGAGAATTTCCAATTCCAAAATCAGCTGGTGTTTTTAAAACATAACTGGTTTTTTTTTGAGACAAAATTAGACTCGGATATTTTTTTTGGATACGAAAATTTTGATTTTTTTTATTGAAAACTGAAGCATATTTATCAATAAATATTGGATTTTTTCGTTTAAATTTTTTTAATATGCTTTGAACCCTTGGATGATCCTTAATTTCATTTTCAATGTAAATTTGGTTAATCAAAATTCATTCCCATTTTAATACATGGCTATCAAGAGAAGACTCCAAATATCCCAAGATTGACTTTGCATCTTTTAAATCCTTAATTTCAGGAAATAAAGGTCTTTTAGGAAAATGAACATCCCACCGTATTAAAAACTTCTTTAATTGTTCACGCTGAGAAAAAGTAAAATGAATATTTTTTGTTAAATCAAAAAAAATATAAGGCTCTTTTTTTCTTTCCATTTCTATTCGTGATAAACTATTCCCAATATCTCTTAAAGATACTAAGTATTCAACTTTTTCTTTAACTAATTTTTTTACAAAATCTTTACTAATAGAGGATATGGTTTCAATTGAGTTATCTGAAATGATTTTAATGATAGTAATAAGCTCCCTGGTGATTTTTCTTTGGACAATATTGTAAAAACCCCAGCTTTCCATATCAAATAGAAAAGAATTTTGGTAATTATTTTGTGGTTTATCATATGTTTTCAACATCGCATTTTTTATTTTCAGTTGTGGCAAAATAAATGGATAATGAACTTTATCATGATCATAATTTCTCAATTCATTTATAAAAAATATATCTCCAATATTACCAACTTTTTTTCCTGCACCAGCTATACCAAAATTTATCCAAAATGAGGTTCTTGCTTGTGGGCAAAGAGAATAAAGATATGAAGCTCCTGAAGCTGCATTTAACTGGCCAACCCCAGTAATGACTAACCACTCATCTTCATTTTTGTTTTTATAAACTGGAAATAATGTATCTCCTTGGATTGGAAACATTTTAAACTCTTCAATTAAGGTTTTCGCTTCCGATGGTAAAGCTATAACCCAACATATGCACCCATTACTCATTTAAAGGCCTCAGTTTATTCATTTTCAATTTTATATAAATTCCAATCATTAATTTTTTTCTGGAAAATTTTTTCTATTTTTTTATTATTTCTCTTTTTAGCTCCATTAGTTATTATTTCTAATCTGGTAATAAGAGAATTAAGAACAATTTTTTTTTGCATATTATTCAAATTCTGATTTAAGATTAATTTCTCTAAAGCTTTAACTCTAAATCTATCCATACCCCAATATTTTTTTGAAAGTTGATCATCGTGTCCACCAAATTTTATAGTTAGTGGTTCATCTAAAAATAGGATTTTTTCTCTTGCTGTAACACGCAACCAAAAATCATAATCTTCACATGCTGGAAATGATTCATCAAAATATCCAATATCATCAAAAAGATCACTTCTTATCAATGCACTGCTTGGTGAAATACAACATAATCTTACACATTTTTCAAAAATATCTCCACCTGACTTTTTGTGTTTATTTTTCTGATTCAATAAAACTTTATCTTTATACCAAAGTTCATCAGTATGAATTACTCTTAATTTTTTTTTGGATTTTTCATAAAGAGAGAGTTGTTTTTCAATTTTTCCTGGTTCCCAAGAATCATCAGAATCCAGTAATGCTATCCAATCACTTTTAGAAAACTTTATACCTTTATTTCTTGCAGAACTTACTCCTTGTTTATGCTCAGCTAAAATTTCAATTTTAGAATATTTATTTCTTAATATTTCAGAAGTATTATCTGTAGAGTTATTATCAACCACAATGATTTGGTGAATAGGGTATGTTTGTTTTAAAACAGAATCGATAGCCCTAATAATGAACTTAATTCTATTATAAGTAGGTATAACTACAGATACTGTTTTCATTTTTAATTTTAAGTATTTTTAATTATATTTTAGTGTTTGAAATTAAAATTTGAAGAAATAATAAATCTTAGTTGAAAGATTATGCTAATTTGATAATAGTCAATCATATATCAGTAAATTAACTTATCTCTTTAAAAAAGTTAGAATGATTTTTTTTAATTTTAAAATAACACACAAAAAAATTATAATTTTTTTAGCCTTTATTTTTTTAATTTTTTTTAATTATTTATCTGCACATGAAATAAAGCCCGCTGTTGTAGAATTCAACAAAAGTAAAAACCAAATTAATCTAGTTTTAACATTTAATGCAGAAGCCTTCTTGGCAAACATAGATGCAAGTATCCATAAAGAAACAAAGAATTCTTCAAATTCAAAAATATATGACGAGCTAAGATTATTATCCGAGGAAATATTAAAAGAAAGGGTATTCAAGTCAAAGGATCAAATTACAAATTCTATTTTTATCAAGACGTCTGAAAAAACATTAAATTTAAAAGTAGAAGAAATTGATGTATTAGAAGAAAAAGATATTGAAAAAGTACGCTTTACAAAAATCTATTTTAAAACTGATAACCAAATTATTGAAACACCTATTACCTTTAGTACAAAAAAAATATTTGGACCTTTAATTTTTAAAAATTTTTCTAATATTGATACAGACACACAAAAACCTCAATCACAATGGATCAAACCAGGAAATCAAACAAATCAAATAGAAATTATAAATGAAACAACTAATTTCCCAAATTTATTAATATCTGGCATATGGAACGGAATACTTCATATAATTCCATATGGATTTGACCATATACTATTTGTACTTGGATTGTTTTTCTTCTCATACAAGCTTAAGCCTTTATTGATTCAAGTTACTACTTTTACAATTGCTCATAGTATAACTTTAATATTAGGTGGCTTAGGATACGTAACTATTTCACCTGTAATTGTAGAAGCAATAATCGCAGCATCAATTATTTGGATTGGAGTTGAAAACTTATTTAGAAAAAGTATGAATATTAGCAGAATTGGGGTAATATTTTGCTTTGGTTTACTTCATGGCTTGGGTTTTGCTAGCATGTTTAAACTTATAGGATTAGAGGGAACTGACTATTTTCTAAATCTCTTAAGTTTTAATGTTGGTATTGAACTTGGACAAATCATTACTTTATTACCATTAATCATATTAATCCCTCTTTTTAATAGATTAAGTTGGTATCGGATTTTAATAGCAATCCCTGCATCAATTATAATTGCTCTATTTGGTGCGAATATGTTTATAGATAGAGTCTTATAATCTTATTTTTGAAGCTATATAAATATATGTCATGCTAGCTTAAAAATTAGTTCATAATAATCTTTCATATCTGATTGATGTTTAGCTACCAACTTATCAAAATGTATCAATTCTATTTTATCCTTAGGTTGTGCAACGACAAACTTGTTACTACCTTGTAACAATTTATCAACTGCACTAGCACCCAATCTACTTGCTAGAACTCTATCTACTGCACTAGGATTCCCACCTCTTTGAATATGGCCTAATTTAGTAATTCTTAAATCAAAATTTGATATCTTATTTAATTCTTTTATTAACCCATCACCACCTTCAGCATTATAAGCACCCTCAGAAACAATTAATATACAACCTGTTTTTCCAGAAGTTCTTTGATCTTTAATATGTTTTGTAAGTTTTTTAATATTTGTATCAAATTCTTCTAAAATTACAGCTTCTGCTCCTCCGCTAATTCCAGCATATAAACTTATCCAACCACAGTGCCTACCCATAACCTCAACTATATGAACAGTATTAGAAGTGGAAGCTGTATCTCTTATTCTATCTATTGCTTGAAGGGCTGTATTAATGGCGGTATCAAATCCAATTGTAGGACCAACTAGAGGAAGATCTCTGTCTATTGTAGCGGGTAAACCTAAAACATTAAGATTTGATTCTTTTGCAATTGTTGCTGCACCTCTTATTGATCCCTCCCCACCAATTACTATAAGAGAGTTAATATCTTTTTTTGTTAAATTTTTAATAGCTAAAGCTCTAAATTTTTTTTGTAAAAAACGTTTAGATCTAGAAGTTTTTAAAATACTACCTCCTTTTTGAATTATGTTACCAACTTCTCTAGGTGTTAGTTTGCTAATCTGATTGTCTATTAATCCTTCATATCCATTTAAAACTCCATAAATTTTAAGCTTATTGTTATGGGCAGCTCGAACCACTGCTCTCAAACATGCATTCATTCCAGGGGCATCACCCCCACTTGTCATAACTGCAATATGTTTCATTGAAAATTTCCTGTGTGTAAACTTTTTAATTTCATACTCTTGCCCAACTTCCATTTAAAGAAATGGAATTCTTCATTGCTTTTACAATTTCTAAAGAATGACAGCCATCTTCTACAGTTGGATAACTGTTGGAAAGTTCACTGGGATTATTACCAAATTTTCTAGCATAAATATTTTCAAATAGATCTTTATAGATGTTTGAAAAGGCAGCAATCATTCCCTCAGGATGTCCAATTGTAATTTTATTTATCCTCTGTGCCGAAGGGTATAAACTTGAATGACCTCTTTCTATTATTCTTGTGGATTCATTTAAAGGTGTCCAAAATAGTTGGTTAGGCTGCTCTTGCTTCCAAGAGAGACCGCCTTTTGAACCAAAAACTTGTAGAGTTAATCCATGTGTGCGCCCAATTGCTAAACCACTTGTCCATAACCTCCCTGCTACATCGTCTTCCATTCTAAATGAAGAAAGATTGTCATCCTCCAATTCTCGGCTCTTAATTCCTGAAAAAAAATCAGAAGAAACTTTAACTATCTTTTTATTTGTAACAAAACAAGCCATATTAAGTGCATGTATTCCACAATCAATTGTAATTGCAGCCATTCCAGCATGCTTAGCGGTAAACCTCCATTTAACTCTTGGATTGTCTGAATCAGATGAATCCGCCATGAATCCACCAGCAAACTCAGCAAAAACAACACGTAGATCCCCTAAATCACCATTCAAAACCATTGACCGCATTTGTCTTACTAGAGGGTAACCTGTGTACCCATAATTTACAGCACAAATTTTACTCTTAACCTTTGCTAATTTTACTAATTCTTGAGCTTCTGTAACAGTCATAGTTAGTGGTTTTTCACAGAGAACATTAAATCCCTCACTTAAAAAAGATTTTGTTATTTCAAAATGAGTAGAATTAGGAGTTGCAACTGTGACTAAATCTAAACGCTCACTAGTCTTAATTTTTTTTTCCTTTTCCAGCATTTCTTCCCAAGAACCATATGATTTTTTTTCAGAAAGACCTAGCTTTTTACCAAATTTTTTTGCTTTGATAGAATCAACATCCAAAGCTCCAGCATCAAAATAAAAATTACCTTCTAATTGTGCAGCAGCCCGGTGTGTAAAACCAATTTGACTTCCTTCACCACCACCTATTAAACCCCATCTTAATTTATGCAAATTTTACTCCAATTATTTTATTCAAAATGTCTTAAAATCTATATTTCTTTTCATAAACAGAAATATCTATGAAATCTATCAAATACTTTTAGAAAAATAATTTTTTTGTTCAATTTATTGTAAAGAAATTCTTTTTAAATAATCTGCTACTGAAAGAGTGCCTGAATGTGGTGTGTTTCTTTCTGCATTAGCATTGTAATTAGTATTAACATTAATATCGTAAACAAATACATCATTATTTTCGTCTAAAATTAATTCAAAAGATGCTATGTCAATCCCAACATTTTGCATCAGCTCTTGCATTTTCATTATTACATAATTTGAAAAGGAAAATGATAAAAAATTTTCAACTATTTCAAATTTTGATTTACTTTTTGAACCTAATGTTTCCTTTGTTTTTCGATTGAAATTATCAAAATTACATTCATCAGCAGGGCATAATTCAAAACCATTTTCTGTATTTACTTTAACTGCATAGATAAATTTTTTGTCTACAAATTCAACTCTTATTATGCTGCTGTCTGGTGAAAAAATATACCTTTGAATTAAAGTTATACCATCAACTGAGTTTTCAAAATAATCCCCATAGATATAATCTTTAAGTTCACTTATGTTGTGAAACAGTTTTACACCTAACCCCATTCCAGCTCTATTATGTTTTATTATTATTGGAAACTTTAATATATTTGCAGCTTCTATAATACCTTTCAATGTAGTTGAACAAATAGTTTTTGGCACCTTTAATCCTACTAGATTTAATTCACTATACTGAACCATTTTTGAAAGCTCTAGCCTTTGAGCATTACTTCCATTTAAAACTAATCTTTCATTTACTTCCAACCAGGAAATGAGGCCTGTTGTTAATTCTGGACAATATCTGTTACCTCTAGAATGCGATGAAGCACTCATTCTATTAAAAAAGATACCTTCTGGAGGGGAAGTAAATAGATTGATTGTTCTATCAACCATATTCCATTCAGTAAAAGGAATACCTTTGTCTAAAAGTACTTTTTCAAGTGGTTGCAGCCAATCCTTATTTTCATGAATCAAATATATTTTTTTCATGGTTTTTTTGAGAATTTCAAATTCATAAAATTAATTCAAGAATTTAGTCCTTTAACAAAAGAAATAAATAATTATCTAGATATCATAAAATACATATTTATTACAATCCGATAAACTCTATAATGGCAACCAAATTATTTATAATTCTAGGCAATCAACTTTTTGACCCAATTATTCTAAAAGAAGTGGGATGTAATAGAGTGTTCATGGCTGAAGATTTTGGCTTATGTACCTATGAAAAACACCATAAACTTAAGTTATACCTATTTTTGACTGCAATGAGAGAATATTGTAAAGAGCTTGAATCTCATGGTATTATCGTTGATTATTTTCCTCTCGAAAAGAGGAAAAAAGAAGAAAGTTATGTAAAACTTCTCATAAATTATCTTCACGAAAGAAAATTTTCATCTATTAATTTCTTTGAGATTGAGGATAAACCTTTTGAAAAAATTTTATTTCAAGAATTAGAAAATTCTAAAATAAAACATTCAGTTCACAACTCACCGATGTTTTTGTTTACTAGAAGCACATTAAAGAGTTCACTAGGTGATAAAAAGTTCTTTCGTATGGGAGACTTCTATAAGTTCTCTAGAAAAAGCCAAAATATATTATTAGATAGCAATGGAAAACCTGTAGGAGGTAAATGGTCTTTTGACGAAGAAAATAGAAAAAAAATCCCTAAAGACTTGACTATTCCTAAGTTTCAAAATGTTCAAAAATCTAGTTATCATAACGCCATTATTGGAATTATTGAAAAATATTTTTCTGACCACCCTGGAAAATTAAACAATTTTTGGTTCCCGGTTACTAGAATTGATGCAAAAAATCATTTAGAAGTTTTCCTTTCAGATAGATTTTCTCAGTTTGGTACTTACGAAGACGCTATGGTTGAGAATACAAATTTTTTATTCCATAGCTGTATTAGTCCCTTATTAAATTTAGGTCTTTTAACCCCCCAATATGTTATCGAAAGAACCACTGATATATCAAATAAGTTGTCAATTCCTTTAAATTCATTAGAGGGTTTCTTGAGGCAGGTAATAGGCTGGCGAGAATTTATAAGAGGAATTTATCAAGCAAAAAGTGAGGTACAAGAAGCTAAAAACTTTTGGAATCATAATAAGTCGTTATCCAAAAGTTGGTATGAAGGTACTACAGGTATCGAACCATTAGATGATTGTATAAAAACAACTTTATCTGATGGTTATATACACCACATACCCAGACTTATGATATTAAGTAATTTGATGAACTTGTGTGAAGTACATCCAAAATCAATTTATCAGTGGTTCATGGAGATGTATATTGATTCCTCAGAGTGGGTAATGGTTCCAAATGTTTATGGAATGGCAACTTATTCTGATGGAGGTATCATGTCTACAAAGCCATATACTTGCGCTTCAAGTTATATATTAAGAATGAGTAATTATAGAAAAGGAGATTGGTGCGATATTGTAGATGGCCTTTATTGGAGGTTTTTATCCAAAAATCGGTCTTTTTATGATAAAAATGCACGGCTTGCTTTACACACAAGATCCCTTGATAGAATGTCAATTGAGAGAAAAGATGCTATATTTAAAAAGGCTGAATTGTTTATTACAGAAAATACTGAAATTTCATCAAATTAAATTTATATTGCTGACTTAAATAAATTGTTAATAATAGAAACTTTTAATTTATAAATTAATTTATAAAACTAATTTAATTACCTAATATTCAGTTTAGTATTTAATAAATTTTATTGACATTCATTTTAATAAATAGTATTCCTTAGTAAATTACTCGGAATAATTTAGCCATCCATTAGACAGCTAACTATAAATGGATGCTATATGAATATTCTAAAAAAATTCTTCCAAATATTTTACCCAAAAGATCTATCTAAACAAAAATCTTTAGATAACTTTGATCATAACCTCGAAAGTTGTGAAGGCTTATTAAAAGAACTAAGCCCTTTTTATTTTGAAGAGAATAATAATTTTGATGAAGGCACCATAGATATCTTAATAAAATTACAAAAAATAGAAAAGAGAAGAGATTAATGACCTCAAATATAGATAAAGTAGAAGCCAATAAAATTTTAAAAATGGGAGGCGCGCCAGTTGGGAAAATGGACCTTTTAGATCTAGAAGAGTATACCATTATCTCTTTTTTAAGACGTTGGTGTGATGGTGATTATTTAAGGGACCAGTTAAAACAGGAGTTAATTATAAATTTAGGTTATGTTGAAGGAAATCAAACTTATGAATGCTTTAAAAACTTATGTGAAATGATTTTTAACCACGGCAGAAGAGCATTAATAAGGCATAAGACTAATTGTAATTGTGTGGGGGCGGATGAAAGCTGTTTTGCTCAATTAATTTTAAGAGCTTCTAATAATTATAAAGAAGATGCAATACTTATTTCTTTACTTCTTATGCCACCACATCTTTCAGCACAAACAGTAAGTCTTGCCAAAAAAATTGGGACTTCAATTAAAAACCTAATAAATAATGATCAAATAAATTCAAATTATAGTTTGAATTAAATACAATCAATTGCTAGGTACGATACTATGTTTATAGCCATGAATAGATTTTTAATAAAAAGTGGTAAAGAAGAATTATTTGAAGAAATTTGGAAATCAAGAGAAACACATTTGGATAAATTTCCAGGTTTTCTGAAATTCAATTTACTCAAAGGTATAACTAAAGATGATGTAACGCTTTATGCATCACACACAGAGTGGGTTTCAAAATCTCATTTTGATGATTGGATAAAATCAGAAGCATTCAGAAAAGCGCATAAAGGTGCTCATGCCAATAATGATTTATATATAGGTCATCCTGAATTTGAAGGATTTAATGCTATTATATAGTTCTTTAGTTATAATGAACTTGAAAATTAATAGGTAATCAAAATTTTTAAATAGTTAAATTTTACCAGTATAAGTTTCACTATTAATTGAGTGTAATTAATCAATTCCATTTTATACTTAATAAATTTTATTTTTGTGATATGCTTCCGAAGCTCGACCTACGGCATCTTCATTAAGAATAAATCCAAGACCTGGATTATCCATTACCGAAATTTTTCCAGCACGTGGGATTAAATCTGGAGTTTCAACAATATCTTCCTCAAGTAGTTGCCACATTATCTGGTTACCATCGTCTATATTAGGAACACCTGATGCAGCTTGAATTGAAGCACAAGTAGTAATACCCGTTTCTAATACACCATGAATACATACATTGATATCAAAAATATGTGCAATTGCGGCAACTCGTCTAAATCCAAGAATACCACCAGTTTCATGTAGTCCCACAGTCAATAAGCTCACCGCTCCACTTGAACAAATAGCATGAGCCTCTTCAGGAATAAAAACTGACTGGTCTGCAGCAATTGGGACCGAACAAGATTGTTTTAATGCTTTAAGCGCAGGTGCCCCAGCAATAGCCGATACTGGCTGTTCAACCATTTCTAAATCAAATTTAGAAAGTCTTTGTATCATTAGCTGGGCTTCCATTAAATCCCAAGCTTCGTTTGGATCAATTCGAAGCCTTTTTGAGCCTATTGCTTTTCTAACTGCTTTTACATTTGCGATGTCTTGGTTATTCGTGCGTCCAACTTTTAGGTATATAACTTCGTATCCTTCTTTAGCTAATTGCTTCGCATGAGTTGCAATCTCTTCTGTAGTATCACCTTGTACAAAACCCATAAAACTCACAGTATCATTTAATTTACCACCAAGAAGTGCATGTACTGGTAGACCCAAAGATTTACCTAATGCATCCCAAAGAGCCAACTCAACCCCAGAAAAAGCAATATTCCCTATTCTGGGATGTGATTGGCTAAGATAGTGATGGCCGAAACTATTAGTAAAAATCTGTTTCATTAAGTCAAGAATCTGAGTTACGGACTTACCAATTATTATCGGTTTAACATTTTTTAGAATTGAATAAATAGCTTGCGGGGATGCAAAAGTAGGAGCAGTTTCTCCGTATCCAATAATACCCTCCTCTGTTTCAATCTCAACTAAGATAGTTATTTGACCTAAGTTTTTTCCCATGGCCCAGACGTAAGGTTTCTTGAACTTAGAAAAAAGAGGTTTCAGACGGATATCTTTTATTTTCACTATCTTATCTCCCAAAAAATTATTAATAACTTTGATTTAATTTTAGGAACTCGTTAAAGTATAAATTGTATTACTGTTACCAGCAATAAATATGTAAAGTCTTTTACATAAATTTGAATTTCCAGATTTTACTTTGAAAAGATTAATGATTTCACTTAAAATATAAGAAAAATCAGATATTATCATTAAATTTTATTATTTTTTAAATTGATAAAATAAGTAATAATTTTAACCGATTCTATTATTTTTGAAATAGGGCTGGATATAATGGCTGGGAATTCATCTTCAGACGTCAGTTGGGTAGAGCAAAATATGATTGTTGGAAATGGTCATTCATTTGCAGCTATCAAGGCTGACGGATCAGTAAAAGCGGCAATGATAGTGGCAATTTCTTATTTCCCACTGGCATTTACCTCTTTTAATATATGCATAACTTACTGTTTTAATTGATTATTTTGGTTGCGGGGAGAGGATTTGAACCTCTGACCTTCAGGTTATGAGCCTGACGAGCTACCAGACTGCTCCACCCCGCGTTAAAACTATCGTAAATACAGAGCAATACAGTTAGTATTTTTTTAAGGTTTGGCAGTGACCTACTCTCCCACGTCTTAAGACGCAGTACCATCGGCGCTACGGTGCTTAACGGTCGAGTTCGGAATGGAATCGAGTGTTTCAATCGTGCTATAGCCACCAAACCATAAAAAAATACTAAATCCAAGAAATTTGACTAAATGAAATCTTCTACTGAATCTTATCAAGCCAATCGGGCGATTAGTACTGGTAAACTGAACATATTACTATGCTTACATACCCAGCCTATCGACGTGGTGGTCTTCCACGGCCCTCAAGGGAGACCTTGTTTTGAGGGGGGCTTCCCGCTTAGATGCTTTCAGCGGTTATCCTGTCCATACGTAGCTACCCTGCACTGCCGTTGGCACGACAACAGGTCCACCAGTGGTATGTCCACCCCGGTCCTCTCGTACTAGGGGCAGCTCCTCTCAAGTCTCCAAACACCCACGGCAGATAGGGACCGAACTGTCTCACGACGTTCTAAACCCAGCTCACGTACCACTTTAATCGGCGAACAGCCGAACCCTTGGGACCTGCTCCAGCCCCAGGATGTGATGAGCCGACATCGAGGTGCCAAACACTGCCGTCGATATGGACTCTTGGGCAGTATCAGCCTGTTATCCCCGGCGTACCTTTTATCCGTTGAGCGATGGCCCTTCCACGCGGGACCACCGGATCACTATGGCCGACTTTCGTCTCTGCTCGACTTGTCAGTCTCGCAGTCAGGCGGGCTTCTGCCATTGCACTCTACGATTGATTTCCGACCAATCTGAGCCCACCTTCGCGCGCCTCCGTTACTCTTTAGGAGGCGACCGCCCCAGTCAAACTACCCACCACACACGGTCCCGGATCCGGATAACGGATCGCGGTTAGACATCAAGTGAGTCAAGAGTGGTATCTCAAGGGCGGCTCCACAAAAACTAGCGTTTCTGCTTCAAAGCCTACCACCTATCCTGCACATGACTAACCTAATGCCAGTGTGAAGCTATAGTAAAGGTGCACGGGGTCTTTCCGTCTGACCGCGGGTACCCCGCATCTTCACGGGGAATTCAATTTCGCTGAGTCTGCATTGGAGACAGCGGGGAAGTCGTTACGCCATTCGTGCAGGTCGGAACTTACCCGACAAGGAATTTCGCTACCTTAGGACCGTTATAGTTACGGCCGCCGTTTACCGGGGCTTCAATTCGGTGCTTGCACACCTCCTCTTAACCTTCCGGCACCGGGCAGGCGTCAGACCCTATACATCGCCTTGCGGCTTCGCAGAGCCCTGTGTTTTTAGTAAACAGTCGCCACCCCCTGGTTTGTGCCCCCTACCATTAGTTGCCTAACAATAGGGCCTCCTTCTCGCGAACTTACGGAGGTATTTTGCCGAGTTCCTTCAATGCAGTTCTCTCAAGCGCCTTGGTATGCTCTACCTGTCCACCTGTGTTGGTTTAGGGTACGATCTTAATGAAGGGCTATTTCCAGGAACCACTCAGCAGCAAGTTCAATCCAATAAGAACTTACTACACTTGTGATCCGTCACATCCTTCAGGCCCAGGAATATTAACCTGGTTCCCATCGACTACGCCTTTCGGCCTCGCCTTAGGGGTCGGCTTACCCTGCTCAGATTAGCTTTAAGCAGGAACCCTTGGACTTTCGGCGACAGGGTCTCTCACCCTGTTTATCGCTACTCATGTCAACATTCTCACTTCCGATCTCTCCACCGGATGCCTTACAGCCCGGCTTCACAGAAAGCCTCACTCGACTAAAAGACACAATTTTTTTGCGTCTAGAAATCGAAAGAGTCTATATCACGGAACGCTCCGCTACCACACCTTACGGTGTCCTCAGCTTCGGCTCATGGCTTGAGCCCCGTTACATCTTCGCCGCAAGACAACTTATCTAGACCAGTGAGCTGTTACGCTTTCTTTAAATGATGGCTGCTTCTAAGCCAACATCCTGGTTGTTTTGGTCGTCTCACATGCTTTCCCACTTAGCCATGAATTAGGGGCCTTAGCTGGAGGTCAGGGTTGTTTCCCTCTCCACAACGGACGTTAGCATCCGCTGTGTGTCTGCCAGATATTACTCCCCGGTATTCGGAGTTTGGTTAGGATCAGTAAGCCTGTGGGGCCCCATTACCCATCCAGTGCTCTACCCCCGGGGGTATTCGTCTAACGCTCTACCTAAATAGATTTCGCGGAGAACCAGCTATCTCCGAGTTTGATTGGCCTTTCACCCCTAGGCACAGCTCATCCCGATACTTTTCAACGTATGTGGGTTCGGACCTCCAGTGCGTGTTACCGCACCTTCATCCTGGCCATGCCTAGATCACTCGGTTTCGGGTCTGATCCATCTAACTAAAGTGCCCTATTAAGACTCGCTTTCGCTACGCCTACACCTAACGGCTTAAGCTTGCTAGATAGACCAAGTCGTTGACCCATTATACAAAAGGTACGCCGTCACTTCTCAAGGAAGCTCCGACTGCTTGTAGGCGTCCGGTTTCAGGTACTATTTCACTCCCCTCGTCGGGGTACTTTTCACCTTTCCCTCACGGTACTATACGCTATCGGTCAATAAGTAGTACTTAGCCTTCGAAGGTGGTCCTCCGATGTTCAGACAGGATTTCACGTGTCCCGCCCTACTTAATACATCCTCTTGCACTTCGCATACGGGGCTGTCACCCTTTATAGCTCGACTTTCCAGTCGATTCTGCTTGCACTTAAGGCTTGGCTGATCCGCGTTCGCTCGCCACTACTAACGGAGTATCTGTTGATTTCCTTTCCTCCAGGTACTTAGATGTTTCAGTTCTCTGGGTTCGCTCTTAAAACTTTATATATTCAAGTTAAAAGTACTTTTTAAGATATTTTGTAAATT
>CACMAH010000002.1:160000-210095 GCA_902611605.1 uncultured Alphaproteobacteria bacterium
AGAATTTGCTAAGGAAACACCCACTTAATGGAGTAGAATCGAATCTAAACTACACCAGTAGGATTTCAATACGTATTTAACATTGGTTTTGCAAGAACTTTTTTTAAAAAAAACAATGTTTTTTAGCCTGTAAAAATTTAAATTTTATTAATTTTCATTTTTTTGTTCTCAATAAATAAAGAAATATCACTTCCCTCTGAAATATTTCCAGACAAAATACCTTCTGCTATGTTATTTTGTATTTCTTTTTGTATTAATCTTTTGAGGGGTCTAGCTCCAAAAATGGGATCGTAACCTCTATCTGCCAACCAATCAAGACATGAATTATCTAATAATAAATTAATATTTTTTTCTAAAAGTCTTTCTTCTAATTCTCTAATCTGTAACTTTACAATTTCTTTCATTTTTTCTTTTGGCAAATTATTAAAAATTATAATTTCATCTAATCTGTTTAAAAATTCTGGTCTAAAAAAATCTCTAACAACTCCCATAACATTTGCAATTCTATTTTCCTTACTAGAAATACTATCAATCATTTTTTCAGAACCTAGGTTAGAAGTTAGAATAATAATAGTATTTTTAAAATCTATAATATTACCATGGTTATCAGTAAGTCTTCCATCATCAAGAACCTGTAAAAGAATATTAAATACATCCGGATGAGCTTTTTCAACTTCATCAAATAAAATTACTTGATATGGACGTCTTCGAATTTTTTCAGTTAATGTACCACCTTCATCATACCCAATGTAACCTGGTGGCGCACCAACTAATCTCGCAACTGAATGTTTTTCCATGTATTCAGACATGTCTAACCTTACCATTGCATTTATATCATCAAATAAGTAATGAGCTAATGCCTTGGTTAGCTCAGTTTTACCAACACCTGTAGGTCCTAAAAATAGAAATCCTCCTAATGGTTTCTGAGGGTCATTTAATCCTGTTCTGGCTCTTTTTACTGCTTTAGAAACAGCTCCAACTGCTTCTTCTTGACCAATAACTCTTTGAGATAATTCTTCTTCCATATAGAGTAGACGCTGATTTTCCCCAATCAGCATTTTTTCGAGTGGAATTCCTGTCCATTTTTCAACCACACTTGCTATATGTTCAGGTAAAACTACTTCTGAAATTAAAGATTTTGTTTTGTCATTTATTGAACCTGATGATAGTTTTTTTTCTAAATTTGGTATAATTCCATAAGAAATTTCACCTGCTTTATCTAAATTTCCTTCCCTTTTTGCAATTTCAAGTTCAACTCTTGCAAGATCCAAATTTTCTTTAATTTGTCTCTGCTCTTTCAAAATCTCTCTTTCACCTTCCAAAATCTGTGTCATTTGATCAGACTTTTCTTTAAGGTTCACCATTTCTTTTTCTAGTTTTTTTAGTCTCTCACTAGATTTATCATCTAGTTCTTTCTTTAGAGCCATTATCTCTATTTCTTTTTGTAAAATGTCTCTATCCAAAGCATCTAATTCTTCTGGCTTACTATAAACTTCCATTCGTAATCTGCTAGCTGCTTCATCAACCAAATCAATTGCTTTATCAGGCAAAAAACGATCTGAAATATAGCGATCTGATAATGTTGCAGCAGATACGAGTGAACTATCAGAAATTTTTACTCCATGATGAAGTTCATATTTTTCCTTAATTCCTCTTAAAATAGATATTGAATCTTGAACTGATGGAGCTTCAATCATGATAGGCTGAAAACGTCTAGCTAATGCTGCATCTTTTTCAACATATTTTCTATATTCATCAAGAGTGGTAGCCCCAATACAATGCAGTTCACCTCTTGCTAAAGCAGGTTTTAAAAGATTAGAAGCATCAAGAGCTCCATCTGTTTTTCCAGCACCAACCAGAGTATGCATTTCGTCTATGAATAGAATTATTTCACCTGATGAAGATTCAACTTCAGACAATATAGATTTCAATCTTTCTTCAAATTCTCCCCTAAATTTTGCTCCTGCAATTAAGGAACCCATATCTAGTGATAATAATTTTTTCTGCAACAAAGGCTCTGGTACATCACCGTTAACTATTCTTAAAGACAACCCTTCAGCTATTGCAGTTTTACCAACTCCTGGGTGGCCTATTAAAACAGGATTATTTTTAGTTCTTCTACTTAAAACTTGGATTGCTCTCCTTATTTCTTCATCTCTACCAATAATAGGATCAATTTTACCTTCAAGAGCCAGCTTACAAAAGTCAGTAGTAAATTTTTCTAATGCCTGAAAGCTATCTTCTGCATTGATTGATGTCACTTTCTTATCTTTACGAAACTTCTTACAAGCATTTTCAAAACTCTCATTATTAAAACCTAATTTATTTAAAAATAATTTTAACTCTGAATTATTAAAAACAGCCTTAATAAGTATATCTATGGTGACGTAATCATCACCGTTTTTTAATGCCATTTTTTCAGCTACTAATAAAACTTTTTTTAAATCATTATCTAAAAAAATATCAGAGGAACCATTTACCTTTGGTTTGTTTTTCAAAATATCATCTAAGAAATCATTTAATTCTTTTATATTGAGATTTGAATTTTCCAGAAGAGCTAGTATAGACGAATTTTTTTCAATACAAATAGCTTTAAATAAGTGAAAACAAGTTACATGCTGATGTGAAAAACTGTTTGCAATAGTTAAAGAGTTTTTTAAAACAGACTGACTAATTTCAGTATATTTATCTAAATTCATTTTATCCTCCATATGAAGCATTTTACTAAGCCCCGAAGCCACTTAACAAAACCTTTGAGAAAAAATTTGTTACACTTTACTTATGGTTTTTTTTTAAAATTTCAATAGAATAGATAAAGAGTATTTGCTATAGCATGTATATGAATGAATTTAATGAAAAACTCATTGTTGCTCTAGATTCTAAAGAAATCAATCAAAGTAAAAAATTGGTTTCTTCACTCGAAAATAAAGTTTCATTTTTCAAAATTGGTTTAAGAACTTTTGTAATTAATGGTTTCAACCTTGTTGATGAAATTAAGCAAAAGGGAAAAAAGGTATTTTTAGATTTAAAATTGTATGACATTAAGAGTACAATCCAAGAAACTGTAGCTAGAATATCTGAACATAAAATAGATTTTTTGACTGTAAATGGAGATCCTTCGGTTGTAGAGGCAGCAGTGATTGGAAGAAAAGATGAAAAAATGAAAATCTTAGCTGTAACCTTTCTTACTAACCAGAACCGTAATGATCTTGATTTATCATTAATAAAAGATGGAAATTTAAATGAACTGGTTGCTGAAAGAGCAAGTAATGCATTTATAGCAGGAGCAGACGGAATAATATGTTCACCATTAGAGGCCAATTTAATTCGATCTAAAGATCACTTTTCCAATAAGATAATCGTAACACCTGGTATCAGATTAAATTATTCTGCAAATGAAGATCAAAAACGTGTTTCCACACCCTCAGAAGCTTTAAAAGCAGGAGCTGATTATATAGTTGTTGGACGACCTATTTGGAATGCAAAAGATCCTATTCTAGCAGTTAATGATATCTTTAATGACATGATTAATTAAGTGTAATATAAAATTTAATTTAATATTGGAAAGTTAGATTATTTGGCCAGAGAAGAAATATTTATTTGTAGAGATTGTACAACATTTTCTATAGACAAAATTAAATGTCATAAATGTAATTCACCTAGAATCCTAAAACATAATGAACTATTTTCTTTAAATATAGCACACATTGATTGTGATGCATTCTATGCCTCAGTAGAAAAAAGTTTAAACCCACAACTTATTAATAAACCTATAATTGTTGGAGGTGGAAAAAGAGGTGTTGTAACTACTTGTTGTTATATTGCAAGAATTAAAGGTGTAAAATCAGCTATGCCAATTTTTAAAGCTAAAAGACTTTGTCCAGAAGCAATAATTATTCGTCCTAAAATGTCACTCTATAAACGTATATCAAATATAGTTTTTTCAAAATTTAATCAGCTTACGCCTTTAGTAGAAACAATAGCTCTTGACGAAGCTTACCTAGACTTTTCGGGTACTTACCAACTCTATAAAAAAGCACCTGCTGAATTGTTAGTTGAATTAGCCCTAGAGATAGAAAAACAATTAGGAATTACCATTTCTATTGGGTTAAGTGAAAATAAATTCCTGGCAAAGCTAGCATCCTCATTTGAAAAACCAAGGGGTTTCACAGTTATTGGAAAATCTGAGAAGTTAGAATTTATTAAAAATTTACATGTTAAAAATATTCCTGGAATAGGCCCCTCCCTCAAGAAAAAATTGGAAAAAAATTCAATTATGACAATTGATGACTTGCGTAAATTAGATAAAAAAGTACTTGCAAAAAGCTATGGGAATTTTGGTAAAATAATATGGAATATGTCAAGAGGTATTGATGAAAGAAATATCAACCCAGCAAGTTCAAGAAAAAGCGTCTCAAAAGAGACCACTTTCGAACATGACATTTCTGATTTCAATAAGTTAAAAAAAATATTATGGCTTCTGACTGAAGAAGTCTCAGAAATGCTTAAAAAAGATAATTTTTATTCTAAATCAATAACCCTCAAACTTAAACGTAATAACTTCAAAATTATTACGTGTTCTTTTACTTTTTTAGAACCAACTTGTTTAGCTGAAAACATATATCAAACAGCAGTTTTACTGTTAAAAAATAAAATTGAAATGGCTCCATTTAGGCTTATCGGATTATCTACAAGTAATTTTTTAGCTGAAAAACAAGAATCATTTAAAAATTTTAAATTAGATTCAAAATCTCAAAAAATTGAAAAAACAGAATATGTAATTGACAAAATAAGACTTAAATTTGGTAAAGAAATAATAAAAAAGGGTAGGTCTTTAAATTAAATGAATTAATTTTTCATTTTACTCTGCTGCTATTTTTTTCCTAGTAGGATATAAATTGCTTAATTCTTCAATAACTGCAGTTAATTTTGTTCTTAAATTTTCAAAGTTCTTATTTTTTTTTATACTATTTTCATTCATATATAATTTCTTGTTAATTTCAATTTGAATAACATGAATAGCATCAGAAGGGTTACCATAATGCTTTGTAATATACCCTCCAGAAAATGGATTGTTTTTTGTAACAAAAAAATTATGCTTTTCAAAAATTGCTTTAACTTCATTGATTAAAAATGAAGAACAAGAAGTACCATTTAAATCCCCTAAAATTATATCAGGATCATTATTATATTTTGAATTACCAAATTCTAAATTAAGTTTAGATGGCATAGAGTGGCAATCAAATAAAATTGCATATCCTAGTCTCTTTTTTGATTCTACTAATAAATTATACAAATAGCTATGATAAGGGAAATAAAAGCTTTGTAACCTCTTTAAAGCATCTTTAGCAAATATAGGTTTAGAATATATTTCCTTACCATTACCTGAAATTCGAGGAATAACTCCCATACCAGCCATATTTCTTGCTGTTTTATCAAAACGAAAATCTCCTGAGATTAATCGTGGATCTAATTCTAAATGTGATCGGTTTAAATCTATAAATGTTCTGGGAAATTTAGCCTCCATTAATAAGCAGTTAAAAAACTTGGTTGAATAAAATAATTCCCCAACAAATGAATCTTCTGAAGTTCTAAGGTCATAAATTTCTACATTTGTGCTGTCTAAAAACCCTTTGGTGTAAATACATCCAGAATGAGGTGAATTAAAAATTGCTTTAAATTTGTAAGGTGGTTTAAAATTAGTATCAAAAATTTTAATCATTTCTAATTCTCAAAAAAATAACTTGAAGCAATTATTAAAGACCGTTAAAGAAAGCCTTTGTAATATGCAACATAAATATTAATGGGCGTATAGCTCAGCGGGAGAGCACTTCGTTGACATCGAAGGGGTCACTGGTTCAATCCCAGTTACGCCCACCATTTAAATTAAAGCTTGTGTTAACGTTCTTATATAGTTATTAAAACTAATTTAGAGATGGAGTATTAAAATGAAAGTAAGAAATTCTTTAAGATCTTTAAAACAAAGACACAGAGATTGTCGACTTGTTAGGAGAAAAGGTAGGATTTACGTCATAAATAAAACTCAAAGAAGGTTCAAAGCTCGACAAGGATAATATTTTTTATATGAAGCTTAAAAATTGTCATAATATAAATAGTTTTAAACACCTTGCCAAAAAAAAACTTCCTTCACCAATCTTCAATTATATAGATGGCGCAGCTGATGATGAAGTAACTTACAGAAGAAACACTAAATCCTTTGATGATGTTGATCTTGTTCCTAATGTTTTAAGAGGTGTAGAAGATGTTGATTTAACTACTACTGTTTTTGGAAAAAAAATTAATATGCCAATCTATTGTGCACCAACTGCAGTTCAACGACTTTTTCATTTCGAAGGTGAAAAAGCTGTTGCTAAAGCTGCAAGTAAGTTTGGAACAATGTTTGGTGTATCATCTTTAAGTACTGTGAGTGTAGAAGAAATTGAAAAAATTAGTGACGCTCCAAAAATGTTTCAATTTTATTTTCATAAAGATCGTGCTTTAAATCAAGACTTGTTAGAAAGGGCAAAAAATGCTCATTTTGACGTTTTAGCCCTTACTGTTGATACAATTACTGGAGGAAATAGAGAGAGAGACCTGCGTACAGGATTTACGATACCACCAAAACTGACAATTGAAAGTATGATTGAATTTGCTATCAAACCTTCATGGTTTTTTAATCACATTACTAGCTCGCCTTTTGAATTACCTCACTTACAAAATTATGTCAAAGAAGGGACAAATACAGTCACTTCAATCGGCGAATATTTCTCAACAATGCTAGATCAAAATATGAGTTGGAAAGATGCAGAAGAACTCAATTCGAAATGGGGAGGACAATTTGCTTTAAAAGGGGTAATGAGTGTTGAAGATGCAAAAAAAGCAGTAGATATCGGTTGCTCTGCAATAATTGTTTCCAACCATGGCGGAAGACAACTTGATGGATCTAGAGCACCATTTGATCAACTTAAAGAAATTGTGGATTCTGTCGGCGATAAAATTGATGTTATATGCGAAGGTGGAATTAAAAGAGGTACCCACGTTTTGAAAGCACTATCTCTGGGGGCTAAGGCCTGTTCAGGTGGAAGAATGTATCTTTATGCTTTAGCTGCTGCTGGACAGAAAGGAGTAGAAAAAGCCCTATCTATAATGAAAAATGAAATTGAAAGAGACATGAAGCTAATGGGTTGCAAAAAGATAAGTGATTTGTCCAGAAATAATATAATATTCAGAAATTAAATCATATAAATGAAAGAATCCCCAGAAAAAAAAGAAGCTAGTAAAAATTATCAGAGTAGCTTTTTAAGAGACATTTTCAATAAACCAAACGATGCTTTAGAGTTTAAAATAAAAAAATGGAATCCTAAATATTGTGGTGATATTGATATGAGAATTGCAAGTGATGGCACTTGGTTTTACTGTGGATCGCCAATCAATAGAAAGAAATTAGTGAAACTTTTTTCTAGCATACTAATTAATGAAAACAATAAATACTTCTTGATTACACCAGTTGAAAAAGTAGGGATTATGGTTGATGATGCCCCTTTTATAGCTAATGATTTTGAAAAAATAACTGAAAACAACAAATCCTATTTAGTTTTTTTTACAAATATAGATGAAACAATAGTTTTAAGTAAAAAAAATCCCTTTCGTATTTCAATTAATGATAAGACCCAAGAACCCTCACCTTACATTATGGTTAGAAGAAACATCGAAGCAAAGATTGATAGAAAAAGCTTCTATAGACTACTAGATTTAGCAGAGTATTCTTTAGTTAAGGGCCAAGAATGGTTAGGAATACACTCAGACAATACTTTTTTTCCAATAATTTCCAAAGAAAAGCTACATAACTAATTACTTTAAATTTAGTTGAGATGAAAATTGTGAAAGTATATTTTCGTAAACTCTTTTTTTAAAGGGTACTATACTGTCTAAAAGTTTATTTTTGGTCATCCATTGCCATTTAGAAAATTCTGGGTTTTTTGTATTTATATTAACGTCGCTATCAGATCCCAAGAATTCCATTGCAAACCATTTTTGACTTTGACCAACAAATTTTCCATTCCATAGTTTTGGAATTAATTCTTTTGGCAAATCATAATTAATCCAATTTTTGGATTCCAATATTATATTAATATGCTTTTTGTTTATACCTGTTTCTTCTTTAAGTTCCCTTATAGCTGCTCTTATTGGAGATTCATTCTCTTCTATACCCCCTTGTGGCATTTGCCAAGCATCAGACTTGTAGTCAAGTCTTTGACCAGCAAATATAGATCCATCATTGATTAAAACTATACCAACACAAGGCCTATAATTTTTTTCAGAAAATTTACTCAATTATTTCTACCATAAATATTAAGCCCAGATATTACATCTAAAGCAAAAGATAATTGATTATCTGTTTTTCTTCTTTGTATTTTTTTTAACTGGATTTTTTTCTCTTTTGCCAATAGCTCTTTTTCTTCATCTGAAAGACGGTCATTTGATAAAGCTCCCCTTAAATCAGCCTCTGTTATTCTAGTAGAAGATTCGTCTTCTTCTTTTTCCTTATTGAGCCTAGGTAATTGCTCAACAATGATATCAGGAACAACACCTAGAGCTTGTATTGATCTTCCAGAAGGAGTGTAATATCTAGCAGTCGTAAGTCTCATTGCGCCATTCTCACCAAGAGGTATTACTGACTGAACTGATCCTTTGCCAAAACTTTTTGTTCCGAGAATAACAGCCCTTTTATGATCTTGTAGTGCTCCAGCTACAATTTCAGATGCAGATGCAGATCCACCATTTATTAATACAATTATAGGCTTGTTTTCAGCTAAGTCCCCTTTTGAAGCACTATACCTTTTTGCTTGCCCATTATTTCTTCCTCTGGTTGACACAATTTCACCTTGGTTAAGAAACATGTCTGAAACTGAAATTGCTTCTGAAAGAAGTCCCCCTGGATTATTTCTTAAATCAATAATAAATCCAGAGACATTATCTTTACCACTTAATTCGTCAATTTTTTCTTTAATTCCCTTTTTGATATTAGGGGTAGTTTGTTCATTAAATGTTGTAACTCTTACAATAATTACATCATCCTCTACTCTAACCCTAGCAGCAGTTAGCTTTATGACATCTCTTATGATGACTATATCAAAAGGTTCTTCATCTAAATTTCTTACTATTGTTAATGATACTTCAGAACCAACTGGACCTCTCATTTTATCTACAGCTTCTGATAAAGTTAGACCTAAGATAGCTTCTCCGTCTACATGAGTTATAAAATCCCCAGACTGTATACCAGCCTCTGAAGCAGGTGTTCCATCCATTGGAGAAACAACTTTAACAAATCCGTCTTCTTGTGTTACTTCTATTCCTAAACCACCAAAAGCACCTCTAGTATCTACTTGCATATCTTGAAAGCTTTCTGGTGGCATATAACCTGAATGAGGGTCTAGAGAAGTTAACATTCCCCTAATTGCAGCAGATATCAAATCAGAGCTATTAACATCTTCTACATATCCAGATCTTATTCTATCAAAAACTTCTCCAAATAAATTGAGCTGCTCATAAACTCGGTTTTTATCTTCTGAACCGTTTTTGGCCTGGGCCATTAAAGCTGTTTTGTCAATTTGATTAAAAAATATTCCACCTGCAATAAATCCCAGGATTAATATAATCAAACTACGTTTCATAATTTACCTTCTCAATTCTCTTATTTCAATTGGTTACTTAATAGATCTAGTAATTAAAATCTAAATGAAAAGTTTACAAGTCTTTAAAATGTAAATGATTTAATTTTTTAATAAAGATCTGCCAGTCATTTCATTAGGTTTTCTTATTTTCATCAAATCTAATAAAGTTGGTGCGACATCAGACAAAATCCCATTTTCTATTTTCAAATTTTGATCCTTAGTTATTAATATGATCGGTACTAAATTTAAAGTATGCGCAGTATGGGGCTGTCCAGTTTTAAAGTTAATCATTTCTTCACAATTACCATGATCTGCTACAACGAGTATATTAGCATTAATTTTCTTTACATTTGAAATTACATCTCCAAGGGCCTTATCAACTGCTTCACAAGCCTTTATGGCAGCAGTAAGATTTCCAGTATGACCTACCATATCAGGATTAGCAAAGTTTACGACAATAAAATCATATTCTATTGAATTGATCGCTTTTATTAAATGATCAGTAACATTTTTAATAGACATATTTGGTTGCAAATCATAAGTCGTAACTTTTGGACTCTTAACTAATATCCTATCTTCTCCCTTTAAATTTTTTTCATTCCCACAATTGAAGAAATATGTGACGTGAGCATATTTTTCTGTTTCTGATAATCTTAATTGTTTTAAACCCATTTTTGACAAAACATCACCAAGCGTATTTTTAATCTCAATTTTTGGAAATAAAGTTTCTACAAATTTTTCAAGACTATTTGAATAAGAAACCAAACTTATTGCTGAAATAAAAATAGGCTTTCTATCAGTAAAAAAGTTTTTGAAATTTTCATCACATAAAGCATGGGTTATTTGTCTCATTCTATCAGAACGAAAATTCATAAAAATTACACCATCCCTTTTATAATCTATTCCAGAATAGTTTCTTGAAACAGATGGTTTAACAAATTCATCATTAATTTCTTTACTATATTGCTCTTTGATAAACGTCTCAGGATCATCAAATTTTTCTCCTTCTCTATAAACTATAGTTCTGTAAAATTTCTCTGTTCTATTCCATCTTTGATCTCTATCCATTGCAAAATATCTTCCAGATATAGATGCAACAAAATCTAAGTCACCAAAGAAAAATTTTATTTTTTTTATATTATTTAATGCATTTTTTGGAGAAGTATCTCTACCATCTAAAATCATATGTAATAAAAATCTTAAGTTATTTTTTTTTAAGTATTTTATTAATTCGAAAATATGGTCTTCATGACTATGAACCCCTCCATCTGAGCACAATCCAATAATGTGAATTGCCCCATTCCTATTATTAATATTGGTAATAGTTGAATTTAATGTTTTATTTTCAGCTAAGAAATTATTAGAGAAAGCTTGACTTATTCTTGGTAAATCCATTTGTACTTTCCTACCTGCACCAAGATTCATATGCCCTACTTCTGAATTGCCTACCTGATTTTTTGGCAAACCCACTGATGGACCATATGTAATTAAATTGGCATTTGGAAAATTATGCAGTAAATAGTCAAAATTTGGTGTTTCTGCTAATTTAACAGCATTTCCTTTTGTTACTTTCGAAACACCCCAACCATCCAGTATACATAAAATGGTTTGATTTTTTATTTTATCATTCATTTTTTGCTCACAAATGTATTCAATTTTTATGATATGGATTACCCAATATAATTGATGCTGAACGATAAATCTGTTCTGTTACCATTACTCTGACAAGAAAATGAGGCCAAATCATTTTTCCTAGAGAAAATATTTCGTTTGATTCTTTATAAAGAATTCTACATAAGCCAAAAGCACCACCTATTATAAAAATCAATTTTTTTACTCCACTATCACGCTGATTTATTAAATATTTTGTGAAATTTTCAGACGATAAACTTTTACCTTTTTGATCAAAAATAACGATTTTAGTTTCTGTTTTTATAATCTCTAATATTTTTTTTGCCTGTAGTTGTTTAGTTTTATATTTTTTATCGTCAACTTCAATTATTTGCAGTTGGCTTAGTCCTATTAATTTATTTATTTTATTAAAACGATTAATATATCGATTAACTAGATCTGATTCAAAAGAATTACTAATTCTTCCAACTGCTATAATTGAAATTTTCATATTTTAAATCTTTATATTATACTTTTACTATATCATCCACATTTTCTCTAACTGATAGTACTCTCTAACTTCTGGTCTAAAAATATTTATCAAAATATCGCCTGAATCTATAAGTACCCAGTTTGCAGTTTCTAAACCTTCTACTTTAGATAAAATTCCATATTTAATTTTTAAATACTCCAAAAGTTTTTCAGAAGATGATGATACTTGTCTTGAAGAATTGCCTGATGAAACTATCATAAAATCTGCTTCTTGAGATTTCCCTTTCAAAGGAATAGTCACTATTTCAAATAGCTTCTCATCTTCAAGAAAACACACAATATCTAAGACTAATTCTTTTATAATAGGAATATCTTTTTCACTCTTATTAGTAATTTTCAATTTTAAAAAAATACCTCCTAAATCTTTAAACTTACCAAAGGAAGGTTTATAATCGAAATTAGATATAAAAAATCATTCTCTAACAATTTTTTCATAATCAGATACTAAATCTTTTACAAAGCTTCCTACTTCAAAATTATAGTCACCAATTTGACCAACTGGTGTTACTTCTGCTGCAGTTCCTGTTAACCAACATTGCTCAAAGTTTTCAAGTTCATTAATTTCTATGTGTCTCTCAAAAACCTTAAAACCATTTTTTTTGATGATATTAATTATTGTTTGCCTAGTAATACCATTCAAAAAACAGTCTGGTAATGGAGTATGTACTTCACCATTTTTAAAAAAAAATATATTAGCACCAGTTGCCTCAGCAACATATCCTCGATAATCTCTCATCAATGAATCAGAGCATCCCTTTGCCTCAGCAGAGTGTTTAGACATGCTACATATCATATATAAACCAGCGGCTTTAGCAAAAGAAGGAATTGTTTCTGGACTTGGCCTGTTCCATTTTGAAATATCTAGCTTAGCTCCTTTAATTTTAGCATCACCATAATAAGCACCCCATTCCCAAGCAGCTATTGCCATTCTCACTTTATTTTTTTGGGATGCAACGCCCATATCTTCTCCAGAACCACGCCAGCATACAGCTCGAATATATGCTTCTTTTAAACCTGATTCATTTAAAATAAGTTTTTTAGCCTCCTCTATTTCATCAACACTATATGGAATAGGTACGTCTATGTAATTACCCGATTTTATAAGTCTTTCAGAATGCTGTCGACTTTTAAAAATTTTTCCATTATAAGCACGTTCTCCCTCAAAAACTGAAGATCCATAATGTAAAGCATGAGTTAAAATGTGTACTTTAGCATTCCTCCAAGGAATTAACTTGCCATCCATCCAAATATGTCCATCTCTGTCATCATAAGCCTTAAGCATAAGTATTCCTTCTTTTTTCGACTAAAAAATAATGCTATAGTTTAACAATTAAAATAATAAAATTAAAATAAATTAATTCAAATCAGCATCAATAAAATTAAATGTACCAATGAATATACATATTAAATTCCAATTTGAAAGGAAAGTACTTTTTAAATGAACGAAAAAAAGCACATACTTGTAGTCGATGATGATAAAAGAATTAGAAAGTTAATACAAAAATATCTTAGAAAGAATAACTATTTAGTTTCTACAGCAAGTAACGCATCCGAAGCATTAAGTTATACAGCGTTGATTGATTTTGATCTATTTATTTTAGATGTTATGATGCCGGGAGAAGACGGTCTTAGTTTAACAAAAAAATTACTAAATAAATACTTAACTCCAATAATTCTTTTAACAGCTAGACAAGAAACTTCAGACAGAATAATCGGTTTAGAGACTGGTGCAGATGACTATATATCAAAACCATTTGAACCAAGAGAGTTAATTCTGAGAATTGAAAGTATATTAAAAAGAATAAAAAAATTTGGCGAAAAAAAATCTAATAAAGATATCAGTATTGGAATCTTGAAATTTGATAGCAAAAGACAAGAGTTATGGAATGGTGATTATTTAATACCACTAACAAGAGCAGAAAGACTATTGATTAACAAATTAATAAATTCGGTTAATGAACCAGTACCCAGACGACAACTTGCAAAAGAAATTTTTAATGATTTTAATAAAAAAGTGAAAGTAGACCTAATTAATAGTGATACTTATAAAGATTTAGAAAGAGAACGTGTAGTCGATGTTAATATAAATAGGTTAAGAAAGAAAATTGAAAAAAATCCTAAATCTCCCAGATATCTAAAAACTGTAAGAAGTGTTGGTTATATGCTTGTCCCTGACTAATGATTTTAACATCCCCAAGCTTCATTTTTATTTATCCACCCTTTTAAATTTTGAAATTTTGCATTACAAAAATCCCCCTTTTTATCAATTAGTTCTCCAATTACCCCATATTTTAAAATTCCAATAGGATAAGAATTTTTTTTTGAAGTTTTTCTTAAAAAAATCTCATCCTGTGAAATAATTATGGTCCTTTTACCTGATAATAATCTAAAATATACCCATCCCTCATCACCTTGAAAATCAATTACTTGTCTCCAATGCTCATGCTCCGCAATTACTTTTAAAGGATAATTATTCCTTTCCAAAATCCAATCAATTTTATATGACTTGTCAGGTCCCCTTCTTAAAAAAGTTTTACTTTTTTTTAGAGAAACAAACCTAGGTATTTCTAAACCTGTTACTTTTCCTACTTTTTTTGCTTCTTGCGAATACAAAATACTAGCTTGAAAGATAAATAGTAAACAAATTACAAGAAGAAGGTTTTTGATCATTTTTGATTTTAGCTTTAAATTTTTAACTCAAAATATTATAAAGAATTAATTTATTTAATAAAATTAAAAATAAGATGAATAACAAACAAATTAAAGTAGCAGTCACTCGTCAACTACCAGAACCTGTTGAAACTAGAATGAAAGAGCTATTTGATGTAAATCTTTCTAATTCACCTCATCCATTAATAAGAGAACAACTGCTTGAGATAGTACAAGATTGCGATGTATTAGTACCTACAATTGGAGACAAAATTGACGGGAGTTTTATTAAAGAGTCAGGAAAAAAGCTTAAGTTAATTGCAAACTATGGTGTTGGATTTGATCATATCGATGTGTTAAATGCAACTAAACGAGGAATAACCGTCACCAATACTCCCAATGTTCTAACAGAAGATACTGCAGACATGGCCATGGCCTTAATACTAAGCGTGCCTAGACGTATTAAAGAGGGGGTAAAAAAATTAGTAGATGATGAATGGGATGGATGGGCACCAAATGCTTTATTGGGTCATAGAATTTATGGTAAGAGGCTTGGAATATTAGGAATGGGACGAATAGGACAAGCTATTGCCAGACGTGCCAAAGCATTTGGAATTCAAATCCATTATCATAATAGGAACAGATTACCTTCTAAAGTTGAGGAAAGTTTAGAATCTACTTATTGGGAAAGCTTAGACCAAATGTTGGCAAGAATTGATTTTTTATCAATAAATGCACCCCATACACCATCAACTTATCATTTAATGAATGCAAGAAGATTAAAATTAATGAAAAAAACAGCATATATAATAAATACTGCTAGAGGGGAAATAATCGATGAAAATGCACTTACACGTATGCTTAGGTCTAAAGAATTAGCAGGAGCTGCTTTGGACGTATTTGAAAAGGGTAATGATATAAATCCAAGATTGAAGGAACTAGACAATGTTTTTTTATTGCCACATATGAGTTCTGCAACCATTGAGGGAAGAATCGAAATGGGCGAAAAGGTTATCATTAATATAAAGACATTTTCTGATGGCCACACGCCACCTGATATTATTCTAAATAGCTAACATCATTCAAGTTTGAACAAATATCACAGCTATTAATCTTTTCTACTAAAAACTCTTGAAATTCACCCTGCAAACAATCATAAGTTAAAATTTTATTCATAATAGGTTTCCCACAAGAAGTTAAAAACTTAATAACTTCTGCGGCCATTAATGATCCAATTACACCTACTGTTGGGCCAATAATTCCAAAATTTAAGCAACTTTCTTCAAATTCTTGTCCCGGATCATTTGGAAAAATACAACCAAAGCATATAGATGCGGATTTAGGATCGAAAACACAAATTTGTCCTTCCCATTGACTTAATCCACCATAAACTAATGGAATATTTTCTTTAAATGCTATTTTACAAATAGATGACTTAGATTTAAAATTATCTGTTCCATCTATAAAAATATCACAATTTTTTATTAATTTTCTGCTACTTTTTTCACTAAATTTTTCGTCAAAGGTTTCAATATTTAAATGAGAATTTAAGTCTAATAAATTTTTTTTTGCCGCTATTACCTTTTTTTTTCCTACATCTTCTTCCTTGAACAATATTTGCCGCTGTAAATTTGACAAACTAACTATATCGTTATCAACAATTCTTATACATCCGATACCAGCAGCAGCTAGATAATATAGTATAACAGAACCTAAACCACCTGCTCCCACCACTGTAACGCAAGAGTTTTTCAGTAATTGTTGACCTGATCCACCTATTTCTTTAAGTAGGATATGACGAGTATATCTCTCTAATTCTATTTTATCCAATAATCACCCAAACAAAAATTAAGCTAAACCATCAAAGAGTATTGTTGAAAGATACCTCTCTGCAAAACTTGGAAGTATCACCACTATTCTAGAGCCCACTTTTTCCTTTTTTGCACAATTTTTTACCCCTACTAAGGCAGCTCCGGATGAAATTCCTACCGGAATTCCTTCTAATTTAGCTAACATTCTTGACATTAAAACTGCTTCTTGATTACCAACTTTTTCAATATTGTTTATAATTTCAATATCTAAGTTTTTAGGAATAAATCCTGCTCCTATCCCCTGAATTTTATGAGGGCCAGGTTGGCCTCCTGAAATTACTGGACTATCCTCAGGCTCTACTGCGATAAATCTAATATCTGGGTTCTTTTTCTTCAAAACTTTTCCTACTCCAGTAATAGTACCGCCAGTACCAACTCCAGAGACAAAGATGTCTAAATTACCATTTGTATCTTCCCAGATTTCTTCCGCTGTTGTTTTCATATGTATTTCAGGATTAGCAGGATTTTCAAACTGTTGAGGCATAATTGAATTAGGAATGGAATTTAATAACTCTTTTGCTTTATCTATAGCGCCTTTCATGCCTTTAGCTGCTTCAGTGAGTTCAATTTGGGCACCTAAAAAAGCTAACATTTTTCTTCGCTCTAAGGACATACTTTCTGGCATAGTCAATATTAACTTATATCCTTTTGATGCAGCCACAAATGCCAGAGCTACTCCAGTATTCCCAGAAGTTGGTTCAATGATAGTAACTCCCGGTTTTAAATGACCAGATTTTTCTAAGCTATTAATCATAGAAACACCAATCCTGTCCTTGACTGATGACAAGGGATTAAAAAATTCTAATTTTGCAATTATTTCACATTTGGTGTTAATCTCCTTCTCAAATTTTAATAATCTAACCATTGGTGTTCTTCCAACAGTCTCAGTTATATTATTAAATATTCTTTCTTTTGTATTATTCGACAACTTCATCTCCTCATCATACTTTATTAGTGTTAAAATTTTATTACTTTAAGCACTTGAAATTATGTAATTCCTGTTGAACCAAAACCTTTATTTCCACGCTTCGAAGCGTTCAATTTTTCTACGAGTCTTATTTGGGGTCGAACAACATTTATTATTACCAACTGTGCTATTCTATCCCCTTGTCTAATTAAATAATCGTCTATTCCAAAATTTGCCAATATTATTTTTAGATGTCCACGAAAATCTTGATCAATAGTGCCAGGAGAATTTAGAACTATTATACCATGATCAAATGATAGACCCGACCTTGACCTAATTTGACCTTCGCAATTTTTTGGAATTTCAATTGCAAGACCAGTACTTATCATTATTCTCCCATTTGATGGTATTAAGACTTCCTTTTTTTTATCTGTAACTAAAAAATTTGCGCAGAGATCCATTCCAGAAGAAAACTCAGACTTAAAATCAGGTAGATCAGTCAAACCATAACCTTCAAGTCTTTTTACTTGAAGAAAATCTTGCAACAATTTTTTTCCTTTATTGTCAAAAAGTCATTATCATCAAATAATCTAGAGAATATTAATTAATTTAAATTTAAAAATCAGTAATATATCCACCAACCATGTCTAGATCAGAACCAAATCCCTTAATAGCACCTCCGACTGTTCCACAACCAAATAATAAACTACAAATAAATAATAAAATTAAAATTCTCATTACGTTTTACCTCTCATAGATTATAGATCATAAATAATACAAAAACTAATTTATACAAATATTATTTTTTTATCATATTTAATTTTGAGATTTTTGAATTGATATCTTCAACTTGAGAATTTCGTTCTTCACCAAAATCCAAAGCTTCAAATTTGTCCGCTCTACTTGTTACTTTTTTTGCTGATACTTTAACCTCTTCAAGATCTTTACTAGCAAGATAAAAATGTTTGTCTAAATTCTCAATTCTATCACCTAATCTAGAAACGTCTTTAAATAAATGGTTTAAATTCTCTCTTATTTTACTTGAATTCTCCTTAAGGGTAGCATCTTTTAAAATACCTCTAATCGTATTGAGTGTTGCCATACAAGTCGTTGGAGATACTATCCAAACACGCTTAGAAAATCCCTCTCGAACAACATCTGAAAAATTCGCATGCAACTCTGCATAAATTGCTTCAGATGGTAAAAACATTATTGCACCATCTGCAGTTTCACCCTCTATGATATATTTTTCAGCAATTGAATTTATATGAAATCTTATCGATTTTTTAAAATCTTGAATTGCTCTTTTCTTTTCAATTTCATTTTTACTAATTCTCAAATTATCATAGGAATCTAGTGGAAATTTACTATCGACAGCTATTGGGCCTGTAGGATTGGGTAAATAAATCATACAGTCAACTCTTTTACCGTTAGTTAGTAAAACTTGAAAATCATAGGTGTTGGGAGGTAATGCTTTTGAAACTATATCTTTAAGTTGAATTTCACCAAACACACCTCTTGTTTGTTTATTAGAAAGAATATCTTGTAAACCTAAAACATTCCCAGATAGCTTTTCTAAATTTGCTTGAGCTTTATCAATTGCAACTAATCTTTCCTGTAAGGCACCTAATGATCTTGCAGTTTTTGTAGCCGAACCACTTAAACTTTCAAAGATTTGTTTCTGAACTTCGGATAAACGACCTTCCATATTGGCTAAAATATTAGCATTACCTGAGTTTTGATTTTTAGCAAGATTTTCAATTATACCTGCTAATTTTAATTGACCTTCTTTTAATTTTTCGAGATCATCAGCAAAATTAGAGTCTTTATTATTTTTTGAAACTCTTGTTAATAAAAAAAATAAAATCAGGATAAATAATAAAAAAATTCCTCCCAAAGAATATAATATGAAATTTGAATAATGGATCAAAGATTTAGTTCCTATTAAATAGTTTTTCTATATCTTTTAACTTTAACTCTATAAAAGTTGGCCTACCGTGATTACATTGATTTGAAAAAGGTGTTTCTTCCATAGTCCTTAATAAAACAGACATTTCAGTCGGATTTAGTTTTCTACCTGACCTTACTGAACCATGACAAGCAATTTTAGATATCACTTTTTCTAATTTTTCTTCTGCAACTGAAATATTATTATGCTCCAAAAGTTCATCAGCTAAATCGTTAAGAAACAAGGAACAATTAACTTGACCCAAAATTTCAGGCAAAGATCTTACACAAATTGATTTTTTCCCAAATGGTTCTAGTACTAACCCTAAGTTCTTGAACTCGGAATTAAACCCTAAAAGGATTAGGGAACGCTCTTCACCAAGCTCAACTATTTCAGGTATTAGTAATGTTTGTGAAGCTATTGATTTATGTTTCAAAGAGCTTTTTAGCTTTTCATAAACAATTCTTTCATGTGCTGCATGTTGATCAATTATAGCCATACCATTAGAAGTTTGAGAAATTATATAATTTTCATGAATATGAGCCACAGGTGAACCTAAAGGAAATGCCTTTTCGTTATTTTTTTCAACCAGATTTTCATGATTGTTCCCTACAGAAGATATTTCAGCTTGATAATTTCTTGAAGAAACTTCATTAAATAAAAAATCTGAAGTATTTTTTATACTTCTATTTTTAAATGGATAAGAAACACTAGTAGTTGAATTATTTGTTTTATTTGCAACTGTATCATTATAGCTAATATTCTTTTTAAAAGCTTGCATCATACCTTCAGAAACAGCCGTAGATGTTTTTGTATTAAAACTTGCAATTGTCGACTTAATAATTGAGATAATCGAATTTTTTATATAATTAAGATTTTGAAACCTAACTTCAGTTTTAGCAGGATGAACATTTGCGTCAACAGTATCCGCTGGACATTTAATAAGAATGACTGCAACAGGATATCTGCCTTTCATTATAAAATCAGAATAACCAACTCTAATAGAACTTGAAAGATTTTTATCCCAAACTGGTCTTCCGTTAACAAAAAAGTATTGGTGACCTAAAGTACTTCTTGAAAATGTAGGTAAAGAAATAAATCCTTCAATAACAAGATCCTCCTTTGAAAAAAAAATAGGCAAAAGATTTTGAAATATATCTCCGCCTAATACCTGACTAACTCTAAAAGAGTATTTATTTTCATAATCACCTGAATTATTACTTTGATTATCAATATTAGATGATGCACCTTTGTAATTAGCTATGGATTTATTTAAACCATTTAATGATATCTCACGTAAAGAAAAACTAATTTGAGGATTTATTAGAGATAACCTCTTAAATATATCCAATATTGCTCTTAGTTCATTTTTATCAGATTTTAAAAATTTTAACCTCGCAGGAGTTTTGTAAAATAAATCGCGCACTTCTACTAATGTACCAATATTTAATGAAGTGGGTAATACTTTACCAACATTATCATTTTCAACAAAAATTTCCCATGCATCTTGAGAATTAATTATCTTGGATTTAATGTTTAATCTACCAGAAGACCCAATAGAAGGTAATGCTTCTCCTCTAAAACCATAAGTATTAACTTTTAAAATTTCATTATCTATCAATTTGGATGTTGCATGCCTACAGACTGCGATAGGTAATTCTTCTCTTGGAATACCCCATCCATTATCTTTCACTTGAATAATTGACTTTCCACCTTGAGAAACTAAAATATCTATTGACGTTGCGCCTGCATCAATAGAATTCTCCATTAATTCTTTTACTATTGCAGCAGGGCTTTCGATTACCTCACCTGCAGCAATTTGATTAGCTACTTTTTCATCTAATTTGACTATTGGTCTTTGTGTAGATTTATTACTCAATATATTGTTATTTTTTTGCTTCATATGACAATATATAGCATTTAAAAACCGATTCTGCCAATACTGAAAGATTATAAGATTTAATTTGTTTTTTAATTTTGATTTTTACTATTTGGGGAAAAAATAATACCAACTACTCCAAAAAAAATTGATATATCAGCAATGTTGAATGAGTAGGGATTATATATGCCACAACAAGTAATATTTAGAAAATCAGCCACAGCTCCATAAATAATTCGATCTACTACGTTACCTAGAGCTCCACCAATAATTGCAGAAGAGAAAATTAATAAAAAAAGACTATTTTGTTTAATTGCCCAGAAAAAGATACCAATACAAATTAATATCGAGACAATAATGAGAACAATTCTCATTATTTCAGAGCTGTTTGCAAATAAACCAAAATTTATGCCTTCATTCCATGCCATATTAAAGTTAATAAAACCTGAAATAACAGTTATGCTTAACCTTCCAGAAAGATCTAAAATGTGTACTACAAAAAATTTTGTTAACTGATCCAAAATAAAAATGAAAGATGAAAAAAGTACAATTACCATAATTGGTTTAAAATTTACATTCGTACCAAAGTATTTTTTAATATTTATCATTAAAAACTAATCTCCTCAGGTAAAAATTTCTTGATCATATTCCATCCACATTGTACAGGAGTAAGTGGACAGGTGGCCGAGCGGTCGAAGGCGCTCCCCTGCTAAGGGAGTAGAGGGGCAACCCTCTCGTGGGTTCGAATCCCATCCTGTCCGCCACTTTTTTAATTAGATTTATATTACTATAAAATAGATAGACAAGACCTTTTCTAAGGATTATTTATATTTTTTTTTATCCATTTTACAATATACTGTAAAATAGTACTAAATTCTTCTCCCTCCATTATATAATGGGAAAACTTTTTAAATATTATTAATTCAGACCTTTCACCAAGTTTTTTCTTTAATTTTTTTGAAATTTGAACTGGAGTTATTCTATCCCTACCTGCACCAATTATAAGTGTTGGACACTTAATCCCTTCTGCATTGATATCTGTTGGTGAAGGAGAAAAAAAATATGGAAACCCAATTTCGCATAAAGCACGACCTGACTCAGCTGAACAACTTTTATTAAAAATTTTAAAAGCTCTGTTTCGATCAAAATCATGTAAAACTCCATAAAAAGCAGCTGAAAAATTTGGGGGAATTGGCTTGCTCCAAAATTTCCACCTAAATAAATTACGAAAAAATATTTTTAATACACTAAAAGTTATAGCATTAATTCCTTTGGGAGCAGCTGGAGTGATAAATATCCCTAATTTACCATAACCCCTAGAACATAAAATCAGAGCAATTAATCCACCCATTGAATGTCCAATAATAATCGGTTTTTGTTCAAGTTTTTTTATAGTTTCCTCTATATCCGCAACATAATCAAAAATGCTGGTATTACCTAATTTTTCCGATCCATTGAAACCCAAACTGTGATGTCTTAGTATAGGTTTTACTACTTTATTGCCTAACTTTTTAAATTCATTTTCAAAGTTTACCCACTCATTTCCAACACTGTTTGCCCCATGCAGGAGTAAAATAGTTTGATCTTTTATCATAATATCTTTTCACCCCTAAGACATTTCACTTATTCTCCAATAATATGACAAAAAACAGACCTTACGTGTCTTTGAATCCTGTGCTCAAACAAGTATATACCTTGCCATGTACCCATCCTTAGTGTATTTTCAATAACACTTAGACATAAATTAGTATTAGTTAATACAGATTTAATATGGGCTGGCATATCGTCTTTACCCTCCAAAGTGTGTAAATATAATTTTTCGTTCATAGGCACTAAATTATTAAAAAAATTTTCTAAATCAATTAATACATCTTTTGAAGCATTTTCTTGAATTATTAATGATGCACTTGTGTGTAGAATAGATAGATTCATTATCCCATTTATTATTTTTGAATCTTTAACAAAATTTTCAATTTTATTTGAAATATCTACAAGTTTTTGTCCACTAGTATCAACTTTTAATTCCAAAAATTTTTGTTTCATCATTTTCTCATGAAGTAATTTATAAAGAAAAATACTTGAATTTTAAAAAAATTAAAACTACTTGTAGTTACTTTTTCATAGAGGTTAATGATATCTTAAAAATATTTTAATTACTATGTAATATCATTACTTTGAATAAATATCTTTTACATTCTCTAAAATCATTGAAATATTTATAATGAGAAAGTTAACCAGGTTTTTTTCTGCCTAAAACTATAAAACCTACAATAAAAAATAATACAGCCGTTACCATACCTGCTCTTTCACCTAAAGTACTATCGCCCTCACCAAATAAATAGAAAGATAAATTCTCAATTAAAGTACTTTGAGTTGCCCACAATACAATAGTTGCATAAACCATAGGACCTAAAAAAGAAGTAATTTTACCAGCTAACATATAAAATCCGAAGATTTGAGCTCTATGTTCTGCAGGTGCCAAATGAGAAACTAATGATCGGCTGGCTGATTGAACCGGACCAATAAAAATTCCAGTAACCAGACCAAAAATCCAAAAATAAGTGGCGGTTGGGGAAAGTAAAACACAAAACCCAAAAATAATTAAAAAGATTAATGAAATTCTTATTGTATTAAAGGATCCCAATTTATCATCAAACCAACCACCAATCAATGCTCCTACACCACAAGTAAAATTAACCGCGATTGCAAATAATAGAACATCTTGAGTGCTAAAACCGAATACCTTAGCAGCAAAAATTCCTGCAAAGGCAAAAACAACAGTCAGTCCATCTACATAAAGCATACGTGCAATTAGAAATTTTCTAAGACCTGGTATTTGTCCTATTTCTTTCCAACCTGCTTTAATTATCTCCCATGGCTTACTAAGATTAGATGCAGCTTTACCTTCCTTAACAAAAAAGAATAATGGCAGACTGAATATTAACAACCAAAGACCAGCTAAAATTTGAGTTGCCCTAATATGTTCAGAACTATCTTTATCCAAACCGAAAGGTGCTTTTTCAGGCATTATAAAAATAGCTAATGCAATTACCAAAGCTACTATTGCACCAAAGTAACCAACAGCCCAGCCAATACCAGAAATTCTACCCATATTCTTTTTTGAGGCTACAGAAGGTAATAATGCATTGTAAAATACAAACATTAATTCATTAGCTAAAATAGATAAAAAAGAAAATATCAATGCAAACCAGATAAATGAATTGTTTGGTTCAACTCTCCATAAAAGTATATTGGCAACTACACCAATAAAAACCACTATACTTAGATAAAGTTTTCTTCTTGCACGTGTATCTGCAAATCCTCCAAGAATAGGACCTAAAACAGCGACGACAAAAGCTGCCAAACCTGTGGTATATCCCCAATACGAAGTACCATTTTCTGGTGCAACAACACTAGCAAAGTATACGGCAAATATAAAGGTAGCATGCATTGCTCCAACAGCAGAATTTCCTACATCAAATAGAGAATATGAAGCTTTGGCTAAGAAACCACCTTCTTTTTCTAAGTTATTTTCACTTTCTGACATTCTGTATTATAAAATCATTTAAATCTATATGATTTAGAGCATACACTTTTGTTGGGAATAAAATCAAATTTAATTTGCTAATAAATTAATTAAATCTAATTACTAAAAAGATCCATATTAGAAATACCTCTGATTTCTTCTAGAACCATTGCAGTAGTACTCTGCATTTTAACACTTACCTCATTAGGACTTAGTTCATAAACCCCACCTTTATAAACATCATATCCAGTAGCTAATACACCACCAATTAATGCACTTCCGAGAGCTCCTACTGCACCTGCTCCACTGGGAACTGAATTTACTCTTACTGACTCAGTAGTAAAACCTGGTTTTGAAATTGTAGCTTCAAATGACTTATTTCTAGGTAATTTAATTTTACAAGGAGTAATAGAACAAGAAAAACCATGACTAGTCTTAACAGTTGCCCCACTTGGAATACTAGTAAATCTTACAACTTGTTCAGTACCTTGCTGTGAAGTTGCACAACTTATAATAAAAAAAAGTAATTGGATACAAATTAATAGTTTTATTTTACTTTTCATATCAATCTCTGAAATAATATATGATAACTAAGTTGCAAAACTCGTTCCAAATTAAAATTAAAAAAAAATTTTTCATATAAATTTCAAATTAGCACACATCTTGCAATAAATACTAATAACTAAATTATATTATATTTAAATTATTTATTATTATTTTAAATTAAACGAATTTTTTTTGGTATTTGTCATAAAATGAAAAAAAAAATAATATCCAAAATTATAGACAAAAAAAGAAGTAGTTCTTTGTTTTTTGCACTATCCACTTTAGCTGCTTGTAACAACGATAGCAAAAAAATTCTTGGTTTAGCTGGCAATGCCGCTTCAGAAGGTCTAGAGAAGCTCTTTGAAGATTCCCCTTCAATTAATTCAAATTATACAATTAGTACGAATTCACCAGATGACTCAAAAGGTGATGGGACGAGTAGTCTTCCTATTACGGTTACTGAAACAGTAAATGCAAGTCCTACAATTAGTGGTTACCCATTGCTAGATTTAGCATTTAATTCAGATGGAAATGTAGATTTTACAAATATTGCAGATGTAAAAAATATATCTATAAGTAATTCAACAGCAGCTGCAAGCCTTACAAATCTCTCGAATGATATTGAAAAAATTTTTGTAGCAGGAACACAAAGTGGAGATTGGAACATTGCATATAAACCAAATAGTTTTGGAACTCTTTATTTTGAATGGACCAATAATACTGGAACTTCCGTAGATCTTACCTCTTTGACAATAAATGAAGCTGGTCAATTTCTATTTAAAAATACAGGAAATGAAACTATTACTATTCCTACTTTCAATCTAGACCCTGATGATACTCAAAGAATAGAAATTGAAAATGATAATGATGGAGACATATTAATTGGTGCTGCAGCTAATATAACAGGAACTCAAGGCCTTAAAACGATTTCATTAAAAACATTTAATGATGGAGATATTTCTCTTGGGACACCTGGAACTTCAGGACTATCAGACCTTCAAAATATTACCTCTATTGCTCTTATTGCATCCAAGAATGGAAATATTACACTAGGTGATTTAGGTACAACAACAAGCATTAATAAGATCTCTTCTTTATCAATGACAACGGAAGGGGGAGAAATAAACGTAGGTACTATTAAGGCAAAAAAAATAGAAAATATTAGTGCATCTGGTAATGAATTTTCATCAATTTCTATTGGGAATACTGAAACTAGTGAATCTTTAGATTCTATTACATTAAGTGGTGGAGGTGCAATAAGCATTGGTAATATTAAAGCAAAAAATATAGATAGCTTAAATGCATCTGGCTGTGAATTATCGTCAATAACTGTTGGGAATACTGAAATTAGTGAATCTATAGATCTAATTACATTAAGTTCTGAAGGAACAATAAGCATAGGTAACATTAAAGCAAAAAATATAGATAGCTTAAGTGCATCTGGTAATGAATTTTCATCAATTTCTATTGGGAATACTGAAACTAGTGAATCTTTAGATTCTATTACATTAAGTGGTGGAGGTACAATAAGCATTGGTAATATTAAAGCAAAAAATATAGATAGCTTAAATGCTTCTGGTAATGAATTTTCATCAATTTCTATTGGAAATATTGAAATAAGCGAATCTATAGATCTTATTAAATTAAGTGGTGATGCAAGCATAACAATTGGTAATTTTACAGGAGATGGAACTGTAAAATTAGATGCAAGCAATATGACAAAAGAAGGTATTAATTTGAATTTTTCTGCTCTAAAAGGAAGTGTTGATATTATCTCTACTGGGAAAGATGATACCATATCTTTAGGAATTGAAGCTGGTAAGGTAATCAGTGGTGTTGGGAATGACAACATCACAGTTGCAGCCAATGCTACTGGTAATTCAGATATTACAACTGGTGATGGAGTTGATATAATTACACTTTCTGCTCAATCAGGTACAGATATTGTTAGACCAGGTGGGACAAGTATAAACATCAATCATGAAACCGCAAATACCCACGCGGCAATTTTATCAGACAAAATCATAAATTTTGATCCCAATTCAGATAAACTAGGATTTGGTTCAGTTACGGCATCAACTGAAAATTTTCTCTCAGCAACAGGTGCGAGCTCATTTTTAGATGCTTTTACAGAAGCTAATACTGCGATGTCAGCTGGAAAGATATATTATTTTTCTTATAATGTAGCTAATGCAACAGATGGTTTTGGATTACTTTTCAATGATAGCGATGGTGATGGCTCTAGTGATACTTTCTTAACTTTAACAGGAATAACTACAGATGTTATTTCTTATCAAAATTTGATTATAGCATAAAAATTTTCATATAAGTGTAAATTATTCCTATTAATATCGGTTGATGTATTAAGTAGATTAACAGAGAATTTCTTCCCAACCAAAAAAATGTTTTGATTAATACTGAATTTTTTCTTGTATTAGAAAATAAAAAGTTATTAGTCCAAATCCCTTTCCCATTTATTTTAAAGATAATCTTTGATAAACCAATACCAAAAATGTAGGCACTAGACCATGGAATAAATCCATAAAAATCTACAGAACCAGTAGAACCAGAAAATAGCCCTGTCCAAGCTAAGTATTTTGGTTCATAAAAATCAGAAATTAAATAAGGCTCGAAAATAATAATAGATAACCCTATTAAAATTATTAAGGCTGATGGCATTTTATAAATTAATAGACCTAGTAATGTACAGGCTGATAATAAATGTAATATTCCAAAGAAAACAAATGTATCAGTGTCTGCTTGGTAGGTCCCTAAGGATACTAATAAAGCTGCTGAAATAAGTATTAGAACTCTTTTTGTGAATTTTCTAAAATTAATACCACCATAAGCTGACAACCAAAAACTAATACCTGAAAGAAATAAAAAACTACTTCCAATTGAAATTGCGAAAATTTTCCACCAACCAGAGTTAACAATAAATGGATCAACTATATTAAAAAAACCCAAGTCCCATGCAAAATGATAGACTATCATTGCTAATACTGCAATTGCTCTAAGACCATCTATAAGCTGACTTCTATTAAATGAACTCATTGATCTATCCAACAAAGTAGGTTTTCTTATTATAAAAAATTTTTATATTATTTATAATAAACTAAATATTAGTTTTTGGAAGAAAAAGACTTAATAAATGTAAAAAGTAAATAATTTGAATTATGACTATGAAAAAAATTGTCATTGGTACAGCAAACTTTGGTATGGACTATGGTATAGGCCATAACCAAAATAAATTAACTGATTCAGATATTGTAGAAATTCTCAAAACAGCAAAAAAATTGGGAATAGATACTTTAGATACTGCTATTTCTTATGGAAATAGTTTAAATAGGTTAGGAGAGCTTGGAATCCGTAATTTCAAAATCATCACAAAATTTCCAAAGATTCCAGATGATAGAAAAAAACAAACTAATTGGTTCAATGAACAAATCGAAAGTACCTTAAAACAACTAGATGTTAATAGTTTAGAAGCTATACTTCTCCACTACCCAAAAGACATCCTTGAAAATAAAAATTCTGAATTAATTCATTTTCTATTAAATTTAAAAAATCAGGGAGTTACAAAAAAAATTGGTGTCTCTATATATGAAAGGAGTGAATTAGATGAAATATTAGAAATTTTTAAACCTGAAATCATCCAATGCCCAATTAATATATTTGATAATAGGTTGCTAGAACAAAATTATTTGGAAAAAATATCAAATAAAGGGATCAAGATTCATATAAGATCCATTTTTTTACAAGGTTTACTTTTATTTAAAAAAGAAGAAATTCCCCAAGAATTTTTGAAATATTATAATATATGGGAGGAGTGGTATAATTGGCTCAATACAACGAAATTAAATCCACTCGAAGCATGTATAAGGTATACAAATTCTCTCAAAAGCGTAGATAAAATAGTAGTAGGAATAAATTCTGCTCATCAGTTAAAACAAATAACTAAATACATGAGAAAACCAAAACTTAAAAAAAAACCAAATTGGCAGAATTCAATAAGTAAAGATTTAATAGATCCAAGGTTATGGAAATAAAAAAACAAATTTTGGCAGTTATCCAAGCAAGAATGAACTCTACAAGATTACCGGGGAAAGTTCTGAAAAAAATTGGAGATTCGACTTGTATAGAAATTTTATTAAAAAGACTTTCAAAAAGTGAATTGATTGACCGAATTATAGTTGCGACATCAACAAACCAATATGATGACATTCTTTATGACAAATTAAACAAAATTGGAGTTGATTGTTTTAGAGGTGAAGAAACAAATGTATATAAGCGTTTTCTTGATGCTATAAAAAATTCAGAAGCCTCAGTTATATTAAGGATAACTGCAGATTGCCCTTTAATTGATCCAGTATTAGTTGATAAAATTATCAGAGATTTCTTAAGTAAAGATGTTGATTATGTAAGTAATGTAGATCCTCCATTTTTTCCTGACGGTATGGATGTTGAAGTAATAGACAGAAATTGCTTGGAAAATAATTATTCTAGTAATCTAAACAAATATCATTTAGAGCATGTGACATCCTATATAAGAGAAAATAAAAAATTTTCAAAAAGTAATTTTGAAAATGAAAAGGATTATTCTTATATAAGATTAACTTTAGATGAGAAAATTGATTTTGAAGTTATTAATTCAATTTTTAAATATTTTCAACCTGATATATATTTCTCATTAGAAGAAATAATTGATTTATATAAAAAAAATAAATCTCTTTTCAAAAATATTGATTTGATAAGAAACGAAGGATCTAAAATGAACAATGGCCAAAAACTATGGAAAAAAGCCAAAAAGATAATACCAGGTGGAAATATGCTACTGTCAAAAAGAACAGAAATGTTTCACCCTTTAAAATGGCCAGCCTATTTTGATAAAGCTAAGGGGTGTAATATTTGGGACCTTGATGGAAAGAAATATATTGATATGTCGTTGATGGGTGTTGGAACAAATATTCTAGGTTATGCTAATGAAGAAGTTGATAACTATGTAAAATTAAATTTAGACAAAAGTAATATGAGTACTCTTAATTGTCCTGAAGAGGTTTGGCTAGCAGAGAAACTAGTTGAAATGCACCCATGGTCAGAAATGGTTCGATTTGCTAGAACAGGCGGAGAAGCTAATTCGATTGCTGTAAGAATTGCACGTGCTGCCTCAGGAAAAGATGGTATAGCTATTTGTGGTTACCACGGTTGGCATGATTGGTATTTAGCATCTAATATAAAAGATACTGAAAATTTGAAAGATCATCTTCTTCCTGGTTTAGAAGCAAATGGAGTTCCCAAAGAATTAAAAAACACTACCTTTCCTTTTCATTACAATGATCTTGATGGATTAAAAAAAATCATTTGTGAAAATAATATAGGATTAATAAAGATGGAGGTTATAAGGAATATTAAACCTTCAAATAATTTTTTAAAAGAAGTTAGAAAATTAGCCACAAAAAATAATATTGTACTTATTTTTGATGAGTGTACCTCAGGGTTTCGCGAAAACTTTGGAGGGATTCATTTAAATTATAAAGTAAATCCAGACATTGCTATTTTTGGTAAAGCTCTTGGTAATGGATATGCTATTACTGCTGTTGTTGGAACTAAAAATGTTATGGAAGCAGCACAAAAATCCTTCATAAGTAGCACGTTCTGGACGGAACGTATTGGTGTAAGTGCTGCTTTAAAAACACTTGAAATTATGGAAAAAAATAAAAGTTGGGAAATTATAACAAACGTTGGGAAAAAAATTAGAATGATTTGGAGTGATATTGCGGATGATAATAATCTTAGTATTAATATCTCAGGCCTATCATCACTTTCTTCATTTAATTTTGTCAGCAAAAATAATTTAAAATATAAAACACTGATTACCCAAGAGATGCTTAAAAATGGTATTTTGGCAAGTAATTCAGTATATACTTCAATAGCTCATACGAATGAATGTCTAGTTAAATATTCTGATAATTTAAACAAAATATTCAAGATAATTAAAAGTTGTGAAAAAAGGGTTAAAAACATTGATAAACTAATTGAAGGTCCAGTTTGCCATAATGGATTTTATAGACTTAATTAGGATCAAAATTTGTTAAAAGAAAAACTTAAAATTGCAATCAGAGTTGATGCCAGCAAAAATATTGGAGGGGGACACTTTAGAAGATGCTTAGTTTTGGCAAAAGAGGCCCAAAGAAAAGGACATTTTGTAATATTTATTTCAACACAATTGCCAGAGAGAGAAATACATCTACTAAAAAAATACAATATATTATTTGAAAATATATTGTTTGAAAAAAATGAAAAACAACTCATTGATACTAATATAAAAAATAAACAAGATTTTTATAAAAATTGGTTAAAGTTACCAATTTTGGATGATGCAAAAAGAACAAGTAAAACTTTGGAGCAATTTCAGCCTAATTGGATTATTTTTGATCATTATGGATTAGATATTGAATGGGTAAATAAAATCAGAAAAAAACATAATAATTGTTTTTTTTTAGCCATTGATGATTTAGATAATAGAAACCTTGGTTCAGATTTTTTACTAGATCAAACATCAATCATTAATAAAAAAAGAAATTTTAAATCACCTGGTATTTTAGTTGGACCAAGGTTTGCTCTCTTATCAAATGAATTTAATAAACTAAGAAAAAAGAGCCTCCAAGAAAGATTAAAAAGACAATCAGTGTCTTTGAAAAACAAAAGTTTTTATATATTAATATCTCTTGGACTATACGATAATAAAAAATTATTACCAACTCTAGTAAATACCTTATCAAAACTTGATAAAATAAATATCATCGTAGCCACTAGCTCTGAATGTCAAACTCTAAGAGAACTAAAAGAAATTTCAAAAAAATATGAGAATACATCACTTATATTAGATTCAGAAAATATAGCTGAACTTATGTTAAGAGCTGACATTTGTATTGGAGCATCAGGTATGAGTATATGGGAAAGATGTTGTATGGGCTTACCAAGCCTAACAATTACAATAGCAAATAACCAAAAAAAAATTACAAAAGAAACATCAGATTTAAATATATCTCAGGAATTGAGTATAGGCACCATTAAAGATAAAAAAAAATTGACCGCTGTGGTATCAAATTTAATTTATTCTCCAAAAAAATTGCAAATGCTTTCAAAAAATTCTTCAAAAATTTGTGATGGATTAGGAGCTATAAAAGTAGTTAATTTTTTGGAAGCAAAATTAAAAAAAGTTGAAGTTAGTGATTCCAAAAGACTTTTCTCATGGAGAAATAAAAAGTTTATAAGAGAAAATAGCTTAAATAAAAAAAAGATCGAAGAAAAAAGTCATAGACTGTGGATTAAAAATACACAAAATTCTAAAAAAGGGATTTGGCTTATATATACAGAAGGGAATATAGATATTGGACACTGTAGTGCCATATATATTTGTAAAAAAAATGTTTCTTGGAGTTTCTATATAGGAGAGAAAAATTTTTCACCAGGATGCGGCATAAGAATGTTGGTTTTCTTCCTAAAAAAGTTATTCTTTAAAGAAGGAATTTCAAAAATTGAGGCTAAGATAATTCCTGATAATCAAAAGTCAAAAAAAATACATCAAGAACTTGGTTTTACCTTACAATCAAAAAATGATAATTTTGAAATTTATACTATGACCAAAGATATTTTTAAAAAAAGATATTATGTAAATATTTAATGCGATGAAAAAAGAATTAGTAATCAATGATAAAAAAATTGGGTTTGATACTGAACCATATGTTATTGCTGAGTTATCAGGGAACCATAACGGCGATATAAATAGAGCAATTAATCTAATTGATGCTGCAGTAGCATCTGGAGCAAATGCGATTAAATTGCAAACATATACAGCTGATACTTTAACAATCGACTCAAATAGATCAGAATTCATAGTAAAAGGAGGTCCTTGGTCAGGCCAAAAACTTTATGATCTATATAAGAAGGCAAGTACCCCATGGGATTGGCACCCCACAATTTTTCAATATGCCCAAAAAAAAAATATTCACTGTTTTTCTTCACCTTTTGATGATAGTGCTGTTGATTTTTTGGACAGTTTGTCAGCTCCTGCTTATAAAATTGCATCTTTTGAAATTGTTGACATACCACTCATAAAAAAAGCTTCTTCAAAAAATAAGCCTTTAATTATGTCTACTGGTGTTGCTGATTATAATGAAATAGGTGAAGCTTGTGATGCTGCAAGTAAATTTGGTGCAGATGGTTATGCTTTGTTACATTGTATATCAGACTATCCTGCTCATGCAAAAGACATGAAACTTAAAACCATTCAAGAATTAAAATCTCATTTTAATGTTCCTATTGGTCTTTCCGACCATACGATAGGTTCAACTGTAGCAGTTGCTGCAATTACGCTCGGTGCAACTATAATTGAAAAACATATTACTTTAAGTAGATTAGACGGAGGACCAGACTCAACTTTTTCATCTGAACCTGATGAATTCAAGAAACTCGTACAAGATTGCAAGAATATTTTCGAAGCAAATACTAGCGATTCCAATAATGTTTCAGGGATAAGTAAATCTAATGCTATTTTTCGAAGATCAATTTTTGTTGTGAAAGATATGAAAAAAGGTGAAGTATTTAACAAAGACAATATAAGATCAATAAGACCAGGTTTAGGATTAAAACCAAAGTTTTTCGATGAAATTCTAGGTAAAAAAGCTAGTATGGATCTTGAAAGAGGAGAACCTTTGAGTTGGAAAAAAATAATAACTTAAAAAAAGTAAATCTGTTGGCTGTATCAACTGCTAAGAATACTAACGCTATATTAAAAGAAATAATAAAACAAAATCGAGGATATATTAATCTTAAATTTCATTTAGGAGATGTTACGAGCGACTTTAAAGCATCGTCTCTTGTAAGAATGAATAATAAGCCCGGGAAAAAGGGACATTTATTTAAAAAAAATAAAAGCTATATGGGTGCTGATCATAAATTATTAGCATCAGAAGATTTTCATCAAAATCTAGAAACTTTTATTGATCAACTATATCGTCATTCAGATGCTTACAGATATAAATCACATAATTTAAAAAACTTACAAGATTATATAGATTACTATCATATCCTAGCAGATGCTATATCTAATGAGATTTTTTCAAAAAAAATAAATCATATATTATTTTTTAATATTCCTCACCTAGCGTATGATACTATTATTTATCAAATAGCAATGTCTCTTAAAATTCCAATAACTATAGTGACACAATCTCTCTTTCCAGATAAATTTTTTTCACTAGAAAAAATTGAATGTTATGGTGATTTTAATGAAAATAAGGTCATAAAAAAGGATAAATTAATAACACTTCCAAAATTGGATTTATTTTATATGAAAAAGATAAAACAACGAAACGAAAAATCTGGTCAAATAAATTTAAAAACCCTCGCACATTTTTTTATGTACATAATTTTTAAAATGCCATCACTACTATTTAAACCAATATATTTGTTAAAAATGTTAATAAGGGTCCAAAAAATTTATGAAAGATTTCCTAAGTGGCGTGATCCATTCGCTAATTTTTTTCATAAAAATGAACTTAGTTACTTTGAACATTTAGCAGAATTTGAAAAAAACAAAATTAATTTTGAAGAGAATTTCATCTATTTTCCGCTTCCAATGCAACCAGAAATGACAACCTCAGCAATTGGAGGAGAATTTAGAGATCAACTTCTAGCTTTAGAAAAATTATCAAATATTTTACCAAGTGGCGTTAAAATTTATGTAAAAGAAAATCCTAAACAAGGCTCTTATGCACGAGGACCTTTATTTTTTCATAGACTCTCAAGGATTAAATCAATTTGTTTTGTACCTTCTTATGCTGATACAAATTTATTAACAGATAAAGCAATTTTTATAGCTACAGTTACTGGTACAGTAGGATGGGAAGCATTATGTAAAAGAAAAAATATTTTAGTTTTTGGTCACGCCTGGTTCAAAGATTTTCCTGGAGTAATAAAATTTCACGAAAAATTAACATACAAAGAAATAATAAAACAAAAACCTGATGAAAAATTAATACTTTCAAAATTTCAAAGTTTAATGGCTCTTTCACATGACGGTGTTATTGATAGAGCTTATACGAATTTAGTAAAAAATTTTGATATAGATATTAATAATAAGAAAACAGCAGATACTATTTCAAGATTAATATTAAGAAAAGAAAAGGTTACTTTCTTAAAGACATGATTTTTGCAAAACATTAATTACACAATCTTGCATTTCATCATTTAATTCATAGAATATTGGTAAGCTAATAGCTTTGGAATAGTAAAGTTCTGAATTGGGAAATAATCCAAACTTAAAACCTCTGTTTTGCCAAAAAGGTTGTGTATGTATAGGCCTATAATGTACATTTACTTTTATATCGTTTCGATGAAGAAGATTATATATTTTTTTCCTATTATTTACTTGAATTGGAAATAAATGTAGAGCAGAAGAATTATAATCTTCCTGCTTTGGAAGTTTTAAATCTAAATTTTTTAATTGCTGAAAATATTTTTTTGCAATCTTATTCCTTTTGTTTATAAAACTATCTATTCTCAATAGCTGGCTTAGTCCTAAAGCTGCATTTAAATCGCTCATACGATAATTAAAGCCAATAGAAATTTGGTCGTATACCCACTTGTCTAAAGTTTTATTAACCATATTTTTGGGGTTACGAGTAACCCCATGTGAGCTCAATAATTTAAGTTTTTCAAAGATATTCTCATCATTTGTGGTTGCACAACCTCCTTCTGCAGTTGTTATTATTTTAACAGGATGAAATGAAAAAACCGTTATATCTGAAAATTTACATGAACCAATTTTTGTATTTTTATAAACACCACCAATTGCGTGAGAGGCATCTTCTATAATTTTAAAACCATACTTTTCAGAAAGTTTTTTTATATTAATCATATCACATGATTGACCGGCAAAATGAACAGGCATTACAATTTTTGGTAATTTCCCATTTTTTTCTGCATCTCTTAATTTCATTGATAAAGCAGTAGAACACATATTATAAGTTTCAGAATTGATATCAACAAAGTCTACTTCAGCGTTACATAAAAGACCTACATTAGCCGAAGCAACGTAAGAATTTGGTGAAGTCCAAAGAATGTCCCCTTCACTTAAACCTAAAGCCAAACAAGATATATGAAGTGCAGAGGTAGCTGAATTTGTCAAAACAGAATAATTAGAAGAAGTATAAGAACAAATAGTTTTTTCGAATCTTTCAACTAAAGGTCCTTGTGTTATCATTTCGGATTTTAGAACCTTAATAACTTCATTTATGTCATCATCATTAATGCTTTGTTTACTATATGGTATCATTAGTATTTACCAACAAGGCTATGATTTTTTGTAAGCCAGTTTTGAAAATTTTCTATACTCATCCAATCTGGATTAGTATCTGACGAATATATAAAATTATCAGAAACTTTTTTTCCACCTCTTATTCTTGAAGGATCAGTAGACCAATTATGGATAGAGGGAAAAATTTTATAATAGGAGTTATATTCATAAGTATAAGCAGAGTCTTCAAATCCTATCATTTGCTCATGAAGTTTCTCCCCAGGCCGGATACCTACTATTCTTTTTTCAATTTTAGGATTAATAGCATTTGCTATATCTGTGATTTTCATCGATGGAATTTTTTTTACATAAATTTCTCCGCCTGTCATATCCTCAAAAGCTTTCCATACTAATTTAACACCCTCTTCCAATGAAATCATAAATCTTGTCATTCTTAAGTCAGTTATTGGAAAAAACCCATCTTTTTCTTTCTCTAGAAAAAAGGGAATTACTGACCCTCTAGAGCCCATTACATTCCCATATCTTACTACTGAAAATTTACATTTCTCAGAGCCTGAGTATGAATTACCAGCAACAAACATTTTATCGGAAGCCAATTTAGTTGCTCCATAAAGATTTATAGGATTAGAGGCTTTATCAGTTGATAGAGCTACACATTTTTTTATGTTTTTATCCAAACAGGCATCAATTACATTCATTGCACCGAGGACATTTGTTTTTACACATTCAAATGGGTTATATTCTGCGGTTGGGACAATTTTAGTAGCTGCTGCATGTACTACATAATCAATTCCATCTAAAGCACGCATTAATCTTTCTTTATCTCTTACATCTCCGATAAAAAATCTTACTCGATGATCATTGTGATACACTTTTTGCATATCCCACTGCTTGATTTCATCGCGTGAAAACACTACTAGCCTTTTTGGATTATACTTTTCCAGTGTTAGTGGAATAAACTTAGAACCAAAAGAACCAGTTCCCCCAGTAATTAAAATATTAGAATTTTTTTTCAATTTATTACCCCTACTTGAATCTTTTTTTAGCTATTATATATAAGAAAAGCAATCCAGGAAAAATTTAAAAAAAGGTATTTATCTTATTAATAATAGGAGAAGACTGATCACTAAGAGAATTTACATATTTTAATCCCTTTTGACCAATTAATTTGGCATTATCATTATTACTTAAAGTTTTTATTTTTTCTACTAATTCTTCATTACTTTTTACATAAATTATTGCACCTGCTTCATTCAATTGATCAAAGGCTTTCTGAAAATTATATATATATGGCCCTGTAATGATAGCATTACCAAACCTACATGGTTCATAGGGATTATGGCCTCCAATTCTTACTAATGAGCCACCTAAAAAAACAACTTTGGATAATTTATACCATAAACCTAGCTCACCTAGCGTATCAGCCAAATAAATTGAAGTTTTTTTATTAATCTTCTGATCTTTACTTCGAATTTTAATTATGTGTGAAAGTGATTGTTTCTTTCTATATAACTGCTTAGCTCTATTTGGATGTCGTGGTATTAATATAAGTAAAAAATTTTTATCAATACTATGCAGTTTTTCTTGTACATTTATTATAATTTCATCTTCTCCTTCATGAGTCGAAGCAGCAATCCATATTTTTCTATCTTTGAATAATTTTTTGAATTTATAATATTCTTCTGAATTATAAGTAAGAGGTGTAGCATGTTCTTTAGATGAAATAATACCAAGTAATATTTTTTTATTAACCCCGAGAGATAATAATCTTTTTGCAGTTTGAGAATCATGAGCATATACAAAATCAAACTTCTCCAAAATTTGCCTACACGTTCTTTTTATTTTTAACCAATTTTCAAAAGTTTTTTTTTCCATACGAGCATTAATAAGCCCGAGTGGGATACCTCTTTTTTTTATTTCAAAGATCAGTCTAGGCCAAAATTCGCTTTCAACAAAAATTGCTAAATCTGGTTGCCAATGATCTAGAAAGTTTTTTGTAGCAGAAAAAGTATCGATAGGAGAAAATTGATGAACACAATTTCTTGGCATCATTTTCATTAGAATTAAAGAAGAAGAAATAGTAGTTGTAGTAATTAAAAATTTAATTTTTTTATTATTTTTTTGTAATTTTTCAATTAGGTTTATAATACTTATCGCCTCGCCTACACTAGCAGCATTAAACCATATCAGGTAACTTGAAGGCCTACTTAAACTAGAAACACCTCTTCTCTCCAAAAATCTTTTCTTATGTTCCTTACCTTTTATTAACCTATATTTTAGCAAAAGAAAAAATAGGAATTCAAAATATTTAGTTACAAAAAAATATATTTTTAAAATAATAGAGTGTCTATTACTTTTAATCATTGTTTTTAAGTTTTCTTATTTTGTTTAATAAATTTAAAGTAGAATTACTAAAATTTTGGTTTTGATTTTTTTTATTAAAATGTTCAGTTAATTTTGTAGCTAATTTTTTACCTAATTCTACCCCCCACTGGTCAAAAGAGTTTACATTCCATAATAAGCCCTCAACAAATGTTCGGTGCTCAAAGAGAGCGAGTAATTTTCCTAAAATTCTTGGTGTTAGTTGTTTATATACTAATATAGTAGAAGGTCTATTTCCATGACAATAATGATGAAGATTCCTTTTTCGTTCAATTGTTTCTTCTTTTTTAATTCCGAGCATTAGAGCTTCAGATTGTGCCAAACAGTTTATTATTAATTGCAAATGATGCTTTTCATAATAACTATCATCTATACAATTTGCACCCAACAAAAATTCACATGGAATTATTTGACTACTTTGATGTAAAAATTGAAAAAAGGCATGCTGACTATTCGTACCTATTTGTCCCCATATTACTGGTGCCGTTTGATAACTAATACTTTCACCCTTTAGATTTACTGATTTACCATTACTTTCCATATCAAGTTGTTGTAAATAGGTAGGTAAATATTCAAGCTTTGTCTCATAAGGTAAAATTGCCCTAGAAGTATAATTACAAATTGTGGAATGCCAAAAACCAATTAATGCCAAAGTTATTGGAAGATTTTTTGAAGCTTCTTCGTTTTTAAAATGATAGTCTACTTGAGAAGCACCATCTAAAAACTCTGAGAATTGATTAAGACCTATTGCTAACATAACAGGTAACCCAATTGGCCCCCAAACTGAAAATCGTCCTCCTACCCATTCTTCAAATTCAAAGATATTTTCTTCAAAAACACCAAGATCTAATGCTTTTTCCTTAGATGCACAAACTGCCACAAAATGTTTCATTCCATCAGAACCAAGTTTTGAACACACCCATTCAATAGCTGTCTTTGAATTATAAATAGTTTCTATGGTTGTAAACGACTTTGAAGATAAGACAAAAAGAGTTTTACGTGGATCTAAATTTTTTATAATTTTATTTATATCAGAAGAGTCAATATTTGAAACAAAATGAATTTTTGGTCCATCATGATATTCTGATAAAGCACTAGTAACTAGTTTAGGTCCAAGTTCGGAACCTCCTATTCCGATGTTAACAACATCAGTGAAATAATCTCCTGAGCACGATTTTTTTTTTCCACTTCTAATATGGTTACAAAAATTAGAAATAGATTTGAACCTAACTTGCAATTTTGTATTTATAGAATCTAAATTATTAAATTCTCTAGTTTGAAAATTCCTTAGTGCTGTATGTAAAACCGATCTATTTTCAGTAACATTAATTTTGTCACCATTAAACATTGCATCAACGTTTTTCATAATTTCTGATTTTTCAGCAAATTTTATAAGATTGGAAAGTGTTGGTGGATCTATATTTGTTTTAGAGTAATCAAAATAAAGATCTTCTATTTCTAAACTAAATTTTCTAAATCGATTTTCATCCGATTCAAATAGGGATTCAATTCTTCTTTTTTTTGATTCTTCATGATTTTTTTTTAACAAATCCCAATAAATTTTCTGCATTACTATTTCAAACTACTTTTTTTATAATTTCACTAATTTTTGTCCAATTTTTTTGATCGATGAGAACCTTTGGAACCATCCAACTACCAGCAACTCCATAGACATTCGATAAACTCAAATAAGTTTTAAAATTATTCTGGTTAATTCCTCCTGTTGGAAAAAAACAGCAATCAGGAAAAGGACCTTCTAATGCTTTTAACATCTCTATCCCTCCTAATACTGTTGCAGGAAAAAACTTTAATACTTTGTACCCACGATTATAAGAAATCATTACTTCAGAAGGTGTAGATACTCCAGGAATTAAGGGAAAATTATTTTTTTCACATCCCTCAAAAAGTTCTTCACTTATACCAGGAGATATACCAAATTTTGCTCCAACATTAATAGCATTTTGAATATTTTCATCCGACATCAGAGTACCAACACCAACTATAAAATTTTTATTCTTGGACATAACATTAATTGCTTCTAGTGCGACCTTTGTTCTAAGTGTAATTTCAAACACTTTTATCCCATTTTCTAAAAAAATATCCCTTAAATAATTACATGAATCTAATTCTTCAATTGTAAGGATAGGTAGTATTTTTTGAGTTAAAAAATACTGTTGAAATACTTTATTTATTTTTAATACATTTTCACGCAAAACTGTACCTTACAAATTATTTACCTAAATAGTTTATTTATGAATCAATTATTAAAGTATGTAACTTTTATAACAAATCTCTCAAAAATGGAATTAAAGGTTTATCAGCATCTGGCATAGGAAATTTATTTAATTCTTTAGGAAAAACCCATTTAATTTCTTGGCCTTCCCTTCCCATAATAATTCCATCCCATTTTCTACAAACAAATAACAATAGTAAAAGGTTAAAGTCTGTATAGTCATGTGTTGAAAAAGTTAATGGTGCAAGGCAACTGTTCGAAGTTTGAATATTTAATTCTTCATCTAGTTCTCTAATTAAAGCATCTTCAGCCCTTTCTGTATTTTCTAATTTTCCACCTGGGAATTCCCATAAACCACCTAAGTATTTGTTTTCTGGTCTCTTTGAAATTAATATCCTTCCATCTACATCTATAAGAGCTACAGCAGCTACTATTTGGATTTTACGATCTATAATCTGCATTTATTTCAATATACTCCTTTGTAAAATCACATCCCCAAACTTTTGCTATACCCTTTCCTATTCCTAAATCTACTTTAACTAATAAGTTAGTATTTTTCATATAGTCTTTTGCTTTTTTTTCATCATATTTTTTATGCACTCTTCCATTATTGGTAATCAAATATTTTCCAAAATATATTTTAATTTTTTCTTGGATAATTTTTTCACCAGATTTCCCTATTGCCATAATAATTCTCCCCCAATTGGGGTCTTCACCTGCAATTGCTGTTTTAACTAATGGTGAATTTGCGATTGAAAGAGCAATATTTTTTGCACTTTTATCATTTAAAGCTCCAATTATTTGATATTCAATTAATTTATTTGAACCCTCACCATCTTTTACAATTTCTATTGCTAATTCTTTCATTACTAATTCTAAAGTTTTTGAAAATTGTTTTACTCTATTATCTGAAAACTTTTTGATTGGCTTCATATTGGCACTAGAGGTAGTTGAAACCAAAACCATATCAGATGTAGATGTATCGCTATCTACAGTTATAGAATTAAAGGTCTTATCTGATAAATTAGAAGTAATTTTTTGTAAAATAGCATAAGAAATTTTTATGTCTGTAATTATAAATGAAAGCATAGTAGCCATATTAGGTGCAATCATGCCAGAGCCCTTAGCTATACCCAAAATTGATATGAAATTCTTATCAAATTTAAACTTTTTAAATCTAATTTTTGGATAAGTATCTGTAGTCATTATTGCTTTCGCACAATCAACCACCTGATTTTCAGTAAGGTTTTGTGTTAATAAAGGGATTTTATCTATTATCTTTTTATATGGAAGAGGTTCACCTATTACGCCAGTCGAAGCCATTAAAATTCTTTTTTTACTTATTTTAAGATTTTCAGCAATTTCTGAAACCACTTTTTCAATGGCTTGTATTCCCTCTTTTCCAGTAAATGCATTTGCATTCCCTGAATTTATTACTATCGCAATAGGTTCTTCTTCATTTTTGGATGCACTTTTTACTACTTTTTTTGACCAGATAACAGAGGGAGCTTTAGTTTTAGAGTTCGTAAAAACACCTGTTACAATACTTCCAGCTTCAAGAAGAATAAGTGTTAAATCTAGTCGGTCTTTATATTTAATATTTGCACATAAAGAAGAAAATCTTGCCCCTTTTATCATAAATTTTTTATTATTGGAAAAATCTATTTTTTTCATTTATTTTTAATTAACTTTATTAATTACAGTAAAAGAAAATCAATAATTGTATTTGAATTTTTACTGCTTTACCTTGAGATAAGTATCATCTACAACAATTTTTAATTTATATACAATACTTCTATCATTAATTAGAAATAAAAAAAATAAAATATAAAGGCTTTTAAAAAATAATGTTTGGTTTTGGAAAAATAGCATCAAAAATATTTGGTTCTTCAAATGAAAAAGCAATCAAATCAGTATTACCAATAGTAACTAAAATTAATGATCACGAAAATGAAGTAAAAAAACTAACTAATCAACAACTAAAAGATAAAACAATTGAGTTTAAAAATCGGTTAAAAAATGGTGAAACATTAGATCAATTGCTCCCCGAAGCTTTTGCAGTCGTAAGAGAGGCATCAGTTAGAACAATTGGACAGAGACCTTTTGACGTACAATTGATAGGTGGGATATTTCTTCATCAAGGTAACATTGCTGAAATGAAAACAGGCGAAGGAAAAACACTGACTGCAGTTATGCCAGTGTATCTAAATTCTTTACTTGAACGTGGGGTACATATAGTCACTGTGAACGATTATTTAGCTAAAAGAGATGCTTCATGGATGGGAGAAATTTATAACTTTTTAGGCCTAACGGTTGCAGCTATTTATCCAGATATGGATGAGAATTTAAAAAGGGAAGCTTATTTATCAGATGTAACTTATGCTACAAACAATGAGCTTGGATTTGATTATCTTAGAGATAATATGAAGTCGAATTTAGATGATGTGTTACAAAGAAAACCATATTTTGCAATTGTGGATGAAGTTGACAGCATATTAATTGATGAGGCTAGAACACCTTTAATTATTTCTGGTCCAACTGAAGACAGATCCCATCTTTATACTAACATTGATAAATTAATACCAAATTTAGATGAAAAACATTTTGAATTGGAAGAAAAAACTAGGACTGTAAACCTAACTGATACAGGTATCGAATATTTAGAAACAGTCCTCAGAAGTAATAAACTTATGGAAAATAATCAGTCACTTTATGATCCAGAAAGTACCAGTTTAGTGCATCACATAAATCAAGCATTATTAGCACATAAGATGTTTAATAAAAATAAAGATTATATAGTAAGAAATAATGAGATTGTATTAATTGATGAATTTACTGGAAGAATGATGAGTGGAAGGAGACTTTCTAATGGCCTGCACCAAGCAATTGAAGCAAAGGAAGATGTATCTATCCAATCAGAAAATGTAACTTTTGCATCTGTAACTTTTCAAAATTATTTTCGACTTTATGAGAAACTAGCTGGAATGACAGGAACAGCTCTAACTGAAGCAGAAGAGTTTTCAGAAATCTACAATCTTGGCGTATTAGAAATTCCAACAAATAAGAAAGTTATTAGAATTGATGAAGATGATCAAGTTTTCAGAACTTCTAGTGAAAAATATTCTGCGGTAATAAGAGAAATAAAAAAAGCCTATAAAAATAGCCAACCTGTTCTTGTTGGTACAACATCTATAGAAAAATCCGAATTACTTTCAAAGATGTTAAAAAAAGAAAATATAAAACACCAAGTTTTAAATGCTAGATATCACGAAAAAGAAGCTTTTATTATTGCAAATGCTGGTATGCCTGGTGCTGTAACTATTGCTACTAATATGGCAGGGCGAGGAACTGACATTCAACTCGGTGGTAATATAGATATGATTTTTAGCCAACAAAAAGAAAATACAAAAGAAGATGCTGATATCTTAAAGAAAAAAATTACTGAAGAAGTAGAAAAATCAAAAGAAATTGTTAAAAAAGCTGGTGGTCTTTTTGTGCTTGCTACTGAAAGACATGAAAGTCGTAGAATAGATAATCAACTTAGAGGTCGATCGGGTAGACAGGGTGATCCTGGAAGAACCTCTTTTTATTTAAGTCTTGAAGATGATTTAATGAGGATATTTGGATCAGACAAATTAGATACTATGTTAAAAAGATTAGGAATGAAAGATGGAGAAAGTATAGCGCACCCGTGGGTTAATAAGGCATTAGAAAGGGCACAAGGTAAAGTAGAGGCTAGAAATTTTGACATAAGAAAAAATCTTCTCAAGTATGACGATGTAATGAATTTACAAAGAAAATCTATTTTTAGTCAAAGAAGAGAAATAATGGAATCAGAATTTGTTACTGAAACAATTACTGATATGAGAGAAAAAGTAATAGATAATATTATTTGGGATAATATCTCTGAAGATAGCAATCCTATAGAATGGGAAACTGATTTATTAAAAGATCAAATAAAAGAAAAATTAGGCGTTTACATTCCTTTGCAAAATTGGATTGAAGAGGAAAGTTTTTCAGCTGATGAATTTCAAGATCGTGTCAATATTGAGGCATCCAAAATTTTAGACAATAAAAAACAAAAATATGGTGCTGAATTGATTCAAAATATTGAGAAACAAGTGCTTTTACAAACAATAGACAAATCATGGCGGGAACATCTGTTAAAACTTGAGCATTTAAGATCTGTAATAGGTTTTAGAGGATATGCGCAAAGAGATCCATTAAATGAATACAAATCAGAAGCATATGAATTATTTGAAGTATTACTCCAAACTATAGGAGAAGAGGTCACAAAATTTATGGCTTTTTTTCAATTAGTTGATTCCAGTAAACTTGAAAACGCAAATAAGAAAACTAGTAATTCTGATTTGAGATACAATGATTTTGAGGGGAATGGAAAAGAAACTCCTCAAAAAACTTCCCCCGCAATTTGGGGAAAAGTTGGTAGAAATTCCCAATGTCCTTGCGGTTCAGGAAAAAAGTATAAAAATTGTCATGGAAAAAATTAATTTTTTGTTTACATACCTTTACTAAAAAGGAAAAAATTTATCTTGTGGAGATAGAGTAAGAACTTCTACGCCACTATTCGTAACTGCAACTGTGTGTTCGAATTGAGCTGAAAGTGACTTGTCTCTTGTAACTGCAGTCCAATTATCTGATAAGATTTTTGTATCTGGTTTACCCAAATTAACCATAGGCTCAATAGTAAAAAACATACCAGGCTCCAAAAATGAGCCAGAATTTTTTTCACCAAAATGTAAAACATTTGGTGCTGAATGAAAACTTCTTCCAACCCCATGACCGCAAAAATCTCTTACTACAGACATTTTTTTGCTTTCTACATATTTTTGTATAGCTTCTCCAATATCTCCAAAAGTATTTCCTGGTTTAACTACTTCGATTCCTCTTAATAACGCATTGTATGTAACCTCAATTAATCTGCTAGCTTTCTTGCTAGTAGTTCCAGCAATATACATTCTACTGCTGTCTCCAAACCATCCATTTAGTATGCATGTTACATCAATATTTAAAATGTCACTTTCCTTTAAAGTTTTGGGGCCTGGTATGCCATGACATACAACATGATTAATTGAAATACAGCATGATTTAGGAAAACCTCTATAACCAAGTGTTGCAGGTTTTGCACCATTATCAAGCATAAACTCATGGCATAAACTGTTTATTTTATCTGTTGATACTCCCGGCTCAACATAATCTCCTATCATATCAAGAGTTTCAGCTGCTAATTTACAAGAGAGCTTCATTTCTACAAGTTCAGTATCAGTGTGTATTCTTATACCATCCTTATTTAAGTTGTTACTATCCAATAAAATGTCCTTAATTAAATTCAATACTAAATCCTGCTATATAAATTATTTTAAAAGCTATCAAGTCCTTTCAATGAATAACGACAAATAATTTAAAAATATATAACTCTTATAACCTTTTTTTGCTTAATTCTATTCCATCATAAGAAAGTAGGCTTTGTAGAATTAAAATTTCCACACCAGATTTTTTTGCAATTTGAAAAGTTTTAAAATATTGATGATCAATATCTTTAGCAATCTTAAAACAATTAGTATCATTCCTTTGAATTAAATAAATTTGAATTGCTCTAAATCCATTATTTTTTAAATTAGCTAATAGAGATAGATGCTTAGATCCTCTTGAAGTAACAGAATCTGGGAATTCTGAAATATTAGGAATCCTTGAAAGGGTTGAAGATTTAACTTCAATATAACATGATTTTTCACCTTTTGATTTCAACAAAAAATCAAGCCTGCTACCGTCAATTACCTTAGGCTCCGGAATAATTTCATCATATTTTTTTAATTCAGTTATTTTTTTTTTTAATAAGCTTTCATATATAACTTTATTTGCCATTTGCGTATCTATGCAAATAAGTTTTCCTGTATTAGTTTCAACTAATCGCCAAATAAATTTATACTTTGAATTCTTATTAATAGATTCTTGAAGCCATATTTTGGTATTCTTTTGAGTTAAACCTAACATAGAACCTGGATTTGGACAGTATACAGTCTTTTTTTCACCATTTTCAAAGAGAACATCAGCCAAAAAACGCTTGTACCTTTTTAATAATTTAGCTTCAATAAGTGTGGAAGAAAATTGCATTTGTTCTCTATTTATAATTAAAATTTATAATAACATTGAAAAATAAAATATATAGGCATAACTAGTTTAGATGAGCGAATTATTACTTAGAACTTCTGGTATAATTATTATCGGCAATGAAATCTTATCTGGACGCACACAAGATTTAAATTCAAGATATTTGGCTCAAAGACTACTTTCCATTGGAATAATTGTAAATGAAGTTAGGATTATTCCAGATATCAAGGACCAAATAATAAATTCTGTAAATGAACTTAGAAATAAATACAATTTTGTATTTACTAGTGGTGGAATTGGCCCTACTCATGATGATATTACAGCAGAATGTGTAGCAAGTGCTTTTGATGTTGATCTTCCCGTAAATAAAGATGCAAAAAAATTATTGGAAAATTACTATTTAACAAAACAAATAAAATTAAATAGTTCTAGGTTACGTATGGCTAGAATTCCTGTAGGAGCTGTTATGATACCTAATCCGATTAGTGTAGCCCCTGGTTTTAAAATCAAAAATGTTTTTGTTTTAGCAGGTGTCCCAAATATTTTTCAAGCTATGGTTGAAAATATAATAAAAAATCTTGAGTTTAAATTTTCTATTAAATCTACAACTATTACTATTAATAAGGCAGAGGGAGATATTGCAGAAAAACTTTCTAAAATAGCATCTCTGTATCCAAATGTTTCAATAGGATCATATCCTTTTGAAAATGGTTTAATTAAAGGGACTAATATAGTTATTTCTCATTATGATGAAAAACTTATTAAAGAAATTGCTAAATTTACCGAAAAATTAAAATAATCAAAAATACTTTTATAGTATACAGGTTATCTATGAAAAATATGACCATACATGATTTAAAAAGAGTTATTAAAGGTCTTACTATAAAGTATTTTAAATAACAAAATAAGACACATTTTTATTAATGAGCACTATTCCAATTCTCGCCAACTCCAAACTCTACCTTTAGAGGCACATCTAAAGTAAGAAATGGATGGCATGCATTCTCCATTTGTGAAATAACTTTATTTTTTAGAATCTCTATCTCCTTATCCGGCACTTCAAACAATAATTCATCATGCACTTGTAAAACCATTTTTGCACTCAAATTATTATTAATAAATAATTGTGGGATTTTTATCATTGCTAATTTAATAATGTCTGCAGCAGTTCCTTGAATTGGTGCATTAATTGCTGATCTTTTCGCAAAACCAGCCGCTGGACCTTTGGAATTAATATTTGGAGTATGTATTTTTCGTCCAAATAAAGTTTGAACATAACCATTTTCTTTAGCTTTATTTATTGTCTGATCCATATAGTTTTTAATTTCTGGATAACGATCAAAATATTTATCAATAAAATTTTTGGCTTTTTCTCTTGGAATTCTAAGATTGTTTGCCAAACCAAAAGGAGAAATTCCATAAATAATGCCAAAGTTAATAGCCTTAGCTTGTCTTCTTAGTTCAGGATTTAAGTCTTCAATTGGTACTTGAAAAACTTCTGAAGCAGTTTGAGAATGAATATCTTGTCCATCTTTAAATGCATTAATTAAATTCTTAATTTTTGCTATATGAGCTAAAATTCTAAGCTCAATCTGACTATAATCAAAGCTTACCAACTTTTTTCCTTTATCTGTGATAAAAGCAGATCTAATTTTTTTGCCATCTTCAGTTCTTATAGGAATATTTTGTAAATTTGGATTTGATGAAGACAATCTGCCTGTAGTAGCGCCAGAAGAAAGGAATGAGGTATGTACTCTTCCAGTTTTTGTTTTAATATGGTTTTGGAGGGATTCCGTATATGTAGACCTTAACTTTGAAAGTTGTCGCCATTCCAAAACATATTCGGCAAAATTGTGGCCTTTTGAAGCTAATGATTCTAATACATCAACATCAGTTGAATAAGTACCATTTTTTCCTTTTTTCCCACCTTCGAACCCTAACTTCTCAAATAATATAATACCTAATTGCTTTGGTGATCCAATATTAAATCTTTCATTAGAAAGTTGATAAATTTTTTCTTCTAACAAATTTAATTTATTCAAAAATTGAGTTGATAAATTTGAAAGTATATTTTCATCAATTCGAATTCCGTTCATTTCAATCTTAGCCAATACTGAAATCAAATTGATTTCTATATTATTATAAATTGCAGACACTTTTTTTTCTGACAACATTGGTCTAAATATTTTCCATAATCTAAATGTAATATCGGCATCCTCTGCGGCATATTTTGTGGCTAGATTTATTGGTATTTCTGAAAAAGTTTTTTTATTTTTACCAGTGCCAATTAAAGATTCAATTTTAATTGGATTATGATTAAGAAACATTTCTGACAAAGTATCTAAATTATGACGATGTAAACCTGCATTCAATGAATATGACATTAACATAGTATCTTCAAATGAGCATAATGAAACAGAATATTTCAATAGAATTTTGTAATCAAATTTAATATTTAGCCCAATCTTTAATATAGATGGATCTTCAAGAATAGGTCTTAATTTATCAATTACATAATTTAGCGAGAGCTGACCCTTAAAATTATTTTTGTCATTTTCAGTATTTTGTTCACTAGCAATATGACCTACTGGAATATAACATGCTATCCCTGATTCAATTGCTAATGATATACCCACCAAATTTGCATCAATTTCATCAAGAGATGAAGTTTCTAAATCTATTGCAAAAAAGTAAACTTTATAAATCTTTCCTAACCAATGCTCCAATTTATCTTTTGTATCAACAGTTTCATAATTACCAAAATTACTCTTTAAATTATCCGAAAAAGAGTCATATATACCAAACTCAATGGCATTATGTTGATTGTCAAAATCTTCTTGTTTTATTTGTAAATTCTCTTCC
>CACMAH010000003.1 GCA_902611605.1 uncultured Alphaproteobacteria bacterium
GGTAGAGACAGTCTTCTTAAATCAAGTAAAAAAACAAAACTTTTCGGGATAACATCAGAAAATTTTATTCCTTTTGGTGGTTCTGAAATATATTATAAAAATAAAATGGTTGGTAGAACAACTGTTGGAGCATTTTCACCATATCTTAATAAAGGCATTGGCTACGTATTGTTTAACCATAATAGCAATTGGGAAGAAAAGACCTTATCGATAAAAGGGAAAGAAAATAATTTTTATGATTGTAAAATCGTTAACTTACCTTTTTATGACGAATTAAAAAAATTACCAAGGGGAATAAATTAAAATACTTGAGAAATGCATATTGAATTATAATATATTTGGGTTCTATAGAATATTAATTTTTAGAACTTTAAAAAATAAGAAATGACTGTTATATCTTTGCATTAAATGATCAAGAATTTAATATATGTTTCTAACCCCGTCGGGTTTAATGAAAAAAATATTAAAAATATTTTAGAAACCTCCAATATAAATAATAAAAAAAATAAAGTCACTGGATGTTTAATATATCGTCAGGACCTTTATTTACAGTTCCTTGAAGGTCCCCAAAAAGAATTAGAATTTACTTACAATAAAATTTTAAGTGACAAAAGACACACAGATATTCATAAGTTAAGCGAGAACTCTACCAAAAGAAGGTTATTTACTAATTGGGCAATGCGAGGTGATCCATTAATGACTTCAATGTGGACTCATAAAGATATTAAAGATGGTAAAGTAAAAAAGTTAAATTCAAATGAATCTTTGAAATTATTTGAAAAATTTTCTAGAGAAATCGATCAATTTAATTGAAAATTTTAATTTTTCCCGAATAAAGGTATTAAAATTATTCATATGTAATATAAGAAAGATATGATTTTTCACTAAGTAAATTTAAAGCTTTGGGCATGGTGCATCCTCATTTTTATTATCACAAAGAAAAACTTGAGAGACCAACTTCGACCAATCTTGTATTTGGATATCAGTTGGCTCATATCTCCATGCTTTTTGTACAACGTAAAGTGCATCGTTTCCGGCAATCGCTTTTACCATTGTAAATTCTGGTTTTTGTGTATTTGGATTTCTTCCACAAATTGTCATGAAATAATTGAATAAATATCCATATTCATCACCATTAGTTATTGTCAAACCTCTTCCATCTTCACAAATATCCACAATCATCTCAATGAAGTTATTTACAAAATTATCCAAATTTTCGATTGGATAATTAAATAATACTTGAATTGTTACCATTTCCGACCAATCCTTTATATTTTGCCCATCAGGTATCCATTCTTGAATATAAATATCTTTATTATTGCTAGTGTATCCTATCTGATATCCATCAGGGGGACTAAAAAGGAGATTCTCCCCTTGAAGTTTTTCAGCATTAAGATGAACTGGAAATATTAAAAAAAGAAATATTAATTTGATTTTCATTATTCAATATTAAGTATTGTAATTTCATTTGACAATTTATGTTATCAATCAATTTATTTTACTTTTAGTAAGGAGTAAATATATCGATCTTAGTAAAATCGATATTAATATTATTATTCCTCCTATTAGAGTATTAAAAGTTGTATGTTCATTCAAAAATAACCATACCCAAAATGGGCTAAGAGCAATTTCAATGAAAAAAAATAAAGTTACTTCTGCAGCGATCAGGTGCCTTGTGGCAAAAACAAAACAGCAATTAACAAAACCTGACAGAACTGCTCCCAATATAAAACAAAGGAAAAAATCATTACTAGATATTTGCAATGATCCCATTTTTTGAAATGAAGAAAATGCAATAGCAATCACACCTGACATTAACAAACATGGCAACATATCAGTATTCTTACTCATCCTCAAAATTATGGTAAAGATTGAGAAACAAATAGCAGCAAAAAGAGCAAGTATGTTCCCCCACAATGCCCCTATTAACAAAACACCATAGAACATTACTAATACCCCCCCAAATGCTAAAAGCATTGTAAAAATAGTAATTTTAGTTAATTTTTCTTTAAGAATTAAAAAGGAAAAAAAAGCAGTTAGAAAGGGGATAAGACTTATAGTAAAAACTGTATTTGCAACCGTGGTGGATGTCATTGATAAAATGAAACATATATTTGATAAACTTAATACAATTCCTCCAAGGAGCCCATAAATTCTAATTTCAATAATTTTTTTTAATACGTCATTTCTATATTTAAAAATCAGAAACAAAAAAATAGAAAAAGAAAAGGAAAAAGCTCTATAAAATATTATTGTCCAGTCATCTGCTAAATCTATATTCCTAAGAACTAATCCATTAAAGCTAATAGCTATAGAACCAACGCTCATTAATAATATAGATAAAAAGTGTTTATTTTTAAAAGAATAATAACTTTTTTTTATAATCACTTTTTACTCTCTGTTAAAATTATATTTACATAAATTTATTAAAAAATAATTAAAGAATTAGATCGTATTAATAACTATATTGTTTTTTCCAATTCTCAATGCAATTATTAATTTGCAATAATCCATCAGTAAGTGCTGCTGGTCCAGGTTGTAAAATAATAGGAGATTTAATTTCAAATAAAAAATTTGTTTTAATAGCATTAATTGAATCCCAACCTTCCCTTTCTTTTATTTTTTTAAAATTTACCTTTTTACCACACCAAGATGCAAAAATAATATCTGGATTTTCATAAATGACTTCGTTAGAGGAAACCGATCTTACTTTAGATTTATGAGCCTTGCTTCTTTCTGCAAAAATATCAACCCCACCCGCTATATCTATTATTTCTGAGACCCATCCAATTGCTGAAATATAAGGATCATCCCATTCTTCAAAATATACCTTAGGTTTCAATTTAGTATTTTTTTTCTTGATTAAATTAATTTGATTTTCTAATTTTGTAACTAAATCTATTGCCCCTTCTATATTTCCGACTAAAGATCCAAGATACTTAATCATACTAAAAATCTCGCTAATACTCTTTTGGTTAAAGCAAATTACATTAAATCCTTCTAGTATAAGTTGTTTGGTTAAATTAGCTTGTACATCAGAAAAAGTAAGAATTAATTCTGGTTTTAATTTTTTAATTTTTTCAATATTTACAGAAATAAAAGATCCTACTCTTTGTTTTTCCAGCCTCACCCTTTTGGGTCTTACTGCATACCCAGTTACCCCAACAATTCTTTTCTCTTCTCCTAAAAGATAAAGAGTTTCGACAGTTTCTTCTGTTAAGCAAATTATTCTTTTCGGTGGAAAATTAAGAACCATTTTAAGCAATATAAAAGTTATAATTATTTTTAAGATAATATAAAATGTTACCTTTTTAAAAAAAAATCACATTTTTTGAAATTAAAATGATTAAGATTTTATTTAGTTTCTATTTTTTTTATAAATTAAAATTGTTGGTACCATATTTATTACAGTTTCTCTATTTTGATTAATTCCAAAAATTTTTAATTTCATTATACCCATACTTGGTTTTGATCTAGATTCCCTTTTTTCTATTACTTCCCAGTATCCAGTTATCTTATCTCCAGGTCTTACAGGATGAAACCAACTTAAATTACTTATACCTGGGGAACCAAGTGTATTAGTACTATTAAGAAATTTATCACACATTAGTTTCATTATAACTGAACATGTATGCCAACCAGATGCTATTAATCCTTTATATTCTGATGCCTTTGAAAGTTTTGGATCAACATGAAAATACTGAGGATCAAATTTTTTTCCAAATTCTATAATTTCATCTTCAGTAAATTCGTAAGTTCCTAAATTTACTTCTTGATTAATTTCAAAATCTTCCCAGAAATATAAATAATTTTTCATTTTAAAAAGCTATAACCAAACTAAGAAGTTATATTGATGATTTTATTTAAATAGTTAATTATCTCAGGATTCCAATTTAAGAATTTATCAAAATTTCCAAAATCTTATAGTTATCATTATTGTTTTTCAAAATATAGGAACTCTTAACTATTATTAATTTCTTTTTCCAGAGCAATTATTTGTTTTTGATTTTCCTTTATCCGATCTTTTAAAATCTTTATCATTCTAATGCTTTCTTCATCGAGATCATATTGTTCCAAGTCATTTAGTGACTTTTCAAGGGTATATTTTGTTTTCTTTAGCTTACTTAAATACAGATGGTTTTGATTTTTCATAAAAATTTTTTATCATAATTAAATATAAATGGATACTTTTATTAATAAACTGAGATAGATTATTAAAAATAAATTTTCATGATCAATTTCAAAATCTGAAAGGTTGGCCTTAGTTGGAGTTATGGATCTGGGTAACAGTGATAGCAGCACTTTCACAAAGTATAAGAAATGCCCAACAAAAAAGGCTTAAAAATATTTTAGGAGACGTAGGTGCCAGTTATGTAAGATTTTTGTATGCTATTCCATTTGCTTGGTTAGGTTTGCTGGGTTACTCATTAATATTTAATGAGACATTACCAACTCTAAATTATATTTTTCTTGTATGGGTTACAGCTGCTGGCATTTTACAAATAATATTTACCGTACTTCTAATAAAACTATTTTCTTTGAAGTCTTTTGCATCAGCAACAGCCTTTTCAAAAACTGAAGTTATTCAAGCTATTTTTTTTGAAAGCATCATTCTAGGTACAATTACAACTATGCAGACTAATGTAGCTATATGTCTGGGTTTTATAGCAATTATTTTACTTGCTGTCGCGAAAGGCCAAATAAGTCTCACAAATATAATAATTTCTTTATCCACAAAGCAAGTTATTTTAGGATTGTTATGTGGTGCGTTATTAGCATTATGTAGTGTTTTTTTTCGCGCAGCAACAGACTCACTAGAAGGAAATAATTTATTTATTAAAGCAGGTACTACATTAGGAGTTTCAGTTATAATCCAAACATTTGTAATGGGAACCTGGATGATAAATTATACTTCGTCAGAATTTATTTTGACCCTTAAATATTGGAGAAACTCAATTTCAGTAGGTTTTTTTGGAGCTTTAACAAGTTTTTGTTGGTTTTATGCCTTTTCAGCCAATGCAGTTGCGCCTGTAAGAGCGGTAGGTCAAATTGAACTTATAATAGCTATTTTCTTTTCAATTTTTTTCTTTCGAGAAAGACCAATATATAAAGAAATATTGGCAATTTTATTGTTATTAATTTCTATACTTATGATTCTTTTTGATTAAAATTACTTAATTATTAATCAGTGTATTGGTTAACAATTTTGTAATATATTCTGATTATTTCATTTACTCGGTATTTCTGACAAAAATTTAATTATAGTAGAGATTAACTGGTAATTATTTTTTGTGTTATGTAAAAAAGAATTACTGTAATTAAACAACTTACTATTAGAGAAATTATAAAACCTAAGCCTTTACTAAGAAAAAAAGGTAAAGTAAGAAACATAGGCAAACCAGGAATTACAAACCAAAATATTTGTTTACTAATAGTTGATATTTGTTCTACATCTTTTGTTTCAACCCAAATCCATATAAGTGAAATTATAGAAACCAACGGCAGTGCTATAATAATTGCAGCAATGGTAGTTGATCGATTGCTAACCTCTGTAGCAACCAAAATAATCATCGCTGAAATAATTACTTTCACTATTTGTAATGTGGGTATCATTATTTTATAATTCTTTTAATAGAATTTTTTGGAGTTTAAGGTAATAAGATTATCAAATTAAAATTTTAAATGAAGATATTATTAAATGTGCCTTTAATTTTTAGAACCAAAGGCACATATACAAACAGGTTTTTACATACATTTTTACAAATGGAAGATAAATAACCATTTATCTACTATCATAAATCATGCCAAAATGAAATATAAATTATAAAAACTTTAAAAAAATAATATCTATATTAAAATAGCACCCAATTATACAGACTTAAAAATTCGTGACTCAACGTATAAACTATGCGAGGCAATATAAATGTCTACTTATGAACCTGTTTTATTTCCTAAAATGCCTAAAAAAAGTGAAAAGGAAATCAAGGCATTAACAAAATCCCTTTATCAAATTTTTTCTTTTAGAAGAACTATACGAAATTTTTCCCAAACACCTATTTCAGAAGAAGTTATACAAAATTGCATTAAAATAGCAGCCATGGCACCAAGTGGTGCAAATCATCAACCTTGGCATTTTGTAGCAATATCAAGCAGTACAATTAAAATGAAAATTCGAAACGCGGCAGAAAAAGAAGAAAAAAAGTTCTATTCTAGTCTCAATCATGATGAATGGCTCAGAGCACTTGAACCTATAGGCACTGGTCCAAACAAGCTACATCTGGAAAAAGCACCATGGCTCATAGTTATTTTTGCTGAGAGATATGGAATAAAAACTGATGGATCTACTTATAAAAATTATTATGTACCTGAAAGTGTTGGCATAGCATGTGGATTTCTAATTTCGGCTATTCATCAAGCTGGGCTGTATTGCCTTGTACACACGCCAAATCCAATGAAATTTTTAACAAAAATATGTAATAGACCAACATCTAATAAACCTGTAATGATATTGGCAATAGGACACCCTGCAAAAGAAGCAAGAGTGCCATATGCTGCAACAATAAAGAAGCCTTTAAAACAAATTCTTACAACACTTCGTTAATTAATTTTCCAAACTTTCAATCACTCTCATTCCAAATTACCAATTAGAACATCTCTATAAACCAAAATGCATAAGCAGAAATTTATGTTAGTTGTAAGTTGTGGTTTTGAGGTCCTTTATCCAAATGTATATCTACCATATCCATTAAAATTTTTTAGAATAAATTTCTAATTTAGACTAAATACATTATGAACTTCTGAAATTTTAAAATCATTTAAAATTTTATAGTTAATTAATTTAGAAAATCATGACAGGTTATATTTTGAAAGAGGAGGTTATCTTTTGATAACCTCCTCTTTCATGGTATAAAAGACTATTATTTAATAGACTGCGTGGAATATTCAGAATCTGGCAACTTACCTATACTTCCACGCTCAAGAACATAATCAACAAATGATTGAGCATAATCTAAATAAGTGTCAGTATAACGCCCATCATTCTTTACTGTTTTGAATGAAAGATAACCATCACGTCCACTGGCAATGTAGTTATTTGTTACAATTCGGTATGTTGAGCTACTTTCTAGAGCACTCCAAGAACTATCATTACGTCCCTTAAACTCCATATTGCTAAGTCGACTACCAGCTGGCTTTGATGTATCTACATGCCAGCGTAGACCAGCTGCATATGGATAGGCACCGTCAGAACCATCAGGTTGTAATGCATAATCCAGAGCCTCTTCTAATACCACTTTGATCTCGGCTCCCGTCATGTCCATTTCAACTAGTGTATTAGCAAAAGGGAGTAGTTTGTAAGCATCACCCATTGTAAAGTCACCTTTAGCTATATCCGTTCTTACTCCACCACCATTTTGAATGGCAATATCACTAGCTTTAGCCATCTCACGAAATGCATGAGCAACTACCATTGAAATATCTGAACCTTTACTGGCTGTTTGTTCAGGAGAGCAAATCTTTGATCGATTATCACCTGGTATTCTAACAAGACACAGATTTTCTTTTACTTCTCCCACTTTAATCGAGAGCATTTCTTCTACTTTTATATTAAAGGACTCCAATAATGTAGCAGCTGAAGCATCTTCTTGAACAATCGAAAGTTTTGGGTCAGCATTGATTTGTGAATACACAGCATCACGTTCAACCCCTTCAATTTCCACTCTATCTCCATCACTATTCTTTCTCTTAAAGCTATCTGCAAGCATTAAATGTGGAATACCTTTACAAGATTGAACTTCACCATCTTCATTAAAAGAAATAGTCAATTCACCAACAATCTGACTATACTGCCAAGCAGTAGCAACACAAACTAATTTTCCACCAATACCTTTAACAATAGTAGGATATGGCCCAGCAGCATTAAGACCTAGCTTGTCAAAATCTCCGAGAAGTGTATGTGAGTCACCACCTATTATTAAATCTACACCATCAATTTTTTTAGCAAGTTCAAGCTCATTATTGTAACCATAATGCGCAAGAATTATAATATGTTTGATGCCAGACTGTTTAAGTTCATCTACCATCTTTTGAGCGGTTTCAGCCTCATCGAGAAAAATTGTTGTCTCATCTGGGCTTGAAGACATAACTGTTTTACGAACGATGTCGATACCAATAATACCTACCTTTATACCTCCTCTTTTAATAATTGTATATGGTTGTATATAATCAGTTTCACTGTTGGGAGTAAGAGCTGATACACCTACCTCAGGCTTGATATTAGCAGCTAATACAGGTGTATTGCACTTTTCTGATTTTAAAAAATCTATAAACTTTGCAACCCCTTTGTCTCCATCATTAAATTCATGATTACCAAGTGCAAAAGCATCAAAACATATTTCATTCATAAGTGCTGCATCTGCCTCACCCTTGAAAATTGTAAAGAATAGTGATCCTGAGATTGCATCACCTGCATGTAGTTTAATTACATTTTTATTATCTGCTTCTAATTCTTTGATCTTAGCAACAACTGCAGGCATTCCACCAGATCGTACACGCGTTGATTTACCATCTAGCATCAAACTCATTCTCTTATCTGGTTTTAGATGAGAGTGATGATCATTAATGTGTAAAACAGTGATTTGTTCGGCTTTAAGCCCATTAATCATTATTAATGTAGTAATTAAAACAACTAAACTTGTAAGCGCTTTCATTATTTCGACCCTTTCTTAAAGAAATGATTCTTATCTTCTAATTGTTAAATAAGATTAGGATATATATTTAACATGTCAAAATTATTAAAATAACATATCGGAATTATTAAAATCATTATTTACTAATAAGAAATCAACTACCCTCTGAATTAAATAGAATAATTTTATTTTAGTCGCTCTATTAAGCTATTTATAATTTTCAAAGTTACCAATTCTCCCTTTTCTGATGATGAATTAGCTGCTGATTTAGTATACCAGGTAGTATTTTCAGATACTCGATCCATTTCAACTCCTTCTGGAGCCAAAGCCATTAGTAGCGAAGTTTCTCCTTCTCCAGCATGATCAAAAATATAATTTTTTATAATTTCATCATCCATAAGTGGATGTAACTTTATCCAATTGAATGGGTCACTTCCTTCCTGATGTCTATTATAATAATCACTCATATCTTGTGACCCCCACCATGCCTCACCTTCAGTATGTTCTTGAAATTTAAAAATTGCCTGTCTAGCACCAATTTTAAAGGCCAAGTCAGTCGGCATCCCCGATGAAAAATTTTCGGTTTGGTGATGAACAATCCCATGTATGTTTCGAAAGCCTATTCTAAGTAAACCAGTAAAAATTTGCTCAGCCAAAGGAGCAAGCACTGATGAATCAACATTTAAAGTCCCACTTCCTTCAGGAGCGGCAACTGCGTAACTCGAAGCCCCATAACTAAAAGGTGGAAGAATAATAACTTCCATCTGTCTCTCTAACCTATCCAAAACTTTTGTCACGGCAAGCGTATCCATCCCAATAGCCATATGTTCACCATGATATTCAATAACTCCTATAGGGAGTACAATTGGTGTATTGTTGGCGATTGCTTCCCTAATTTGATAAGGTAACATCAATTCAAAGCGCATTTTTAAAACCTCATAGATTATTTTTTAAAAATGATAATACAATTAATTCAATTTAATAAAAATAATAATACGTATTATATATTAATAGGCAGATTAGAGTCGGATCCTTATCCAAAACTAAGTGCTTAGTTATGAGTTCTAACTTATAATAATCTATTTTTTTTGAGGAATATTAATCAAATAAAGGTCAGCTATGTAAAGTTTATCAAAAACTTAATATTTAAAACTAAAACTCAAAATTCTAAATCTTTAGCTTCTCATGATGTCTATTATTTTTGAAACAAAAATAGAAGTATGGATGACAATGAATTAATTCAGTAAATTGGCATCCACACTATCAAGGTTCATTATTTACAAAATTTCTTAACTATCGTTACCAAAATTTATTTTTGGTCCCCAAATTGTACCAAGAACTATTAGTAAAAATACTAAAACAAATACTAAAAGTGGAATGTCGTTAAAAAGACCCCTAGTAGCTATATCATTCCCGGACAAACCAGATTGTTCAACAAAATTTGTTGCAAATGTAGACAATTCAATGCCGTTATCTTTTGCTTTTGCTAAGTAAGTCGCGGTTACATCATTCCAAAAATGTCTAAAGGACTGTACATCTAGAATAAAAAAACCACTCATTATTCCAAAAATTGACGATATAACTTTTCCAGCTATATGTGTTCCTTGAGAAAATCTAGCCACTCTCAATGCTATAAAAGCAAGAATAACTGTAAGCACACTGTATATGCCTACTGTTATCTGATTACCACTGTTATAAGCTAAAATACTTAGTTCTTGTTCCATTATTTATTTCCCCCATATCAAGAATTAATTTTAGTGAATTTTTAAAAGATTTAGGTATAATTTAATTTCTGAAATTACCTATGCTGAATAAAGTCAGCTAAACTAATAGAGTAAAATATTTTGTTGGCAGCAACCATTACCTTACGTAAGATTTTATTTTGAATGCGTAAATTTTGATTTTAATATATCTAATTTCAAACCTGTTGGGTTATTTTTGACTTTAAATAATAGAAAGTCCAACCAACCATATAAAATAATAGACCAGTCAATATTGTAGTTGAATAAAAAATAATTCTTTCTTTTAAAGACATGTCATTTAGAAATGGGTAAGGCAATCCCATTGTTACTTTCCCTCTCGGAGTTGAATTTAATGGACCTGTAATAAGTTCCGACCATAAAATGTATAATATGCATATACTTAAGGCTGTAAGAATTCCCTTCAAAATCTGTCTAAACGAATTATTGATAAAAAGTGAATCCCAAATCAGTAGAATTGGACCAACAAGATGAAGATAATATTCTTGAAACCAAGTTATTGACCCTGAATAATTTACTAAACTTGGGTCAATGAAATAAAGTTTCCAATATAAAAAAACTACCATTGCGTTTAATACTGCAGTAGCAGACACAACTGCAAAATATTTTTCTTCTCTTCCTTTCAAGCTGTTAATGAATAATAAAATTGTTGTAGTTAATGCAGCACTTAATCCCCAAATTGTCAAAAATCGGAATTGAATGCCAAAGTTATCATAGTTTGTTAAAGTAAATTGATATGACCAATAACCCAAAGCTAAAATTAAACACAAAAACCGATAATACAGAATAAACTTTATTTTCAAGGATACCTCCAAATGAAAAATTTCAATTTCAGTTTTTTAACAAAGTAATTTTTACCAAAAATAATTTTTACTTGATTGGATTGGAATTTATAAATCTTTGAAAATAAAATGTCTAAACGCAAATTTAATATGGATATTTTTGTCATAATATTTGAGTAATAAAATTCTTTAATTACGAATACTCTTCAAAGATCATTGATGAACATTTTTCTGCTATCATGATTGTTGGAGCGTTCGTATTCCCAGAAGTAATTTTGGGCATTATAGATGCGTCCGCTACGCGAATATTCTTTAATCCCTTGATCTTTAGTTTATTGTCAACAACAGCTAACTCGTCATTACCCATTTTGCATGTTCCTACCGGGTGATAAATAGTATCTGCTCTATTTCTAATATGTCCCTCCCATTCCAAATCACTAAGATTATTATGCACTCCGTAAATTTCCTTTGATTTATATTTATTTAGTGGCGCAGAATTTAAAATATCTTGAGTTAATTTTGCTCCTTTGATTAATGTTTTTAAATCACGTAAATCACTAAAAAAATTTGGATCAATAATAGGATCATCTGAAACTTTTGCAGAAGCTAAGGAAACTGTTCCTCTTGAGTAAGGTCTAAGCAGGCATACATGGCAGGAATATCCATATCCATAATGGATTTTTCTTAAATGATCATCAATGAGACCTATTACAAAATGATTTTGTATATCTGGTCTATCCAAAAATGGATCTGTTTTAAAAAAACCTCCAACTTCAGAAAGAGTTGAAGAAATCATTGAATTTCCATGGATAAACCACTTTGCTGTCTCTCCTAGAATTTTAAAAAGTCCTCTAGGAGATATTCCAAGCGTATTTTTATCACTTGTTTTAAAACAAAAGTTGAAGTCAATATGATCTTGAAGATTTTTTCCAACTCCAGGAAGATCATGCAACATCTTTATTCCGTGTGGACAAATATCGTCTATATCACCAATTCCAGATCTTTGTAAAATTATGGGGGACTTGAGAGAACCCGCTGATATAATGACCTCTTTCTTTGCTCTAACCTCTTTCCTCTTTCCACCTTGAATGTATTCCACTCCAACTGCGCTCTTCCCATCAAATATTATTTTTGTAACTGTCGCTTTAGTAATAATATTAAGGTTCTTCCTTTTTCCAATAAAAGGTAAAATGTAAGCTGCGGCAGTTGAACATCTCTGTCCGTTTTTTTTATTTGAATGAAAAATAGTTGATTGCCAAAAACCAGCACCCTCATTGCTACCAGTATTAAAATCATTGCTAATTTTTAATTGGGATTTTGCACAGGCCTCCAAATAAGCATGTGAAATAGATCTTGGTACTTTTTGGTTGGATACCTCAAGAGGGCCCCCATCACCATGAAACTCTGTCCGACCATTCTCATTATTTTCAGCTTTTATGAAATATGGAAGTACGTCTTTCCAACCCCAACCTTCATTTCCTAAATTTGCCCACTCATTATAGTCTTCTTTTTGACCTCTAATATAAATCATTGCATTTATTGCACTAGATCCTCCTAGTGCTTTACCTCTAGGCTGGTATCCCTTTCGACCATTAAGTCCTTTTTGAGGTATCGTTTGGAAAGCCCAATTGTGAAATTTGGGTTTGTCTCTCAACATTAATAATCCACCAGCAGGCGCTCGAAATAAAATACTACTACCCCACCCCCCTGCCTCTAATAGACAGACTTTAAATTTACTATTCTCACTTAACCTGGACGCAATAACTGCACCAGCTGAACCGCCACCTACTATAACGAAATCTGCTTCTTTTAACATTTTTATCCAAGCTTTTTCATTATCTTGGATAAAAGACTGAAGGCTTTGCCTCTTGGAGGTCTTATAATAGACAAAATAAAGTCTATTTTTGTTTGATAATAAATAGACTTTAAATGAGAAAAATTAAGAAATCCCTCATAACCATGAAAACAACCATGACCCGACTGTCCTACACCACCGAAAGGCAATCTAGACTGTAGAATATGAAACATAGTATCGTTAACAGTAACTCCTCCAGATCTAGTATTATTGATTACAAAGTTTTGCTCAGATTTATTATCTCCAAAGTAATAAAGACCCAATGGATTTTCTCTCTTATTAATATAGTCTACAACTTCGTTAATATTTTCATAATACATTATGGGAAGAATAGGACCAAAAATTTCGTTTTTCATTACTTCCATATTATCATTAACATTAGTAACCAATTTAGTTGAAAACATATTCCTATCATGATCATCGTCTTTTCCTAAACTTTTTACAATTGCACCTTTTTCTGTTGCATCTAGTATATACATGTTCATCCTTTTTAGATGATGTTTATTAACCATAGCTGTTTGATCCATACTATTCGGTTTAGGAAAAAACTTAGAATAGGTATGTTGTAATTCAGATATAAATTTTACTTCATCATCTTTTCTTACAAAAACATAATCAGGTGATAAACAAATCTGACCAGCATTTAGAGTTTTAGAAAATAAAATTCTTTTCGCCGCTAGCTTCATGTTAGCACTCTGTCCAATAATTGTGGGACTCTTACCCCCAAGTTCTAGCGTTGTGGGAACCAAATTTTTAGCTGTTTGGGAGGCTACTTTTTTTGCAACATTATTACTTCCTATAAAAAGTAGGTGATCAAGTTTAAGACTACTAAATCTTTCTCCTACAGATGGACCTCCGGTTATTACCGCAAGTTCAGAAACGTCGAAATACTTTTCCACACCCTCTTTGATAACACTAGACGTTGCAGATGTAATTTCGGACGGCTTGACCATTGCCCTATTTCCTGCAGCAAAAATTGATGCAAGAGGATAAAAAACTAAACCTACTGGAAAATTCCAAGGGGTAATTAGCCCCACTGTTCCTAGTGGGGTTGGTTTTAAAAAACTTTTTGCACCGAGTAAATCTGTTCCGAGGGAAGATAACCTTCTCTGAGGTTTCATCCACTTATTTAATTTTTTAATTGTGAATAGGATATTCCTTATTGTTTGGTCAATCTCAGAAATTTTTATTTCTTCAATAGATCTATTCTGAAAATCATGATTTAAAGCTTTAATAATTTTTTCTTCATAGGTTTCAATAAGAGTAGCACATCTCCTCAGAAGGTCTTTTCTCATCTCTAAAGAAGGAGGACCTTCCTTTAAAAATGCTTTTTTTTGTATTTCTAAAACTTTTTCCATGATTAAAATTGCTTAATTTTGATAATTTTTAGTTACAATATATAACTTTAGAATTATTTCAAAGTAGTGCAAGTAGGAAGAGTAGTAGCTTATAAAATCAAAAATTATAATCAATTACTGTTATAACTTTTAATATTCTATGGAAATTTCATTTAATCAATAAAGTATTAAAAGCTAAAATTTGACCTTGTTTTTCTTGTATACTACCCTCAGGGATAAATCTTAAGGTTGGGTTTTATAATTGTTATGTTCAAAAATTCTCAGGAACCTACACTTTAAGAACCCCTTTTGACATTTTTTAGTCCGTGAATATAAGTTACAACCACAGAATTTAAAACTTTAGTTTATTGATCTATGACGTTGTGCCTTTCCAGTAACAATCGTAAATAGCACCAATAGAATATATATCATGCATAAACCAATCAATGTTATCCAGACATAGTTTAAAACTGATGCGCCAATAACAGCAAAGCCAATCAGAAAATATTTAGAATTTTTTGGAGAGGTTTTCACAACTTTAAATGACCAGGTTGGTAAATTGCTTACCATCAAAAGCCCTATGAGTACCAAATGGCCACAGATGACTAGGGTTGGCAATAATATAGCCATCTCGAAGGCGAATGAAAAATACATTGGAAGCATTACTAAAAGAGCAGCTGCTGGAGCTGGAACACCAACAAAATATCCACTAGAATTAACTTCTTGATCAGATTTACTAGTTACATTAAAGCGTGCCAGACGTACTACACAACATACCAAAAAGATCTGTACTGAAAACCAGCCTATGCCTTTTACATCTTGCAACGCCCAAAAGTATAAAACAAAAGGCGGTGCAAGTCCAAAGTTCAAAACATCGGCTAAGGAATCTAGTTCTGCACCCAACTTACTATCACTTTTTAACAGCCGAGCCACACGACCATCTAATCCATCAAGAACACCTGCCAGCAAGATTAGTTGGACAGCACTTTGGAATTTACCTTCAAAGCCATGTTTAATAGCTGTTACCCCAAGACATATAGCAGCAATAGTCATCATATTAGGTAATAATTGGTTAAGTGAAAGCTCAAATTTTTGATTTTTAATTTTGCCCATCAATCACTCCTTTCTACCAGCACGTGCAACTTCTTTACTAGTTAAATCTGCAATTACTGTCTCACCTGACACCATAGTTTGGCCAAGACAAACAAGCGGTTTCACTCCATTTGGTAAATATATATCTACACGTGATCCAAATCGGATCAGACCAAACCTTTCTCCAGTTCGCAATATCTGCTTTGGTTTTACAAATGATACTATACGTCGAGCTACTAGACCAGCAATCTGCACCACTATAATTTGGCGCCCATCGGGGATTTGAAGTACCAAACTGTTACGCTCATTATCAACACTAGCTTTATCTAATGAGGCGTTGAAAAACTTTCCTGGGCGATAATTAATTTCAATCACCTCTGCAGCAATAGGTGAGCGGTTTACGTGACAATCAAATACATTCATAAATACGCTAATCCTTGTCAGAATCTCTCTATTTATCCCTAGTTCTGGTGGGGGCATAGTTTTTTCAATCAATGAAATTACTCCGTCCGCAGGACTCACTAATAGTCCGTCTCGAACTGGGGTTGTACGTATCGGATCTCGAAAAAAATAATAGCACCATAATGTAAGACCAATTCCGACCCATCCTAAAGGAAGATAAATAAGGAACAAAATTAACGAAGCAATACTAAAAATTAGTACGAATTTTATACCCTCACGATGCATGGGTTTAATAAATGTCTTTAGCATATTCATTTTAACATTATATCCTATCAGTTCATTCGATAATAATCCAACTAACATAAAGCAACTGAAAAGTGGATATAATTACTTTAAAGTCTAATACCTAAAAAAATTAATTTAAATCTAAAGTTATCTCTATTGTTTCAAAGGACAATTATTAAATTATTTTGTTTATATATCATTTCATAAAAATATTATTAATGCAGCTTGTTACAAGATTTATTTAGACAAACTAAAACCGTCGAGTATATGTTTTAGATAGTGTCTTCTTCTATACTGTAACTTTGCCTCCCCTTCAATAGTCTTAAAAACTTTATAAGGTTTTGTACTATGAAAAAGTTTTAAATCAATACCAATAAGTAAGGAAACTTAATTTCAAATTATTTGTTCCTTTAATTTGTAATTATAAAATGATAATAAATTTTAAATTTATTTGAATTACACTTTTAAAATTTTTTATTTAACGAAATCTTTTTAAGATAATTTATATATTGATGTAAAGAATATGAAAAATACGAGTAAAGAAAATATAAAAAATTATGGTTTTGGAACGCAAATACGAAGATCACCTTTTTTCCATTCAACACTAAATTGGGGAGCAAGAGACTTTTCAGTTTACAATCATATGTATATACCAAGAGATTTTGGAAACCCTGAACAAAATTTTTGGAATTTAGTAAATGACGCTATACTTTGTGATGTTTCAGTAGAGCGGCAAGTAGAAATAAAAGGTCCTGATGCAACAAAGTTCGTTCAATATTTGACTCCAAGAGATATTTCTAAATGTGATGTAGGCCAGTGTAAATATATTCTGTTAACTGATAATAATGGAGGGATTCTTAATGATCCAGTATTATTAAGAATTGAAGAAAATCATTATTGGCTTTCTTTAGCAGATAGCGATATTTTACTTTGGGCAAAAGGTGTTTTAATTAATTCAGGTATGGATGTTCAACTTTGTGAACCTGACGTATCTCCTTTGCAATTACAAGGTCCCAAATCTAGAGAAATAATGAAAAAAATTTTTGGGGAACAAATCGATGAAATTGGTTATTATAGATTTAAAAAATTTAAAAAGTTTGGAATACCTCTAATAATTTCTAGAACCGGTTGGTCAAGTGAACTCGGATACGAAATTTTTCTATGTGATGGAAGTAAAGGTAGTATGCTATGGGAAGAAATAATGAAGATAGGAGCACCCTTAGGACTTAAACCAGGACATACTTCTACGATTAGAAGAGTTGAGGGTGCAATGTTATCATATCATGCAGACATAAATTCTAACAATAATCCCTATGAAGTTGGTTTAGAGAGATTGGTTGATTTAGATAAAGATGATGATTTTATAGGAAAGTTGGCTCTTACAAATATAAAAAAAAATGGTGCCAAAAATAAACAAATTGGTCTTGTTATTGAATGCGATCCATTACAAAATCCCAATAATGAATTTTGGGATATAATTAATAATAACAAAAAAATTGGTAAAGTTACATCAGCTGTTTACTCTCCAAGGTTGGAAAAGAATATTGCATTAGCTATAATCGAATCAAAATATGCTAAAGTTGGTTCACGATTTAAGATAGGGATAAATGATGCTTTTATAAATTGTGAACAAGTTTCTCTTCCTTTTTATGATCCAAAAAAGAGTTTAGCAAAGCAATAATATTTAAAATTCAAAACAAATCTTGAGTTTTATTTCTCTTATATTGAGTTTTGTAGAATATCCTTCTCTTGAGGATATGCCTAAAGGGTTTTTCAAACTTATAACATATGTAATATTTTTTGATGGAATTAAATATTTTTAAAGATTATCTCTGATTATTGATACATTTTTTACCACTTAACATATCTTTAAATAAGGATAACTGACTTTGCTCTAGACCACGACTCGTCCACCAAATCGCATGCTCTTTCATACCTCGCTTAACATCAATAACCAGACCCCACATGGGTACGATCTGATTTGGTATCATGGAATAACGAACATCTGTGACAAGATTTTTATCATCATCAAAGCCCAAATAGTCTTGTGAAAACCAACGGAACCTCTCAATATCCTTTCTTTGTTGGCTATCTTTTTCAAGATTGGGAAGATGATATTGATAGTCAAAGACTCGAATACTTTCTCCCAAACACCAAGTTGAGGATCGGGTAGTTCGAATTGCATCAACATAAAACCTTTCTTCATACTGATAAATAGACTTCCATAATATTAGATTACCAAATGATGGCTTTAGAGTCAGGCGCTCTGGTTTATGCCCTCTGGAATGTGCAAGTTCGGCCGCAACGGTTAAGGCTCTTTCATATTGCACAAAACCTAACAACAGATAAAATGTCATCCATCCAATAGCAAAAAAGCTAAATAACCGTTTTCTTGTTATCATTGCTGTTAATACCAAGATTATAATAGGAATGGTAAACAGTGGATCAACAACAGATATACTATTCCAAGTGACCCGCTCATTGGAGAGAGGCCAATAGAGTAGAGTGCCGTAAGAAGTGCAGGCATCAAGCAATCCATGGGTTGCATAACCCAAAAAACTTGCCAAATAGACAGTCTTAAAACTTAGGGATCTTTTAATCAAAGGAAAGATCATAAGAGCAACAATCATAGCACCAAATGGAATAAAAAGCAGTGAGTGAGTGAACTGCCTATGGTACTCAAGGGATAGAATCGGATCAGTTGATGACTTAATCAATACATCTAAATCAGGTGCCATTCCTGCCATAAAACCGATGACACCAATCTTAATAATACTATTCTTTTTAGCCTTAGACTGCGCTAAAACTGCGCCAACAATGCCTTGAGATATTGGATCCATATTGACTCAGTACACTATTGTTTTCATTTTTTTATATAGTTTTATTGGAGATATATTCTTCTAGAGTATAATCTGATATGATGAAAAATATAAAAGATAATTTACGATACCAATGATCAATATAGAAGTTTTAATTTAACTCAAGCTCAACTTATTATTTTTGCTAAAATTTAAGCTAATAAAAATGAATATATTGAAAACAAAAATACCACCTCCAATTATTGCCTTAACATGTATTGTTATAAATTATTTATCTACTTATTTAATTAATCCTATAAAGTTTCCAAATATTGAAATAATTGGGATATTAATTCTTTTGGTAGGATTAATAACTGCAATGTTAGCAATTTTTTTGTTCAAAAAAGATAAAACAACTGTTAACCCTTTAAATCCAGAGGAAGCTACAACTTTAGTTACAACTGGAATTTTTTCTATAACTAGAAATCCAATGTATCTTGGTTTGTTTTTTGTCATTTGTAGTACAGTTTTATTCTTTGGTTCATGGTTTGGTATAATTATCCTTATATTCTTTGTTTGGTATATAAATAAATTTCAGATCATTCCAGAAGAAGAAGCAATGGAAAAACTTTTTGGTAATAAATATAATGAGTATAGAAAAAATGTAAGAAGATGGATTTAGTTATCAAAAAAATTATTACACTCTCACCCTCCCTTCCTAAAATGTTTGAGCTATAATAATAGACATAAGATAATCATTTAACATTTTCTTATTTTTTTTGGGTTGGCTGTTTAGTGGCTAATTATTATAGTAACCCATGGCTAAAAAATTAACTGTGCAAGAAATTCAAGACATACACTTTACCTCTGTTGAGAAATTCTTAAATGCTTGGGTGGCTAGAAAGATCAATCAGAAATTTCTTAGGTCATTACCAAACAAAAAAGGTGATATTGCTAAAGTACTCATCAAGTGTCTTGAAGATGGAAGAAACCCATTTATAGCAAATGGTAGCAAGATTAGAGATCAAAGCAGGAAATGGAATGAAGCAGATAAGATTATTAAGCGTTGGAAAGACCTGCATCAGTTTGATGTTGTCAATTTCATTCTAAATTATGAGCAAGAGTATGACCACAAGGGTTTTAATCAAGTGAACGATCCTATTCTAATATTAAATGCTTATGTCTCTATAATAGGCTCTTATATTGTAAAAGATTACTTAGATGAGCGTACAAATCCTACATGACAAAAGTTTTTTTGAGTTGTCATATGGTATGTCTAAATTGCCACCTGGCAATTTACTTATAGTGACCTAAGGTCATTATTTTAAATTTATTATTTAAGGCTAGTATTAAATTTTTATAGTAAAGGATAAAAAATGGTAATTATAGGAAACTTTAAGGTATCAAAAGGTTATGAAACTTGGAAACAAGCTTTTCTTGATAATCATGAAATGAGAGAGAAACACGGTATTAAAGTTTTAGCTTTTGGTAAGAATGAAACTGATAGCGATCATGTGTATACTGTAATTGATGTCCCTTCGTTAGAAATTATGCAAAATCTTATGAAAGAACCTGAAATGATAAAATTAAGAGAAAATGCAGGAGTAATTGCAGAAACTCAGGAAATGGTAAGAATAAATGAATAGATAAAAGTAGTAATGTAAAAAACCGAAAAAAAAGTCCCGCTTTTTCCCTTTGAAAATCTACTATTGTAACCACCATCTTCTTTTATTGCTTATCAAAGAATTGAGCATAAAGTTCTTTCATAATCCCCATAGTTTCATATAATGAAGTTTTTCTAGATGTTTTGTTTAACCAATTCAAATTGACTTATAATTTATAAATATACTTTTTTTGTTTTAGTTTTAGTTTTTATAGGAAAAATTGTAATGAAAGGAATTGAATTTAAAGGAAAAGCAATGGAATATTTTGGCATATGGCTCGCCAATATTCTTTTAACTGTAGTGACAATTGGTATTTTCAGCGCCTGGGCAAAAGTGAGAAGGCTAAAATTTTTTTTTAATAATACAAAAATTCTAGAAGATTCATTTGCTTATCATGCTACAGGTTGGCAAATCTTAAAAGGTAGAATTATAGCACTAGTTGCAATTCTTATATTAGGCGCAGGCTCAGCCTACATACCTGGTTTTAGTTTTATTAGTTTTCTTATCATATTCTTTTTATTGCCCTTTATAATTAACTCTTCTTTAAGATTTAATGCACGTATGATTTCTTATAGGAATATTAAATTTAATTGGCACGGAAACTATAAACAAACATTTCTCTATTTTGTTTTAGGCCCAGTAATTAGTTTTCTTTCTTTGGGTTTTCTTCACCCTCTTTTTACCAAATATTATTATACTTATTATGCTAATAATCATTCTTACGGCACATCGAGATTTTCAGCATATACAACTGTAAAAAAGTATTATTTGGATGCAATAAAATCTGGTTTTTTACCAGTATTAATTATTTTTTATAGTATTATTATTTATACCATTTGGGATATTGCTTCTCTTATGGTATGGGATATAGATTATATTGATAGTATGTGGATATCCTCGGGATCTGAAATTGAAAGAATAATTAGTTATAATCTTAATTATAATCTTGGTAATTACTCTAACAGTTTTTCAAACCTTCTTTTTATATTAATCCCCATTATTTTTCTCACAAATTTTATTTACAGAATTTTTGCTAGAAATATGTTACTAAGAGCTACGATTTTAAATAATTCAAATAATAAGGAAATTTCTGCAAATTTTGATTCAAAATTAAATCCTGCTACATATCTCTGGATAACTATTTCTAATGCAATTGTAGTCCCTATTACGCTTGGTCTTATGTCACCATGGGCACAAATTAGATTTTATAAGTATTTATCTCACTCTACAAAAATCGAAATAATCGGTGATTTAAATCTTTTCCTAGATACTGAAAAAAAGAATTTATCATCCCTAGGAGAAGAATACGCAGAAATGGAAGGAATTGAAGTCAATATCTAATAAAAAAATTGATGGAGATTTTTTTAATCCAGGATCTTCGAAAGCCGAAACTGCAAGCATTTTAATTAACAATAATGCAGTTTCTGTTTTCAAGGGTGATGAATGTCTATACCATTTGCTAAAAGTACAATCTGTACAAGATAATAAAAGCATATTTTTAGAAAATGGTAGTTTGTTTGTTACCAAAGAAGAATTAAATGCAATAGATTTAAAATCACTAATTCCAAAAACTGAACTAATTTTAAAGAACTTAGATAAATTCAGATTAAAAAGTGTTATTATTATTTTATTGACAATAATTGTTCTCGTAATTGGTTATCGTTTCCTATTTATTTCATTTAGTTCAACTTTAGTATATTTATTCCCTCATAATTGGGAAAAAAAAATTGGTGAATCGACCTATAAAACTCTTTCAAGTACAATACTTGAAAGATCACAAATTCCAGAAAAAAGAAGAACTGACATAAAAGAAAAATCTCAGAAGATTTTCAAACATTCAGAACTTTATAACTATCCAGAAATTAAATTTAATAAATCGACTATACTTGGTCCCAATGCTTTAGCACTTCCAGGTGGACCAATAATTATTACAGATGATCTTATAAAACTTCTAAAGGAAGATGAATTAATTCTATCTGTAATAGCTCATGAGATAGCACATATAAGAGATAGACATTCTTTACAACAAATTATAGAGATAGCTGGCCTATCTTCAATTGCTTGGATGATTTTTGGATTGGATGAAAGTATTCTAGAAGAGATTGTATTCATAGGTATAAATATTTGGGGGTTAAAAAAAAGTCGTGATTTGGAGAGAGATGCAGATTTAATTGCCTTAAAATTGTTAGAGAAATCTGGCATGCCAAAAAAGAGTTTTATTTTTGCAATCGAAAAACTTACCAAGCATTATTGTATTGAATCCAAATTAGAAAAATCTGTTTGTATGAGTGAGGTAAAAAGTGGCTGGCTATCAACTCATCCAACAGGTGCAGAGAGACTCGAATACTTAAAAGAAAATATAAATTAAAAAACTTTTTTCAAACATAAATCAGCCTGCATATGCAATTCAAAATAAGGGTATAGTTTGGGGGTTCGAAACCGACTGCTACAGCACGAACCCTTTCGACATTTTAGTTTTACCATGGTTCGCCAATGCAAGAGCGGCATACCCAATGACGTCTATCGCTTTAGTTAGCAGTCCTGGGTTAGTCGCGACTTCTGGTAGATCGCTACGAGCGTGAAAATGAGGAGCCAGCCCGGCTACAGAGAGTATTGGCCAGTTATTCGATGCCCAGCACTTCGATTCTCCAATCCAATTTTCCGCATTGGTAGGATCGGACGGGACTGCCTGTTTGATGCCCAGCCTTTTTAACTCGCCTGCAATACGCCCAACGGTCACGGAATCGGCAGAACAGATAGAGATCATCTTTGCATCGATATTGGCTATACACGATCCGAGGTGAAGTACACATCCAATTTCCACGTCGTAGCTTTTAGCTAAATGGTATCCGCCGCACATGCCAAGCTCATGGCCGCTTGTCAGCAGAAGATCAACTGCGAAACTTTTGGATAGCTGCTTAGATACGAAGATCGCAATGGCTAGTCCGCAACCCCTTTCCCCAGCACATCTAAACCAGCCTGAGATTGGTGTCGTAACGACAACTCTTTGGGCATCCGCCGGACCGGGAAAGTGAGCTATTACATTTTTTGCCATCCTTTTTCGAACCGACGCCGCAAAAGAAATGTCAGCTCCATTAGTTTGGATTGTTTTTAGATTACCCTGTGAAACAAGAATAACCGGAAACTCCAGATTCATTCTATGATCCCGATTAATTGCGCATAGATCCCCTATGGGACATCTCGTTGCAAGAACTAGTCCATCATGCCCATCTACTTTCGCCTCAGCAACCATACAATCGATCTCACTGAAAATCACGTTATCATCTGCGTGTGCATCGACAAGGCCGGTCGCGGGATTGAGCAGATAGCGCTTCCCGGTGCACGAATAGTAAAGCGCCTCGGCTTCGATTGATTTCCCTATGCTCCAGACACTCAGTTCAGCATCAAAGTGATGGTAAGGGAATGTCTGAAATGAAACATCCGCTCCACAGAACGCCAGTTTAGAACCAAGCCACCGCAATGTGTTACGGTCTCCCTGCGTGCCAGTGCGGTGAATGCCTATTTCAGAGAAGCCACGTACAATTTCATATGCCTGATCGCCCATTTTCAATAGGAAACTCCATATTTGCTAGAGGGACACTTAATTAAAAACATTTAATCGGATATCAATAATGACTCATGAATTATTTTTTGAAAAGATAAAACTTCTTACCTTCCCTAACCAAAATCTATAAGCAATAGTACTTGCTTACAATAGGCTGTGGTTTTTATGAATCCTTCCCTTTATTAAAAAGTTTCAAACTACATTTGTTTAATAAAAATAAACCTACCTTTTGAAATAGCAGTCAGAGTCTTCATGTTAATCAATTACTTAAAGTAAACTGATAAACATAACTAAATTTCTAAAAACCTTGTTCTTCAATGCATTTTACTAATTCATTTACAGATGCAGCAGACCCTTTTAAAGAGAAACTACTGATTATCTTATTATTATCATCTAAATGGAAAAGCTCTTGACCTTTCCGAATTTCTTGAATCAATTCTATGACTGCTTTATCAGATCCAGAGGTTAGATCCATTATTAACCATCCAGAATCTAGATAAGGGCTTTCTGTATACCAACTTGCAAGATCATCAACTGCAAATTGGAATATTTTTAAGGTTTCATTTATATCTGACTCATCATAAAAAATAGCTAATTCTTCAACTTTAGCATTAACGTAAATTTGAAATTCTTTATTACCTAAACCATTTTTTGCAATGCATGCTGTACTTCTATCTTCATACCTCAAAAGTACAACTTCCCAATCTCCTTTTTTGAAAAGTACCTTTTCATCAAATACTTCAGCTGAAAAAGATGGATAAGTAAAAAAGAGATAAAAAAATAATGTGCAAAACTTAAATAATTTCATTTTAAACCCCAATTACTAAAGTAATAAATCAAGTATGATTTAAATATAAATAATTGAAACAAACAAGCAAAAGTTTTTTAATTAAAAATTTCAAACTAAAATGTGTGAGCAGTAATATTTGCTAACAATATGCTATGATTTTTGGGGTACACTCATGTATATGTCTAAGGGGTGGATGACATATATGACTTGAGTGAAATATTCATAGGAAAAATACAAATCTTTCCACTATATTAATACTACTTCCTTAAATTTAATTTTTTTTATATATACCCAAAAAGGGGGGTGATAATTACAAAAAATCATCACTTTTTTTAAATATCATCCCTATTTCAACTCTTTTTTTCTTTTACCTCATATATTCTGCTACCATCTCGTGAAGAAATTGTTGGATTTACTCTTAAATCAGTACCTTTCCAAATCGACAGTGCTAGAAGAAAACCATTAGTCATTTTTGTCCAATGTTTTTCATTTGATTTGTGGATCACAATATCACCAACATTTGCAATCTTTTTTCCATTATGTTCAGACCAAAATAATGCGGAACCAGCAAGAGGTATATATGCTTCCTCGGCTTCATGCCAATGCATTTGATAATCCAAATTTTCTCCCCAATAGCCTATCATTATTCTGGTGCTGTTAATAAGAAATGGGCCATTTGGACCAATTAAATCGAACCATCCATACCTATTAATAAAGTCAGATCCAACTTCATTTTCAGAATAAGTCGTATTCCATTTCAATTCGTAATTTGCTCTAATTATGCAGTCTAGAATATTTCTAGTCTTTGTAAATTTCGACGTACTAATTTTATTTACAAGTTTTTGGACAGGCTGCTCTTGAGGATGCATTGATTTATATCTCAAATTCTTAGAAATTCTGCCACAAAATCCCGATATATCATCCCTTGAGTTACAAAACTCTAAAACACTATCTTTCAAACTGATAAGATTTTTAGATACTTCCAATATAAACCTTTGAACTTTGTTCTAGTTTATTTCAAGATAACAACATAACATGAAATTTCATAACTGAAAAGACACGAAGAATATTTCCTTCCAAAACCAAAATATATTAGCATTAGTACTTACTAACGATAGTTAATAGTTTTCGGGATGCCCTCAAGGATTTATCATAAGGATAGTTGTTATGATTGCCATGTTTGTTATGTTCAAAACGAAAACTCAGAAAAGTCTACCTTTTGTACATTGTACACTTGCACAGAAAAATGAAAGCTAATTAAAAAGATACAAATGGGGTGTAGCCAAGTGGGAAGGCAACTTTTTGGGTGAACATTGATCCTGTCTCGTCAATAATTAACTACTTAAATAGAATCTAATTAACAATTTAACATAAAAAAGTATAATAAACTGTCTAGCAGTTTGATATTTATTAAAACAAGAGTTAACTTAATAATGAATTTTATATTTCAAATGATGGCACTTGCTTTTCTGACATGGGCTGGAACAGTTTCTGCTGCTGACGATTGTTATAGTCTTGATGCTGACGATAATACGTGGGTTGAGGTGCTAGTTCAGAAAGATTGGGCAAATGAATTGCTAGAGTATTTAGAGGAAAATTATGGTAGCTTAGAAAAATCTGAAATTTGGTACTTTATTGAACAATCTGAAACATATTATGAAACAGAAGAAGAGATGATGGAATATACAGAATTTCGTTCCATAGCGCTTGACGATCAAGATGTTGCTTGGTTTGAACAAAAAATATCTGCACTCGATCAATTTTTAAGTATTAAATTTTTCCGAACCCAAAAGCGCTCTGATGCCGATTTTATTGTCGCTGTACATGATGGAAGTAACCCTGATGAATATGAAAATTTAGATATGGTAGGCTATGTTTCTGAGACCAAAGATGGGGAAGAATATGTTTTGGTATTGAATTACAATATGGAAGAAAGCAATTATGCAACTGTTTTTTATCATGAATTGGGACATGTTTTAGGCTTAAAACATCCCTTCGATAATTCGGATGGTAACTGCATAGGGTCCACAGAAGAGTATGGAGATAAGACAGCTCATACTGGATTGACAGTTATGGCATACGAAGATCCTCCAGAAGGTTGGGAATATTTAAAATTCTATTCCAAAGTAGATCTCTTGGCATTGCAATCAATTTTTGGAAAAGAAAAATGATTTAATCTTTTCAAAATATGTGAGAAGTAATACTCGCAAAAATAGGCTATGGTTACTGGGTAACCTCAAGGATATATCTAAAGGGTTGGCTGTTATGATTGTTATTATCAACACACCCATCTTAGTTCTTTTTGACGTACTCTCTTATCATTCTTTTGCTTCTTAATTCTAGAATTTTAATGAGTTAACAAAATGTAGAGTTTTTAAGGTACTCTTAAATTCAGAACCCCTTAAAGACACAAAATATCTTTATCATGGCATTTAGTTTTATAAATAGAAAAATAAAAAAATAATAAATAACAAAAAACTTTATAGAACTATTTAAATTTTACTAATATTAGATTTTGAATTATTATTATCAAAAAATACTATAAACACGGAGAAAAAAATTAAAGCACAAATAACCTGTAAATGTTCAAGATGCAAATTGACTTTAAGCTATGCATCTCCTAGCTTATGCTTACTTTGTGGTTGTAAAGATTGTAGAGAGGCTTTAATTTGGGGATTCAAACAAGGTGGTAATCCCCCTCAGATTTTGCCCCAACTTTTATATATTCGATCTGACATAAAAAAAATTCAAGGTTTAGAGTTTCTTCGTGCTTTTCAACTTCGTGAAAATGCAAAGTCAACTCGTGTTTACTGTATAAAATGTTTTTCTATTTTAGGAGTAGATCACCCAGGTTATAAAAATAATGTATTCATGTTTTTTAAAGGATTTTGTCATACAAACTTTGATTTAGATATCAAACCAAGTGCGGCAATTTATTTAAAAGATTTTCCTGAACATTTGATTTATGAAATACCTGATGATGTAGACAAATATTGGTCATTTGCAAATAAAGAGCGTGAAAGATTTTTTATGATTCCTGAAGTTTCCAATTCTCTAAGAGAAGTCATGATACCTCCAGAAGGAATTACTTTTCGGGAAATGATACTAAAACTACCCAAAATCGAAATATTAAACTTACCTCCAAATTAAATTCTAAATAAGATAAGTTTATTCATATAATTATACTTAATTTAGATAAAGCAATCACAATTATGATAGTGAAGAATTGAAATTTACTAGTAAAAATAATATACCTTCTACTAAATAAATCACCAAGTATAACATAGAAACATAAAATGTGAGCAGTAGTACTTACTAACAAAAGGCTTGGGTTTTGGGGGACCCTCAAGGATAGGTCTTAGGGGTGGATGTTATGTGTTACATCCTTTGAAATTGCTCTAAATAAATTTAAAGTTTTTTTCTCCAATTAGGTTTGTACTTTCAGAGGTATTAATGTCAGGGAATTTTACAGAAGGTAAATTTAATCCAAAATGTGCGAGACCAAATTAATTTTTTTAAAGATAATATTTAAAGTAATCCCACACACTTTGATTGTTTTTTAATTGTTTAAAAACAAATTAATTCCCTGCGGGTGTATAGGTTATGCTATCACCTAATGCTTTTGTCGCTGCATGCTCAACATCTTCACCTGTATAAAGGTGAACAGTTTTTACATCTTTAACTGCTCCTCCAAGCATAGCTTTTGCAACTAAACTCATATAATCTCGTAAACTATCAACTTTGGTTATCATCATTACTTCATATTCTTGCCCGATCAATCCATAGTATCCAATCAATTCACCTCCAATACTAGAAAGAGTTTTTTTCATAGCTATTTCTCTGTTTTCTTTATTCTTTATTATATTAAGTAAAGCATCTTCGGTATAATTTATATAAGTACAACGTAAGCTCATAATTTTCTCCTCTTCTTCTATAAATATTTTTAATAAAAGCAGCTAAATTTGATCTGCATTTTTAAATTAGAAAATGATTGTCAGGTGAATCAACTATTACCTAAAGTAAAATTAAAAAAACTTGAAAAAAAATGAGACAAAGAGAGTATTACGAGCAAACCGAAAGTGTGAGCAGTAGAACTTACTAACAACAAGCTTTGGTTTTGGGGGGTCGTATATGTCTTAGAGTTGGGTGTCATAAGTATAAAATTGAAAACGAAAACTAAAAAAAATCCAACTTATATGTATAAAAAGTAAATCTTATCAAAGAAGTCTTCTACTTTATTTTATATTCTTTTTGATATAAATAACCAATTTTTCTTTTAGGATTTTTACAACCAAGTGGCTAACCTAGTGACTTAACAATTAGAATTAAAAATTGGGTATTAGGCTTTCATTTGAACTGGACCTGATAATTTTAATTCATTAGAGGCTGCTTCTTTCTCATAATTATAGACATAAATCCCAGAATATTTATTTTCTTTGAATACAAAAGAATTTTTTAAATCAGAAATAAAATTTTCTTCTATATTTTCAAATTTCTTTAATTTTGAAGATTCAGAGAACTTAATAATAATTGATAGATCACCATCCTTACCTATCATTATATTTAAACCTTCAAAATCAAATTCTACAATTTTTTTTCCCAACTTATCAGAACAATAGGATGCTGCTACTTTTGCTTCACTTACGCCTGGGAATTTATATTGATAGACCTTTGCAAACATTATAATGCCTCCAGTTCAGATAACATTGAGTCCACTAATATATTGGCTGCTTCTCCCTCAACTTTTCGTTTATTTAAAGTCTTAGTTTGAATACCCATCTTAAATTGTAACTTTAGACCCTTGTCAGTAAGTTCTACAAATCCATTATCCGTAACAAAGCAAAGTTCTTGATTTTTTAATTTTTCACATTTTGCTACTTCAATATCTCTTCCAGCGCACAAGTTTACAAAGTAATTAAAGTCCGATAGTGAGGTTTCCCCTACTGTTTCAGTAAATATACCAATAGCTCCTGAAATTTTTTCTGCTGTGATAGCCTTCTGCTCAGCCTGAGTGTCTAACTGGTGAGCTAATCGCTTTGTAAGCTTCTCTAAGAGTTTTATTTCTTGATTTTTAAGTTTTTTGATCTTTGGATCAAAAAGGCAAATAGTACCAAACACATAATTATCTTTATTTATAATTGGAAATCCAGCATAAGCTACAATCATACCTGCTTTTACTGCACCTGCATCCTTAAAAATCTCGTGCTCTCTACAATCTGGTACTAGTAGTGGTTCGGGAGTTAATATTGTGTATGCACAAGGGCTTTGTGCACGCTCAACTTTTACAGGCTTACCTTCTGTCATTTTCTCTAGTTCTCCATTTAAAGAACATAAAGATATGCCATGCTGCGTATCAACATCTATTAGAGAACAAGTAGCTGCAAAAAAACCAGAAACTTCTAATGCAAGTTCACTATAAATATCAAAAATATCACCCTGATCTGTACCTATTACACCAAGTTTTTTTAAAGCTTCTAGTCGCCTATCCTCATTTGAGGTCATTGGAGCGGGCTTAAAATTTTCACTAGGTATCAATTGTATCTCCTTTTCTTTTAACTTATTAACATGATCCTAAAGATTAAGTCCGTAAACATATTAATCTTTTTTGTTTATTCAACCATAAAAGGTAAATCAAGTGAACTAAATTTACAAATATTACGTGTGGTTATTAACCATAACCTAATAAATGAATAAGGATTTTAAAAAATAAATTATTTCTTTTTTGAAGGATTAAATATGACACCCACAAATGTAGTTTCAATGAATTTTAAAGATAAAGAATCTTTGGATGATTTTGTTAAAATGTATCAGAAAGATAGTCCAAAACTTTATCCTGATGCTGAAATATTAATGTTTATTAAGCTAACAGATACAAGTGCAGTTGCTATCTCAGTTTATCCAAATGAAGAAGCAAGGATAAATTCAAAAAAGCTTGCTGAAAGCCGCGTTTCTGGAGAATTAAAACAACTTTTTGAGGAAGATTTTAGATTATCTGGTGACATGGTAGTAAAGCACATAATTGAAAAATAAACTTATATAATATACCAAGAGTATACTTGTTTAAATCTCACTACCGCCAAACTAGTTGTAGTTTTTTGAGACTCTCTAATGGATATGTCTTAGGGGTTGTCAGATAGATTTATGTTATATATGAAAGATTGTGCAAATCATCTGAAAATAAATAATGAGCCTTTTCAAAAAAATTATACTAAAGCGTGGAATGAAAAAGATATTACAGCCTTTATGGAATGTCATCATGATGATTACGAGTTGGTTATTCACTCAACTGGAGAAGTTAAAAAGATGGAGGATATTGATTGGGATAAAATGATGGAATAGATGGTTGCTGCAAACGTCGAAAAACATCGATGTATCTATGAGAATGATTAAATTATTGTTGAGCATCAATTAATAAATTATAGATCAGGTGATAGAGAAGCCCTGATGATGGTACATCAGTTAAAGGATGGATTAATGTGGCAAACTGAAAGCGGAACAACCCCGTTACCTAAAAAAGTATGACCCTACCCGTTCTCAATGATATCTCTAAGGGTATATGTCACAAGTATCATAACTTTCATATTGAAATGAAAAATTCAAAAAACACACCACTATTCCCACCACTAAAAGCTTTTCAGAGAAACTGAAAATAATCTTATTATATAATAGAGGGCTTTATGGACGCTATAGATAAGCTGATTAATTATAATAGAACGACTTGTTTACTTCAATCCGTAGCTGGTAGAAATGCCTGGGATCAGGAGACAATGATGCCGTCTAAGAGCGGCAATTCTCGAGCAATGGAGATGGGTGCACTTGAGGAAGTTATTCACGATAGAAAGAAAAATTCAAAAGTCAGAAAGTTATTGGAAGAAGCCGAACCTAAAACAACTTTTCAAAAAAGAGCATACACACTTATAAAAAGAGACTTTGACAGAGCGGTAGCTATTCCGAACGAACTCGCTTCTGATTTGGCTGCAACCAAATCCTTAGCTCAAATGGCCTGGCAAAAGGCTAGACAAAATAATGATTTTTCTGAATTTTCACCTCACTTAAAGAAGGTAATTGATTTAAAGAGAGAAGAAGCATCCCTTTTATCTCCAACTGGAGATTTATACGATGGGTTAATAAATGATTACGAATTTGGAATGACAAAAAAAGAGACTGCCAGTATTTTTGAAGAAATGAAGCCAAGACTTCTAGATTTACGGCAGAGAATAAGTGAAACAAAGCTTTCTAAACCCGTACTAGAAGGCGACTTTAATACGGAAAAACAATTAAAACTCGCAAATGAAATAGCGAAGACATTTTTCTATGATTTTGATCGCGGAAGGATTGATACTGTAGCACATCCTTTTTGTTCAGGTGGTGGAGATGATGTGCGAATTACTACTCGAGTCGATAGTAAGGACCCATTTAACTGTTTATACAGTACTATTCACGAAGTGGGGCACGCATGCTATGAGCAAAACGTATCTTCTGACTTTTTGCACTCACCTCTCGGCTCTGGCGTATCTTTAGGTATTCACGAGAGCCAGTCTAGGATATTTGAGAACCAAATAGGAAGATCAAGGCAATTCACAAAGTGGCTGTTCAAAAAAATGAGAAGCTATTTTGGAGATTTTGGTATTAGAGATGAGGAAGAATTCTACCGTTTGGTTAATAAGGTTGAAACCGGTTTTATTAGAACCGAAGCAGACGAAGTTCACTACAATCTACATATTATGCTTCGCTTTGAGCTCGAAATAGAGGTAATTGGAAAAAATTTGGAAGTTCCTGATTTGCCCGAAGCCTGGAATGCAAAATTCAAGGATTATTTTGGTCGTGATGTAGAAAAATTCTCTGATGGTATTCTACAGGACGTTCATTGGTCAATCGGCGCATTTGGATATTTTCCAACGTACACTTTAGGTAACTTAAATGCCGGTTGTTTATTTGAAAAGATGCGAAAAGATATCCCTAGTCTTGTAGACAGATTTGAGAAAGGTGACGTGTCATTAGCAACCACTTGGTTAAAAGAGAACATACATCACCATGGAAGCCTATATGAACCCGCTGACTTAATCAAAAAAGCTACAGGAAAGGATTTTACTCCTGAGCCATTATTAAATTATTTAGACGAAAAATTTTCTGATATATACGAGATCTAATCTCTATAATTTATGAATTGTAGAGGAAGAGGTAAATTTAGCTTTTTTGCTAATGAAATAACTTCCTTAAGACTATCTTTCTTTTGCTCTGAAACCCTAAGCTTATTACCTTGTATTTTTACCCACACTTTTAACTTACTCTGCTTTACAGAAGAAATAATTTTCTTTGATTTGTCTTGTTCAATCCCCTTTATCAAATCATAGGTTTACCCTCAAATATGTCTTAGGGGTTGGTGTTAGGTTTGTTATGTTTAAATAAAAACTCAAATTCTATTATAAATATATTTAAACTAAAAGATATTATTATTAGCCATAAATCTAAATAACCCACTAAATTCTCAATTTTGGTCATCCCTTACCCGACCGCGCATAGCTTTAATTTTACTTCTTCTTTGTTTTTCATCACTTCTTCGAACTTTTACCAATTTACTTGGCCTCGTTTTTAACCGGTAGACTGGTTTTTCGAGAGCCTTTAAAATTAAACTAACTAATTTTGATTTTGCCAATTCACGATTCCTAGACTGTGACCGATATTTTTCTGCTGTAATGACAATTTCGCCTTTCTGATTCCACTTGTTACCAGCAATTACTTTTAATCTATCCTTTACAGACTGTGAAAGATTCGGTGACTTCATCGCAGAAAAACGTAATTCAACTTTAGTGTCGACTTTGTTAATATGCTGTCCACCTGGTCCTGAAGATTTTGAAAATCTTTCAGTTATTTCGCTAGGTTCCAGCTGGATCAAATTGTTAATTTTCATCTTAATAGTCTATTTCATTCTTTATGCCAGTTACAATCCACATTGTAATGCTCAATTACTCTTAATAGCTCTTCATCACGCTCTCTCTTTCCACTCTTTTGACTATTAAGTTAGGTAGAAATCCATTAATTCTAAAACAAGATTTTTAAATTAAACATATATTTTAAAAATCATTAAGCAGCTAATTTTTGTCGCATGCAAAAAGTATCTTTTGTCACATTTAAAGTTAAAAAAAGTAATTAAGTAATTGTTTCAAACAATACAAAAGGATAGATAAATGAATAAATTTTATTTAGTATTTATAATATCATTTTTATCATTTGCAGGTATTTCAAAGGCAGATGGACATAAACCTGATATTGTAGAAACCGCCGTAGCAGCTGGATCTTTTAATACATTAGTTAAGGCAGTTACAGCAGCTGAACTAGTTCAAACTCTTAAAGGTAAAGGACCATTTACAGTATTTGCACCAAGTGATGAAGCATTTTCAGCTTTGGACTCAGACCTTTTAGCTGACCTCTTGAAACCAGAAAATAAAAATACCCTAACTGGAATTTTAACTTTTCATGTTTTATCAGGCAAAGTCATGTCAACAGACATATCAGGAGTTATAGAAGCTGCCACTGTAAATGGGCAAAAACTTACTGTAAAAAAATCTTATGGCAATGTTTTTGTGAACGATGCTCAAGTAGTAAGTGCTGATATTGAAGCTGACAATGGGGTTATCCATGTAATTAATAAAGTATTAATACCTTAATAATAAGTAATTATTTAAAACATCTTTAAACAAATTTATTTAAGGGTGTTTTATTTCTTAATCAGAAATATTTAAAGAAAAAAAATTAAAAATTAATATTTTCAACCTAAAATGTGTGAGCAGTAGTACTTGTTAACAATAGGCTATGTTTTTGGGATACCCTAAAAGATATGTCTTAGAGTTTCATGCCATAAGTGTCATAACTGACATATTAGAAATGAAAACTCCAAATTTTCCCCCTCAAAGTCCCACTTTAAAGCCTTTTTCATAGAAATAGAAAATTACACCCCTTATCTATGTAGCTTAAATCAGGTATTTTCCTAATTGGATAGGGTATCGATAAATCTCTTTACTAGTTACTTTAGTTATCAGTATGTACATAAAACTAATAAAAAAAAGCGTTAAGAAATTAATTACAGTATCATAAGTCTCAGTAATAAACTATGGTTTATCGAAAATTCTCCACCACTTTTCCACCACCTTGTATATCTTCAAGTGTATCTACAATCTTCTTATCATGCTTGTCTAAGAAGTTTTCAAATATAAAGCGTAATTACAATTAATAGATATAATTAAAATATGCTTGCAAATTATGTATTAACTTTGAGATAAATAATTACTTCTATTTTAAAAATTTTATTTACATAAAATCATAATTTTGTAAGCTTATCGTAATACTTTTTATGGAATTGCATGGTACCGCTAATTACATTAAATGCTTTGAGTTCTGGATTGGGCCATTTTGGTGTAGCTCTTAATCATAATTATATCAGACATATTGATACATATGGCGCTATAGTAAATGATGCAAAAACAAATATAACATGTTTTGTTCGATCTTCTGAAAGCTCAGATGTTTTAAATATTCTAAAAAAGTCTACAAAAGTAAGTTATTATGTTGGTATGATAACTCATGAGGCATATAATTTTAAAGGAGAGTTTCAAGAAATATTTAATCTAGATAGCGATGCTTTAGATATATCAGAAAATTATAGAAATAACTTAATAGATGTTTTATCGGGACTTGGGCTAGATAAAGAAGCTGTTAAAAGTAGATATCAAGACGCTCCAAATCAAGGAATAAACTTTAAGGTAAATAAAGTATTTATACAAACTCCAGGACCTGAAGCTGGAAAGATTATAGAATAGTGTGATTTAAATATGATAAAAGATGAGCATTTACCAGCAATGCAAGGCATGTTTCCAAGTTGGATAACTAGTTGTTCTAAAGATGGAGAACCAAATACTACTGTGATTTCACAAATTTGGTATGTTGACAAAAATCATGTTGCTTTATCTTTTCAATTTTTTAATAAAACAAAGAAAAATATATCATTAAATCCATATGCCTATGCTACTATTACTGATCCTTCTAATATGAAGCAATATAACCTAGAATTGCAATTTGATCATTCAGAAACAGAAGGTGAATTATTTGATGAAATGGATATGAAATTGCAAGCAATTGCATCAATGACCGGAATGACTGGTATTTTTGAACTTCAAGCAGCTGATGTATATAAAGTTTTATCAATTAGTAATTAGATTTTTTAAAACTTCTAATAAAATTTTATCAAACTATAGAAATAAATGTGGACAAAATATTTGTAATGGATAAGCCCCTTCATAAAGATGAGTTTGAAAATTTAAAAAAAGTTTTAGATAGAAAAACTAAAGAATTTGAAATTATTAAGCAGATTTCATCTCAAATAAACAAAACCTTAGATGTTAACCTAATAGCCTCAGCTATGTTAAATGCAATGGATGAGTTTTTTGGGTTTAAATACTCAATGATATTATTAGTTGATGAAAAAATGCAGAAACTTAACGTGTTAGCAACCCATGGGTATGAAATTAAAGGCATAGGTGCAAGTGTAAAATTAGGTGTTGGTGTAATAGGAATAGTAGCTAAAAAGAAAAAAATGATGAGGATGGCAAACCTAGGAATGCAGAGAAGTTACATGAATGCCATAAAAAATCAGATAAATCCTAAAGAAAAAAAAAATTTAAGCGATGAAGTAGAATTACCTGGGTTAAAAAACGTTGAAAGCCAAGTTGCTATACCAATGTTGTTTAATGATGAATTGATAGGAGTCTTATCAGTAGAAAGTGAAAAGGTAAATATTTTTAATAATTCTGACGAGCTTTTAATTGGAATTTTAGCAAATCAAACCGCTAATGCATTACAAAATGCAAAGCTCTATCAATTAGAGCAAAAAAGAAAAATAGAGTTAAATAAAGCATACTCAGAATTAGAAATGCTTAATACCACTCTTGAAAAGAAAGTTGACGAGAGAACAAAAGAGCTTGTAGTTCTTTCAAAAAAATTAGCAAAATATTTTTCTCCACAAGTTTATCAATCAATTTTTTCTGGGAAACTAGATGTAAAAATCCAGACACAAAGAAAACCATTAACTGTTTTTTTCTCAGATCTTGAAGGATTTACTGAACTAACAGAAAGACTTGAACCCGAAGTCTTAACAGAAATTCTTACACAATATTTAACTGAAATGTCGAAAATAGCTATAAAATGGGGAGGGACAATTGATAAATTTATTGGTGATGCTTTACTCGTTTTTTTTGGTGATCCAAACTCAAATGGAAATAAAGAGGATGCTGTTGCTTGTGTATCAATGGCTATCGAAATGCTTGAGCGATTAAAATTTTTGAGAAAATTTTGGAGAGATAAGGGAATATCAAAACCTTTAAATGCAAGAATTGGAATTCATACAGGAGTTTGTACAGTAGGTAATTTTGGTTCTGAAGATAGATTAGATTATACCATTATAGGTAATGGAGTAAATCTTGCATCCAGAATTGAAACAAACGCAGAACCTAATAAAATTTTAGTATCGGAAGATACATATCTTTTAATTAAAAATAATATAAGTTGTTTAAAGAAACAAAAAATCTCAGTAAAAGGAATATCTTATCCCATACAAACATATGAGGTATTAAGATTTGCAAATAAAAAATCTAAAAACAATTCCATTTTTGAAAAAAGTATACCAGGACTTTCTATGTCTTTAGACAAATCAGCAATTGAAGACCAAGAAACTGCTATTAGTTTAATTAATGATGCATTGAAATCTCTTCAATCTGATTAATTAAAATTATGAAATTTTGAAGTATTATTCAAAAGCTATTGTAACTAAAATATAGAATATGAATACTTTTTAGTCATTTATTTAATATTAATAATCTTTGTTTATAAAAAAACTTTTAAACTTACCAAGAATAGTCAAAGATTATATTTTATTTATTGAGATGATAAGGAAATTTAGATGTCAAAAATACTTGAATATATGCCTATACCTGATGATAAAATTGAACAATTTAAATCACTTATAAAAAAGACACATGGTGATCCAAAGTGGATGAAAGAACATGCAAAAAGAACAGGAATTAAATCAATAGATGCATTTTTTGCAGATTTACCCACTGGAAAAGCTATGATTGTAGTTCGAGATCCTGCTGAAAGTTTAGAAAATTGGATGAAAAGTGATCATCCAGATGATAAAGGACATCTTGAGGAAGCTATGAGAATATTTGGAATGACCAAAGAAGATTTAGAGTCATCTGATCAAGAATTGAAATTTGAACATGTAGTAAGTTATGAGAGTAGTTAGTTATTTCTAAAACTTTGAGATACGTCAGGTATTTTTAATAGACTAATTGCATCCAATTATACCTCAATAACCAAATATTTTGGTAAATAAGGGTATAATATAAATATATTTAAATGAAATGGATAAATATTGAAAAATATAAATCATGAATTAGCTAGAAGAATTGCAGGACTAAGGTTATTTTGTATCGTAATTTGTGGCATTTGTATGCTTAATTTAATAAGATGGATACTTGCTCCTACCGGTGAAGTATTATTGGTGAATCAAGGTCAAATGATGCTTAACCTGATTTATGTTATAATAACATTTTCATTTATTTATTTTTTAAATGATAAAAATTATATCTTTATTTCAGCAGCTACTATCATTTTGTTCATACTTTATTATTTTACTTTCGAAATATTAAACGATTATGATCGTAGTTTTGCTAATCCAGATAAACTTGGAATTGGAAGGGCACTTGAAACAATACCTTTATTACCTCTGACTTTTATTATTTCAGGTATTTTGTTTTTAAGAAAATCCTTATTATTTATTTTCATTGTTTTTTTTACATTTATGTGTGGTCTAAGTGTTTATGAAATAATTACTGATAATAGAACTTATTTTTCAAACGACTGGAATACGACTATTTCAGACGGATTTGCTATATATACGCCTGTTTTTGTTGTTTGGTTAAATGTATGGGTTATAATTTGTATAATATGCATGGCTTCAGTTTATTTAATAGATAGGCTTATGAGAGATGCTATAAGGTTTGAAAAAAGCACTGCCCAATTTGGTAGGTATTTTTCACCTACAGTAAGAGAAAAAATTCAAGAAATAGATCTTGAAATAAAAGAAGACGAAAATAATAATCAACTAGTAGCTGTAATGTTTACAGACATCGATAATTTTACTCAATTATCAGAAAAAATGTCTTCAAAAGAAATTATTGAATTACTTTCAGAATATCAAGATAGGATGATAAAACCAATATTTAAAAATTCTGGAACAGTTGATAAATTTATTGGAGATTCTGTAATGGCAACATTTGGAACACCTATAAGTCAAGGTAATGATGCACAAAATGCATTTGATTGTGCAAGAGAAATGCAAATAGCAATGAGACAATGGGCTAAAGAAAGAAAAGACAAAAATTTGGCGGAAATCACCCATAGAATAGGAATTCATTTTGGTAATTGTGTTGTTGGCAATATTGGAAATGAGGATAGAAAAGAATTTACTGTAATAGGTGATGTTGTAAATGTAGCAAACAGGGTTTGTGATATTTGTAAAGAGCTTAACGCTGAAATTTTAATAACGGAAACTTTAAAAAATAGATTAAATGAGGAAATTAATTCTGAAGTGATTAAGGAGCATCCCATACGTGGAAGAGAAGACAAAATTACTTTATACAAAATCCAAATTTAAAATTAATAGATTTAAAATAACTATTAATTATAATATCTTGAAATATTTAGGTGCTTTATATATAGCAATGTTTGATCATCATAAGTTATAAATAAAATACAAAAAAAATTATTATTCTAAAACCAAAATTTGTGAGCAGTAGTACTTGCTAATGATAGGGTGGTTTTGGGTTGCCCTCAAGGACATGTCTTAGATATGATTGAATTCTATGACATGTGTGACATCTTAATAAGAAAAATTAAAATCGTGCCACTTTTAACCCCTTAAACAATAAAATAGAAAATAGAATCCCTTATTTAATGGCTTAAATTACTTATATTATTAATTAGAAAAAGTATCGATTATTCTATGTACTAATTAGCTACAGACTCAGTATTTTCACAAACCCAATAAAACAAGGGGTTAAGTGTTTACTACAGTTTCATTGCTCACAGCAATAATCTTTGGTTCATTTAAAATTCTCCACCTTTTGTCCACCTTGTATCTCTTCTAGAGTGTCAACCATCTTCTTATCATGCTTGTCAAAAAAGTGAGCATAACTATATAATAAATTTTTTAACTTTAGTAAATCAATCCTAATCCATAAAAGATGAAATATTATAAAACTTAGAAGGTAATTTATGGCCTCTGAAAATATTAAGAGAAAGATTGCGGTAATTTTTGCCACAGATGTTGTTGGATACAGTACATCAATGGAGGCAAACGAGGTTCAAACTTTAAAAAATTTAAAGTCGTGCAAAAAAATCTTAGAAGATTTATTTTTACAGCATGATGGACATGTATTTAATACTGCTGGTGATTCAGTTTTAGCGGAATTTTCAAGTGCTGTTTCTGCTGTGGTTTGTGCGTCTGAGTTTCAGAAATTGATAAGAGAAAGAAATAATTCTGTAGGAAATTCCCAAAAAATGGAATTTCGCATAGGGATTAATATGGGAGATGTCGTTAAAGAAGATGGAAATTTATACGGTGAAGGAGTTAATATTGCTGCAAGGTTAGAAGCACTATCAAAGCCAAATGGAATTTGCTTATCTAAAAATATTTATGAATTAGTTAAAACAAAAACAAACTTTTCTTTTGATGACTTAGGTGAGCAAAAGATGAAAAATACTTTAGTTCACGCTTTTGATTTAAACACTGGAAATAACATAAGTAAATCAAGAAGAAAAAAAACAAAAACAATAAAATTAGTACCAATTTTTTCAATATTTTGTTTTTTTCTAATTTTTTTGATTGGATATTTTCTTATTTCAAACAATAGAAATGGAGTAATTGATGATGAAAAAATAATTGCAGTAATGCCATTTATCAATTCAGGTGGTGATAGTTCTCAGGATTATTTTGTTGATGGTTTAACTGAAGATTTAATTATTGATTTATCCAAAATTGGCGCTTTTTCTGTTATTTCTAGAAATTCAGTTTTTTACTATAAAGGCAAAGAATATTCTGATAAAGAAGTTGCTAAAACTCTAAATGTAGACTTTCTTTTAAAGGGAAATGCTCGTCTTAGAGGTGATTTAATACGGCTTAATATTGAACTAGTAAATAGTAAGACTGGGAGTAATATATGGGCCGAAAGGTTTGAAGAGCCTAAAGAAGAAATTTTTAGTCTTCAAGATTCTTTAGTGATCAACATAGTGGAACAACTATCTGTTAAACTAACAGACAAAGAAGAAAAGAAAATCATAAATACAAAAGTGCCAAAACTTAATGCTTATGATGTCTATAAACAGGGACTAGCAAGTCAAGATAGATCTGAAGCTCGTGAATTTTATCAAAAGGCAATAAATATAGATCCTACTTTTGGAAGGGCTTATGGATCTATGGCTATAAGCCTCGCATTTGATTATGCAAATGCAAATCGGCAATCTTTAACAAGTGCGGAAAAGGATATTTTAAAAAACGAAGCTATTAATTATGCAAAAAAAGCGATTAAACTTAATCCGGATGAAGCACATAGTTACTTTTCATTAGCTTTTATTTATGGAAATGCTAAAATGATCGATAAATCTAAAGAGCAAAATGAAAAAGCATTAGATCTTGAACCAGAAAATCTGTTAGCTTTACAAATGAAAGCAACTAACCAAATAAATGATGGATTTTTTGAAGATGGACTTACAACTTTTCAAAAAGTTAGAAAAATTGATCCATTATTTCCTATATTTGTTTTACAAGGAGAAGCTAGAGCATATTTGGCTTTTGCTGAATTTGAAAAAGCTTTCAATCTTAGTGAAGAAGCTTTAGTTAGAAATCCAAGATCAACAACTGCAATGTTGAATTATATAGTTTCTGCTTGGAAACTTGGTAAGAAGGAAGATGCTAAATGGCAAATGGAAGAATTAAGATTAAATAATAATAATTTATTTTTAAACAAAAATGATTTTGTAACAACAATAAACAGTTATCCCTGGCATCCAGTAAATAAAGATTTAATAATTTCAGTATATGATGAGATAATTGAAGATGGCTCTTAGTTAAAAATAATTTTAATCTTTATCTCTTTTTACTTTATAGAATAATTATTATGGTAGTACTTGCTAAATAATAGACTATGGTTTTTGGGGTACCCACGAGGATATGTCTTAGGGATTTATGTTATGTTTGTTATATTCAAACGAAAATATAAATCTTGAAACTCTTCGATTTTTTTGAAAAGCTTTCAGTTTATATTTTATCAATCTTCTATTTTTACAGGTTTCCCATGTGGTGTATTATTAAAAGCATTTTCCCACTTTTTTTTAAAGATGGAAATTGATTTTTTATTGCCTAACTTTTTATTAATAATCAACTCTTCTAAAGCATTTAACCAACAGATATAATATCTATCATCCAAAGTGACTTCATTGAAGTTAAATAAATTTTCAAGTTTCAAATGTTTCCCCAATAAATTAGTAAATTCAAACCATGAAAAATATCCTATTTCAGACATATGAACTGTAATTGCAAACAATTGTCCCTGCCAGGGCGCAAGAAAAACAGAAGCATCTTTATTTTGTTTAATAAATGGTAAATTGGAATAAGTATTTTTTATCATAAATTGGTTTAAGTTTGTTTTTTAAAATATGGCTCCCATAAATCTAAACATATAATATCATGAGAGCTTTCATTCTCTGAGGGCCACAATTCAGAGAAATTGAATTCAATTGTATAAAGAGGTAGAGGTTTTTCTCCAAAAGAGTGAGCATTTGTATCAGGAAACACGTGTATGCCTCTATACTTAGTGACAACTCCTTTTTTACCCATGGCGTATGAAGGTAATCTTGTATGACCTCCTTGAATTGTATTAGGGTTTTTTAAAACAGTCCTAACCAAGTCCCCTTTTTTAAATGCAGGTTTAATATTTATTTTTCTAGATGATGAAGAACCAATTGATAAATCCTTTTTTACATTTTGTGATAGCCATGCCCTTTTATCTAATTTAAAAGATTTGTTTAGGTAATTTTGACTATTTTTGTCATCAACTAGTTTTGAAAATCTAATAATCTCTTTTAAAGAAACTATTTTTTTATAAATTAGAAGATTTACAAGAGATGCTATCCATCTCTCATAATATGAAAAATTTTTATAATCTTTTGGTGGCAAACATTCTCTTGCATGCCTACTTTCATCTAATGTCCATTCCCCTAAAGAGCCTGAAGCTAGAGTTATTGCCAATGCTTTAGCATGCCAAGAATATTTAAAAACATATTCATCATCGATAAAATCACCTTCAGAATCTAAGGAAACAGGTATTTCCCCATATTCATAAGATCCTCCCATGTCATGAACTCTCTTCATTTGTAAACTTTAGGTAAACCTGTACCTATCATCGAATTTCTAGTTACAAGCTTAGATAGTTCCTCTTCATTTAACCTTTCAGTATTATTTGGACGCTGAGGCAAAACTAAATATCTCAATTCTGAAGTGGAATCCCATACCTTAATTATTTTGTTACTATCAATTTTCAATCCAAACTCTTCTAAAACTTTCCTTGGTTCTCTTACAGTTCTAGCTCTATATTCATCACTCTTATACCAAGATGGAGGAATACCTAGTACTGGCCAAGGATAGCAACTACATAAAGTACACACTATTATATTGTGTATTTTTTCTGTATTTTCTACTACAATGATATTTTCACCTTGTCTCCCTGTAAATCCAAGTTCTGCTATTGCTGAAGTAGCGTTTGTTATGAGCCTTTTTTTATATTCATTATCAGTCCATGCTTTTGCTATAACTTTTGCTCCATTTTGTGGACCAATTTTATTTTCGTAAAGATCTATTATCTCTTCAATAGAATCAGGATCAATCAAACCTTTGCTTAGTAACAGTGATTCAATGGTTTTAACCCTCAATTCTGGATCAGAAGGTAATAAATTATGATGATTATGATGATTATTATTTTTAACTTTTCCCATTTGCATTCTTCTAAGATTACCTGGAAATGATAAATTAGAGGTTAACACTTCTCATCGAATATAACTAGTTAAAATTATCCAAATTTCTAATATACTTTTAAAATATTAAGTCAAATATTCAGATACTTTTGATTATCATAAAACTAAATATATAAGACCTATTACTTACTAACAATAAGCAATGGTTTTTGGGGTGCCCTCAAGGATATGTCTTAAGGGTGGGTGACATGTATGACATGAGTAACATATAAAGAATAAAAATCTAAATCGTGCCACTTTTTACCCCTTATATTGGAAAATAGAAAATAAAAAACCACTTATTTATATGGCTTAAATTAGGTATTTTCCTCATTGGATAGGGTATCGATTAATCTTTGTACTAGTTGACTGTATTTATCAGAATTTACATTACCCCAATAAAAAATGGCTTAAAGTGTTGTCATTTATATCATAAGTCTTAGTAATAACCTATGGTTCATTTAAAATTCTCCACCTTTTGTCCACCTTGTATCTTTTCAAGAGTATCTACCATCTTCTTATCGTGATTATCAAAGAAGTGAGCATAGTAGGTAATGTTCTGAAACAAATTTGTATTATAAATATGTTGAAAAGAATTTAAAATTATTGTAGTTATCATTTCGTTGCAGGGGGGAACAACACGCAGAACCTAGACTTGGGTAGTCACTGCAACACCAGCTTTTTTAAAAAAGTAATAATTTTTTAATTGCCATAAATTAGCAAAGTAATATTATTTTCTTAACTTTACCAATAAGAGACCTAATTTAATTTGTTTAAAAGTATATTTCCATATTTAGTACTAATAATAGCAGTAATATGTGGAACTGCATCTAATTCTTTTGCAAATAGTGCAAATGGTTTTACTAAACTAGTTCCTTCAATCTACAGTATTATAACTATCATATTATGTATGTACCTATTGTCTCAAGTAATGAAATTCCTTCCAGTAGGTATTACTTATGCCACGTTTGCTGGGTTATGTATTATTGGAACTTCTTTTGTTGGAATAATAAAGTTTAGTCAAATACCTAGCTTTTCAACAATAATAGGTTTGATGCTTATAATATTAGGTGTTTTAATAGTAAATTTATTAGGTAATGACCATATCTGAATAACGGGCCATTTTTAAAAAATTACAAGAAGGATATTTCTTTAAACTTGGAAAAGAGTTGTGAGTAAATAACTATTATAACCAACAAAGTTATATGTTTTGAATTTTAGGTAGAATATTTTTTTAATAAATATAATCTATTTATGCTTAGTAAGCTTTATTGTAATATTCCTTGGAGAAAAAAATGTATATATTTTCTGGTAATTGTTTGTGTGGTAAGGTTAATTATAAGTGTTACGTTGAACCTAAATATATATTTAACTGTCACTGTGAAGATTGTCGGCGAGCTACAGGTTCGGTATTTGGTACAAATCTTTTTGTTCCGGAAGATGAAGTAAAAATCTCTGGTAATCTTTCTTCTTATTCCCATAGATCTGATAGTGGAAGTACTATGACAAAGATGTTTTGTACTAATTGTGGGTCATTAATGTTTGGAAGAAATAGTGCTAAAAAGAATATTATGTCAATCAGAGCGGGTACTGTAATCCAATTAGATTTAATTAAACCAGAAATTAATTTATTTATGGATAGTAAAGTTCCATCCACAAGTATTGACAACAATATAAAGCAAGCCGCTAGAATGCCGTTATAAAACTTAAAAAATATGAAAAATAAAATAGAAAATAGACGAAATGTAGTTACTTCCCATAATGAGCCTGGATTTAACTATGGTTATATAAATTCTCCGTTCATTCAATTTGATTATGCTAGGAATGCTACTTTTCTTGTATATAATGGTCGTCTAATGCCTATTTCTTTTGAGGACTCCAATCGGATTGATGACTACTGGAGTTTAAGAGAAAATGCAGCGATGTATCCTACCGGAGAATTACCAATAGAAATCAAGGGGGCAGATTCAGAAAAACTATGTGATAATATATTTACTATGGACATAAAAAAGTTAAAGGTTGGTAGATGTTTGTATGGTATTGCTTGTTATCCTGACGGAGGTATTATCGTTGACGGAATATTAATGCGTTTGGAACAAGACCTCTTCTGGTATGTTCAAGCTGAAGGTCAAATTTACTCTTGGTTAATAGCTAAATCTGAAGGTCTTGATGTTAAAATTTCCAACCCAAATATTTGGGTTAATCAGGTTCAAGGACCTTTATCACTTGATATACTTTACGCAGCATGTGATGACTTTAAACCTAAGCCGTTTAACTATTTTGATAACGCTAGGGTAATAATTGCAGGTCAGGAAGTAGTAATTTCTAGAACTGGCTTCACTGCTGAAATTGGCTGGGAATACTATGTATCTCCAAAAACTGATACAACTCTACTTTGGAACCATCTAATGTCCGTAGGGGAACAATATGGACTTATTCATAGTGGCCTTGACTCAATGGACATTAGAAGAATTGAGGCAGGTATAATGAACTCAGGTTCTGATTTTGATCTCACAATGAACCCCTATCAGGTTGGTCTTGGTAAATTTGTCGATTTAAATAAAGATAACTTTATTGGTAAAGCAGCTTTAGAAGAAGTACCCAAAGATAAGTTAATTCTTGGTGTACTTTGTGATAAATCAGAACCTATGGTTTTAGGAAAAGTTTTGGCTAATGGTAAGAATATTGGCTTTGTAAGTGCGGCTGCTTGGTCTCCTTATCTTAAAAGTGGAATAGGTTATGTGCGTCTAATTAATTCAGAGCATAAATCTGGGGAAGAAGTTGAAATATATGGAATTGATGGCATAAAATATATTGCTAAACTTATAGAATTACCATTTTACGACAAAGAAAAGAAAATACCTCGAGGTCTAAATTAATAAAACACAATAATTAAAATTAAAAAATTTTTTTTAAAAGTTGTGTTCAGAAATATATTTTATATGCTCTGTGGTTATACCACAACAACCCCCCACTAAGTTTATACCCCTTTCAATCCATTCATGAACATATTTTGAATAATCTTCTGGAGATATTACTTTTTCAAATGTCCATTTTGTTTTTTCCATCACTCCTGAATGAGCATATACACCAATTAAACCTTTCCATTTATTTTGTAAAATATCCAAGCAATTATTTATCAAAGGGATTTCAGTATGCATAATATTGATTAAATCAATATTTTTATTATTTAAATTATCTATTGCTTTTTCAATTGGTTCACCACTTAACAAAACTACCTTACCTGAGCTATCTTTTTTACAACTTAAACCCACCCAAATAGGTAAATTAGCATTTTTGGCTCCTTCAAGAGTTACCATCATTCGCTCAATATCTTCCATCATTTCAAGAATAAGTAAGTTAACACCATAATTTTTAAAAATCAGAGCTTGCTCTTTTACATTATTTCTTAAAATTTCCATATATGGTTTGTTTTTCGTAAAAGTCCAATAAGATATACCACCTGCAATTAAAGAATTTTTATTAGCTTCTTTACATGCTTTTTTTGCAATAAGGACACCTTGAGAGTTAAGTTTTTCAAAGTTATGAATTTGATTAGCGTCTTTTAGGGTATGTTTTCCAGTCGCAAAAGTGTTTGTAATTATAATTCTTGCTCCTAATTCAATATATTCTTTATGAACTTCTTCAAGAATTTCAGGATGACTTAATGCACCACCACCATTCCATGCATTAGGGATTTGCGGAACCCCTCTTCTTTCTAGTTCAGTTCCAGTTGCTCCATCTATCATAATACACTTTCCTAAATGCATTTCTTTTATGAGCTCTATATATTTCTCATTCATTTTTAATTTTTTTAAGTAATTTCATTTTTTTAAAATAAAAAAATATTTCTTAAATGACAAAAGAATTATGAATAGAATTTTATTTAATAAAATGTGTGAGCAGTAGAACTTGCTAATAATAGGCTATGGTTTTTGGGATTCCTATCCATATGCATGTCCACCATGTCCAATATGTACAGTAGAGGGTTTTCAAAACAAAAACTCAAGAAAGTCCCACTTAAAGTACCCATTTTGTGCTCCTTGTATAGCTACTGGGGTTTCAACCATTTTCTTATCGTGCTTATCAAAGAAGTTAGCATAGGTATTTATTATAATCTTAAATTAATATTTATTTAATAATAATGTTTGTACAAATTTTACTCATTTTATAATTCATTGATTAAATTATGTGTATTTTTATCTTAAATTAAGTTAATATTTATAAAGATATTGTAGTTTTGAAATATTTGATAAATCTATCCACATGAGTAATGTTAATGTTTCAAAACTATATCATTTTGATGAAATGTTCGATAACATTTTCAAACCTAACGAATGTTATAAGGAATATTTTGAATGGCTTAAATCTGAAGATCTCAAGAATTTAAAAAAAAAACAAATAGAATCCAATGAGTTCTTCAAAAAAACTGGCATCACATTTAGTGTATATGGAAATTTAGAAGCAGAAGAAAGGATAATACCTTTTGATATTATTCCCAGGGTAATTTCTGAAAAAAAATGGATGTTTATTTCTAAAGGAATAAAACAAAGAGTTAAAGCTATTAACTATTTTCTTCATGATATATATAATCAACAAGAAATAATTAAAGCTGGAATATTACCTTTAGAGTTAATCAAAAATAATAATTCTTTTTTAAACGAAATGATTGGTTTTACTCCTCCTGGGGGTATTTTTACTCACATTGTTGGAATAGATTTAGTTAGAACTCCTAATGAAGATTTTGTTGTTCTCGAAGATAATACAAGAACACCTTCTGGCGTATCTTATATGGTGGAAAATAGACAGACAATGCTACAAATGTTTCCAGAACTTTTTGATAAGATTAAAATTAAAAATGTCACCAATTACCCAATATCTTTATTGAGATCACTGAAAGAATGTTATCCTAAAAAAAATGATTCAAAACAGGTTATAGCAATTCTTACCCCAGGACCCCATAACTCAGCATATTTTGAACATTCTTTTCTAGCTGACGAGATGGGTATAGAGCTTGTAGAGGGAAATGATTTAAAGATTAAAGATAAAAAAGTTTCTATGAGAACTACTCAAGGTTATAAACCAATTGATATAATTTATAGAAGAGTAGATGATTATTTTTTAGATCCACTTACTTTTAACCCAAAATCAATCTTGGGGGTGCCAGGATTAATGGATGTATATAAATCTGGCAACCTTACAATAGCAAATGCGCCAGGATCAGGGATAGCAGACGATAAGGCTATATATTCTTACATTCCAGATATAATTAATTTTTACACTGGGGAAAAACCATTATTAAAAAATGTTAAAACTTGGCGTTGTTCAGAAAAAAATCATTTAAAATACGTTTTAGATAATTTAGATAGTCTTGTAGTAAAGGAAGTTCATGGTTCTGGTGGATATGGTATGCTTATTGGCCCAAAATCTACAAACAAAAAAATAGAATCTTTTAGGAAAAAAATAATATCAAATCCAGACAAATATATTGCACAGCCAACTTTAGAACTTTCTACTGTCCCAGTTTTAACTAATAAAGGTTTATCTTCAAGACATGTAGATTTAAGACCATTCATTCTAGTTTCACCAAAAAGTATAAATATAACCCCAGGTGGACTAACAAGAGTGGCGCTTAAAGATGGTTCGTTAGTAGTAAATTCTTCTCAGGGCGGGGGAACAAAAGATACATGGATATTGGAAGATTTTTAATGCTAGGAAAAACTGCAGCACATATTTTTTGGATGTTTAGATATTTAGAGCGTTGTGAAAATACTGCAAGGATTATTAATGCTAGCCATTTTATTTCTCTAACTCAAAAACAAAATATTACCAACCAGTGGGATTCAATTTTGAATGTTGGTGGTAATAAAAGTTTTTTCCTTTCAAAATATGGTGAAGTTAAAAAGTCAACTGTTATTAATTTTACCTTAAGAGATAAAACAAACCCGTCTTCTGTATTATCTCTAATTGGAAATGCACGACAGAACGCACGAGTGGTGAGAAATAACTTAACAAAAGAAGTATTCGAAACAATTAATGAAACATATCATATATTATCAAATATTTTTAAACGACCAATAAATGAAAAAAACTTATTAAATACTCTTTCAATTATCAGGACAAAATGTCAGCTAGCTAGAGGCACTTTACATGGTACAATGCTGAGAGATGATACTTATATATTGGCAAGAATGGGAACTTTTATTGAAAGAGCTGATAATACATCGAGAATATTAGATATAAAATATTATGTTTTGCTCCCATCTGTAGGTTTTGTTGGATCAAATGTTGATAATGCACAATGGGAAAATATACTTAGATCTGTATCTGCTTATAGATCCTATAATTGGTTGAATGAATACGAGTTTAATCCTCGTGGTATTTGTAAATATCTTATTTTAGATGAGAGATTACCAAGGTCACTTATTTTTTGTAATCTTAGTATTTATGAAAATTTAGTGGCTATTTCAAAATATTATGACAAAAATTTTAATAGTTTAATTAGGTCTGAAAAGTTTTATGAAGAAATGCTAAATCTTACTATAGAAAAAGTATTTGAAGAAGGACTTCACGAATTTTTAGTACGTTATTTAAAGAATTTATTCATTCTTTCCACAATTATTGAAACTGACTTTAGATTTTATAAATAATGAACCTTACCATAAAACATATATCAAAATACAAATTTTCTAAAAATTTATCTTATGGAGTGCAACGACTTCGTCTAAAACCTCAAAACAACAAAATTCAAAATATTAATAGGTGGAATATTAATATCCAAGGCGGTGTAGAACAATTTGAATATTTAGATCACCACCAGAACTTATGTACTTTTTTGACGCTAAATAATGATTTAAAGGAGATTATAATTTCAGTTGATGGTCAGATCAATACTATTGAATCTAATGGAATACTCGGAAATGATAAGCCTAAAACTAAACCTTGGATGTATAAAATGTATACTCCAATTACTAAACCTGGTAACTATATAAAATCGTTTTGTAAAAAATGGTTAGACTTATCTTATTCAGAATTGGATATTTGCCACTTTGTTGCTTATGATATTAGAAAATTTGTTAAATTTAGGAAAGGATCTACTAGTGCATATACTTCTGCTGAAGACTCCTTCAAGAAGAAAACAGGTGTGTGCCAAGATTTTACTCATATCTTTATCTCATGTTTAAGGTTTTTGGGTTTTTCAGTAAGGTATGTAAGTGGTTATCTTAAAATTGAAGGGGTAAATGAACAAGATGCTACTCATGCTTGGGCAGACGTTTTCATTAAAGATTTAGGCTGGGTGGGATTTGATGTGGCTAATGGAATTTCTCCTGATGAAAGATATGTAGTACTGGCTAATGGATTTGATTTTTTTGATGCTAGTCCAATACATGGATTACATTTAGACAGTCAAAATACTAGTTTAGATGTATCTGTTAGTGTGCAACAATGAGGGTAAACCATTGAGATGACATATTGTCTTGGAATGAAAATCAAGGAGGGATTAATATTCATGTCAGATACAAGAACAAATTCTGGTGTGGATAATATTTCTTCTTATAAAAAAATATTTAATTGGACTAAAAATAATAAAGCTTCAATTACTATTTTAACCGCAGGTAATCTGGCAACTACTCAAGCTCTTGTAAGTGAAATAAATGGGAGAAATGTTAGCGACAATTCTAGAGCTTTAGAATTATTTAACCAACCTACAATGTTTCAAGCTTCTAAGTTTGTGGGTAAGAAATTAAAGAAGATAATAGATAGTAATTCAAGTGGAGGACTTAGAGCTGATTCATCTTTTGATGCAACAATTATATTAGGAGGCCAAATAAAAGGGGGAGAACCAAGAATATTTTTAATTTATCCTCAGGGCAATTTTATTGAAGTTTCGCAGGATAACCCTTTTTTCCAGATTGGAGAAACTAAATATGGTAAGCCAATTCTAGTACGAGGATATGATTATGAAATGGGGTTTTCAGATGCAGTTAAATTGATGCTTTTATCCTTTGACTCAACCATAAAAGCAAATTTATCAGTTGGTTTTCCTTTAGACCTTCATATCTATAAAGCTAATTCGTTTAAGGAGGCTGAAATAATAAGAATTGAATCAGATAATAAATACTATTCAAAAATTTCTAATGGATGGAGTAAAGCTCTTAAATCAGCTTTTGACTCAATGCCAAATTTTCCGATAGAATAGAAATAAATAACTAGGTTACAGATAAAAAATAGCTATTTACTAAACACCCTTTATAGTTCTTCCTCAAGACACAGTAGCTATTTTCGTGTTTTCAATTTTTGAGGTGATAATCTACTTATCAAAAGATACTTAAAATCATTTAGAATAATAATGACCATTATAGTGGATATATGCTATATTGTGTTGAGCTTTTGAATAAACCCGTTCAACAGCTATAGCAATACACTTTAGCGGTACTTTATAATTATGCGAAGAACCTATTTTATTTTAGTAAAATATATATACAGATCAATGTTATAGTACATAATCAAATAGAGATTTAAAATAATAAATCAATAAAGATTATTTTATTAATTTTTCACTTACACCAATTCCAGCAGCATCATAAGCATCATAAATTTCGTCAGCACCAGAATTTCTTAAAATATTTGGGTCTCCTTTTGTAGTAGTAGGTACTATAATTTTTCCTTTAAAACCATATTTTCTTGCTTGTTTAGTAGACCAATTTTGAGAATGAAATTCTGGTAGTGATAATATTATTGTTTTTAGTTTTCCAAATCTGAGTTTAGACCAAAAACCAGGATCCTCTGCATCTGCGAATGCCACTCTTTTACCATTTTTTAAATATTTTTTTACTAAATCGGTATCAGCATCAAATCCTACTACTTTTATATTTTTTTCTTGTAAATTTTGAAAAATAGAACTTCCAATCCTGCCCATACCAAAAATCATCACTTGCGCCTCACCACAAGTATGAGGTTCTTCATCTGGGTGATGTGTTTTTCTTTCTAAAACGACAAGGTACTTTTCAAAATAAACATATATTTCATGTACATAATTATTAATAATCGATCCAATTATAAAGCTTAGGCAAACACTACAAGTAACAATAGTTAATATTTCAGAATTTATAACACCTGCATCCAACCAAGAAGATAAAATAATTAATGAAAATTCAGAATAAGTTGAGAGAGATATAGTTATCAAAAAAGCGGTATAGGACCTCAATTTAAAAGCAAGAAGAAGGAAAAATAATATTACTGTTTTAAAAATTAGGAAAGATAATAAAAACAAAGCATGCTTCAAAACATAACTATCAATTTTTAATTCCATACCAAGAGAAATAAAAAACGCTAAAAGTAATATCTCTCTAAGCCCCCATATTTTCTCAGAGAGCTTATCAGCATGTTTGTAATTAGAAAGACAAATCCCCATAATCAAAGCACCTATCTCTCCTGTTAAACCAGTAAATTTAAAAAACTCAGCTCCAAAAAATAAAGCTATTATAATTGCTGCTATTAGTTCTAGTTCTTTATTTGAACGCAAATTAGACAAAAAATATAATAGGATTGGTATAAAAAACGGGAATAAGAAAATTAGAAAAAAATTTGAAGAAAATTTATCCACTTCTATAGATGTTAATAAAATTAAAGCTAGAATATCCTGAAATATTAAAATTATTATTGATATTCTTCCATGGAATGTTTTTAGTTCTTTCCTATCATCTAATACTTTAGAAGCAATAACAGTACTTGATAATGTTAGTGAAATACATAACATAAAAAAAATTAAAATATTGACATCATAAGTTAGAAAAAGAAAAAGAATTAAAGTTAAAACTCCAATATGTATAAAAAAAACTGAGATAATATCTAAGTTTAAAAAATATGAGGGTTTTATTTTTAAACCTATAGAAAATAATAAAAGCTCAACACCTATCTCTGCTGGTATGCTTAATATTGAATTAGTATCATTCAAATCAAAAACGCTAAAGATATAGCCTGAAAAAATAAATCCAACTAAAATTGGTAATGACAAAAGTCTAAAAATTTGCCCACATATAAGGGCTCCAGTCATCCAAACAAGTATTATTTCCATCAGTATAATTATAGTCAGAAATTGTTAAAATTTAAAAAGCTTTTGTACTTTTTCATTTTATCCTAAGGATACTTATGAGATATTCAAACGAAAACTCAAATCCGTCATGTCCAATTGATAGTTTTGGAGGTACCGTAAAGGATATGTCTTAGGGGTAGGTTTTATGTTTGTAGTGTTTGTTATGTTCTTACGAAACTCTCACGAACTGCCCCTTTAGAGCTTTTTTTAGAGAAATAGAAAATCAAACCCCCTATTTATATGGCTTAAATCAGGTATTTTCCCCATTGGATAGGGTATCGATTAATCTTGGATATAATAATCTAAAGTTATCATGCTTCTCATAAACCAAATAAAACTAGGGATAATCTCTTATCACCCTTTTCATGCTTATCAAAGTTTATCAATGGTAATTTACCATCGTGCCACTTTATTGCCACTTTCTATCTGAACTAAAAAGTCTACAAAATTCTTGTTAAGCTTTCTAAAGAAATGAGCATAAGTAGATAGGGTTTGATCCAAAGTTGAGTAGGCTTATCTCTTCTGGATTTTAGATAGATATAATTCTTTCTAGATCAAAATATAGTTATAAATGTTATTTTATTAATTTTAATTTTTTATAACGTTAGGTAAATATTGTAAGACTAATATATTCAAAATAAACTTTACTAGTGAATTTAATTTTTCTATTAGGAATTTTTATTTTATGTCTTTAGTTAAAATAAGTAGCGATTACTGGGTTAAACTATTCAAAGACGATCCAGTTAGACCAAATTTAACTCCCAAGTTTAGATTAACTGAAAATAGAGTAAACTTCTTACTAACCCAAGACTTTAGTAAACCATGTGCAATTATTTGTGTAGCTTATACTAAAGAGATACCTAAAACAGAAAAACAATTAGAAATTTATTCAATGCATAAGCTTTCTGTAAATTATGATAAAGCTATTTTCTATACTATATGGAGTTATTCTAAAGGATCTGGGAAAGATATTTTATTTAGCACAGTTGACTGGTTAAAGAAAAAGAAGCCTGAAATAACAAGATACATAACTATGAGTCCAAAAACTAAAATGGCTAGAAATTTTCATTTAAGAAATGGTGCACTAGAATTAAATTCTAATAAAGAAACTATAAATTTTGAATACGTTATTTAAAAAGAAGGAATGATTGATATTAATTTAAATAGTCAAATTGACAAATTCATATAAAACTGTGAAATTCTAATATTATTTATTTAAATTGTTCGTAATGACATTTTGTTAGAAAATTATAAAAAAAATGATTTTATTGGAATTATATGAAAATTATTATTTTTAAGTCTTTTTTTGTTTTACTTTTAATTCTTTTTGGAACAAAAATTTCTTCCCTCACTAACGATGAAGTACGTACAGAAATTCAAAGTTGGATAGACACTCAAACTTTCCCACAAGATATAGATGCCAATACAGTTTTGATAGGAATACAAGTTTCAACCAGGGGAATTGTTTATAATTATAAATTAAAATTACCTGGGGATGAAATTTCAAATTTTCTTCAAGTATTTGATAATATTAAAATGGGGGCTATTAATGGTCTTTGTGAGCTTCCTGCATTGAATTGGTATAAAGAAAATCAGGTTGAAATGATTTATACCTATATGGATGAAAATAACAATCTTGTTACAACTTTCAAAATTCATTCCTCAAAGTGTTGATAACTATGCAACCAAATGAAAATGTGTGAGCAGTATTACTTGCTAACAATAGGCTATGGTTTTTGGCGTAATATTTAATAAACTATTTTAAATTTTGTTCTAAATTCATAATTTAAAGTTAAATACTAATATTCATTTCTTTTGATCTAAATAATATCTATATAAAAATTTTAAAAAAAAGAAAAAGAGTATAGATTGCCCAAAATACTTGCTTATATGACATTACCAGATAATAAAATTGATCAACTCAAATCACTAATGAAAAAGACACATGTGAATCCAAAGTGGATTATAGAACATGCAAAAAGAACAGGAATTAATTCAATAGATACATTTTTTGTAAAGTTACCCACTGGAACTGCTATAATTGTTGTTCGAGATCCTGCAGAAAGTCTAGAAAATTGGATGAAAAGTGATCATCCAGATGATACTACAAATCTTGAGGAGATTATAAGAATATTAGGAATTACAAAAAATGATATAGAAAAATCAGAACAAGAATTAAAATTTGAACATGTGGTGAGCTATCAAAGTAGTTAACCATTTTAAATAAAAATTTAAAATTAAAATTATATTTGAAATAAACTAGTCAATGTAATTATATTTTTAAATCAAATTAAAAGAGAATTGCTAATGATAATTTTCGCCCCTGTTTGATTATGCATATTCAATCCTAAAGGATATGTCTTAGGGGTTGATGACATCTCTGACATGTGTAACATCTTTTGATAAAACTCTCACGAATTTTCTTAATGATCATTGAAATTATCAAGAATTTCAAACATATTTTTTTATTGAAAATTACTTATTCTATTTCACCAATTATTTTTAACTCACTCTCAAATTCATTAAATGTGTCTTCATCCATTTCGTATCTAGTTAAATATTTTTTTGTTAAACCCATATTCTTAGCTCTTTGTAAATATAATTTTGCTGAATCTAAATCGCCTTCTTTTAGTTTAATAAATGAGTAATAAGCTAGTAAATTGGCAGGCATGTCTGTAGCATCTATTATAGGTTCTAATATTGTCTTAATTCCATCTTTATAACCGCCTCTATACATTGAAGGCACTAAATATCTTGTAATAAACCAACCATTATCGTTAGGAACCACAGCAAGTGCATTTCTAAAACTCTTAATAGAAAGATCATAATCTTTGCATAAAAAATAAATTGTACCTGTAGTTGTATATGCATCAACTGTTCTTCCTAATTCTATAGCCTGTTTTGCATAATCTTTTGCAACATCACAATCTTTTGAAAGGAAAACAAGTTCTACAATACCTTTAAAATGCAATGCATTAACTCTTAGATCTGATTCCAATACTTCGTCTAAAAGTATATCAAGTTTTTCAATATCTTTTGAAGGTTCTTCTGATAATCCTATACGTAGTTTTTGAAATAGACCATATGCTCTATTAAGAGTTATAAAGGGGTTATCTTCACCAATTTGTTGAGCTAATTGATCTGTTAATTCGTTATATTTATTATATCCTTCAGGATTAAATTTTCTCCATTCGTCCCTAGCATTTAATGAAATTATAAGTCTTTCGGGTGTTCCTAGCTTTTCAGCTGCTGTTCCAGATCCTGCCACAAGATTTATTTGCAAATATTCTAAAATCTCATTTCCTATTTTTTCTTGAGCTTTAAATATATCTGATATTTCAAAATCTATTTTATTAGACCAAACAACAGTATCTTTTTTGGCATCAGTAAGTTCTAAATTTATCCTTGAGTTATCACCAAATGTTTGAATTGATCCTGTAACTATATAATTTACTGCATATTTATTAAAAATTTCACTGGGACTCATCTCATTTTCTTTTACAAAAAAACTAGTACTACTAGATAAAGTCCTTATTCCTTTGTATCTGGACAAACTACCTATCATGCTTTCTGTGAGTGCCTCACTAAATCTATTCTTATTTTCAGGATCAGTAATATTTTTAAAAGGGTATACTAAAATAGTGTTCAAAGAAGAAATATCTGAATTAGATGTCGATTTATTTACTTGGGTTATATAAAAAAAACTTACCACTGCTATCACTAGAAAAGAAGCTGCTATAGCTAAAATAGGCCTATTAGATTTTTGCGTTTTGAGTTTTCTTTTCTGTGATGGATCAAGAAGAATATCATAAGCGTGAAATTCATTTTTTTTCACCTTTTGAATACCTAAGTCATTATATTGGTGAGACGTTTTTGCTTTTACCAAATCATAGATGTTTTTTGAAATAGTTATTCCACTTGTTTGAGCTAAAGCTTCTAATCTTGCTGCTATATTTACGCCATCACCAAGAAGATTTTCCTTCTCTTTAATAACATCTCCCATACTAATCCCTATTCTAAACTCTAAAGGGACTGTGATAATATCTGAGCTATTTCTTTTTTTAATATCCTTTTGAAAAGCTACAGCACATTCAACAGCTTCCACAGCACTTGGAAATTCAACAAAGAAAGAGTCTCCACCTGAATTAAAAAGACGACCATCATGTTTTTTAATAACCCTTTGTAAAATAAGCTCACAAGCACGAAGATTTTTAACTGTTTCGCTTTCATTAGTCTCCATATGTTTGCTGTAGTTAACAACATCAGTAGCTAAAATAATTGCAACTTTACGATCTATTTCTTTTTTAGGCATTAACCTCTCCGATAACAATGATGTTAAGTAAAGCGATTATTTACTTCAAACATGACGTAACGTTAAGAATGTGACGCATATTTCAATAAGCAGCATTACATATCCAAACCAAAATGTGTGAGCAGTTGTACTTGCTAATAAGAGGCTATGGTTTTTGGGGTGCCATGAAGGATATGTCTTAGGGGTGGATGTTATGATTGTTATGTTTGTTATGTTCTTATAAAACTCTCATGAACTGCCCCTTTAAGTGCCCCTTTAGAGCCTTTTTCAAAGAGATAGAAATTCAAACCCTTTATTTATATGGCTTAAATCAGGTATTTTCCTCATTGGATAGGGTATCGATTATTCTTTGTACTAGTTAGCTACAATCTCAGTATTTTCAGAAAAGTAATAAAAAAAGGGTTTAAGTGTTAGCTACAGAATCATTAATCGCAGAAATAAACTATGGTTTATCTAAAATTCTCCACCACTTTTCCGCCACCTTGTATCTCTTCAAGAGTATCTACCATCTTCTTATCATGCTTATCAAAGAAGTGTGCATAGGTATCCCTTGTAATCTTCAAAGATGCCTGAGCTTACATTCTAATTATTAAGGTATTTGGATAATTTTATTTCCACATAATACTCATTGAAGCAATCATACTATGGCCAGAAACCAATTCTTCCAAACCAGGTCGACCAGGTAAATTAAAGGCGTCAACAGGATGTGAAACTGGTTCAAAACAAAAGAAATCTGATTTATCATTTGGAGAATATATTATAGCAGTTTGAAGATTATTTGATGCTGTTATTTTACAAGATATTGAATCTTCACCCTGCTCAATAAATGTAGTCCCGTGCCAGCCAGTATATCCATTGTTTATAAAATTTACTGGTAATTTACGAAGATCTTTAAAGCTCCAACGGGAATCGTCTACTAAAAGGACTTCTTTGGTAGGTAAATGATCTTCATTTTCCATCCAAACCTTTTCAGCTGCAAAGGATAGCCTAGTATTATAGTTTCGTGGAAACCAGGGATGAAACCCACAACCAAAGGGCAGCGTTAACTCACTAATATTTTTTACAATCAGCGTGATTGTCAAACAGTTTGGGGTAAGTTTAAATAATTGTTCTGCACTATACCTCCAAGGACCAAAGGAACCATTATTAAGTCTCATACAAATACCATTATCTGAATCAGTAATTTCCCAGACTTTTTGAAATCCATCACCATGTATTGGAAAAATTTCATCATCCAAATTCGGCTCCAAGGAATAATTCACACCATTCCAATTAAATCCTCCACATGAAATTCGGTTGGAAAATGGAACAAGAACATTATGAGCTAGTGAAAATAGATTATGTTTGTCTCCTGACCATGGTCGTAGAACTGGTTTATTGTCTACATCTAGTCGAGCAATTCCACCTCCAAGTTCTGGAGCAAGAATCAACTTTGCAGCATCTGCAGTAACGACTTTGAGTACTGACATCTCAAATCAACTATCTATCATTAACCTAAAAATTAAATTAGCTGAAATTAAAATATCATACTTTTGAATCTCTTCAAAATGAATTGGAAAATGGTATTAATTTCTTTTATTAACTTTTGGATTTTTGTGCTGTTTATTTCAAGTAATAAGTCATTATCTCCTAATAAGCCTCAGGAGAGTCCCATAGACTGTTCAAAAAGTAAGGCGAGAGGGTAAATATATTCCCAAAGTTATAAAATTTTGTACATTTTTTGTACATTTTTTTTAATAAAAAATATTTATTCATTTTTTGAACTTTCAAATAAAACTTTATTAGTCAAAAATTTAATTTTCAAATTTTAAAAAGAAAGGAGTTAGTTATGTTTGGATCAAGAAGAATAATTACACCCCATGTAGGGAAATATGAACTTGCAATGAGCCGAGTGAGACAAGCTGCCGGAATATTAGCAAGAAACGGAGCAACCTCAGTAAATATAACAAGAGTTGGTGGTGGTTTTACTGCAGGATCTTTACACTTATACACTTTTTATATGAGTATGGAACAAGGTTTGCAACTTTCACAAAACTTGAGTAGTGACCCAAGTTGGAGTGCACTTATGTCAGAAAGAGAATTAATTCCAGCAGGTGATATTAATGGACCTAATGTAGCACGGTTGATTGCAGGTGAACCAAAACAAGAAAATAAAGCATTTATGGTTCGAGAATACATAATGGAACGTTCAAAATGGGGTGAAGCTGCTGCATTAGCTGGTGATATTCAAAAAATGATAAGTAGTCATAACGTTAATGTAACTATGTGGGTACCCATACTAGCTGAAGAAATGCAGCGTTCAATGGCAGTATATTCTGCTCCTGATTTAAGAACTCTTGGAAAGGGAATAGATCAAGTAGGGATGACTGAAGAGTTTCAAAAAATGCTGGAAAAGGCATCTAAATTAGGTACTCTTGATCGTGCTTTTGGAATGGAAACTATACGTTAAATTATACTTTAGACCGAACCTTTAGAAAGAGTTTGGTCTAATTTCAATTAAATTTTATAGATAATTGCAAAATGTGAATAGTGAGATTGCAGAGGATACTTAAAAAAACCGTTAGAAAAAGGAAAAAATAGATGTATATGGTAACGACAACATGGAGGCATGATAAGCCTATAGACAAGGTAAATATGCGCAAAATTCTATCGGGATTAAAAGATAGAAATAATATTAGTGAAGTAATTGATGTGATGTGGTTTGAAATCGATGAAGTCACACATGGTTCAGTGTTAATATATTCCTCAAAAGAAGCTTGTGAAAAGGATATGAAAGCAAGAAACAATAATCGAGAGGATAGTGGTCTAAAAATGCTTAGAGAAGAAAAGGGTGAAACATTTGCTGTAATGAGTGAACTTTAAAACCTTTAAATTCGTTAAGTTTTATTCTACGGTTTTATTAAGAATATGCCAAGGTTAAGCATAATTCTTCCGAAACCTAAATATGTGAGCAGTAGTACTTGCTAATAATAAGCTATGGTTTTTGGGTACCGTAGGTCGTAGGTTCGAATCCAATCGCTCCGACCACTTTTTACTTAACTAAGCTTAGAAAACGTGAAGTTCAAATATGCTATGCTTGTAGCAAAATGGCAGATAAGTGACACATAACGTGACATATTTCAGGATTAGAGGTCTCAGACCTTCTTGGACATAATTATAATGATTGTGATAGCTCTTGTAATAGTACTAAAAATATTATTTTATATCTATGAAAATAGGGGATGTAATTCTCAATGCAAAGTTCTTTTAAACAAGTAGGGAATACGCCTCTAATAAAACTCGACGTTTTAAAACCAGATGAAGGTGCTTCTATTTGGTTAAAGGTTGAGAGCGGCAACCCGACAGGTTCATACAAAGATCGAATGGCGATCTCTGTGATTGGGGAAGCTATACGTAAAGGAAATTTAACTTTGAGCCAGACGGTAGTAGAATATACTGGTGGTAGTACTGGCTCTGCGCTGGCTTTTGCGTGTGCTTGTTCAGGTATAAAGTTTACTGCTGTATTTTCAGACGCATTTTCTCATTCGAAACAGCTTGCGATGGAGGCATTTGGTGCAGAGGTTATTGTAGTTCCGTCCTACGGAAAAGGAATCTCACCAGAACTTATTAAAAAAATGAAAGAACTTGCTCATGAAAAAGTTGATAAAATAAATGGTTTTTATGCAGACCAATTTGGTTCAAAGGATGTAGTGCTTGGGTATCAACCAATGGGTTTTGAGATTGCTCAACAAATAGAAGGCAAAGTTGATTTGCTTTGTGCATCGGTAGGAACTGGGGGAGCTCTGATGGGAACTCTCGAAGGGTTACATAAAAAAAATGAATTTCCAAATGTGATAGCTTTTGAACCGAGTCAGTCTCCCTTGTTAACTAAAGGCTGTGGAGGATCTCATCAGGTTGAAGGTGTTGGGGTAGGCTTTTATCCTCCATTTTTAGACCCTAAACAAGTTAATCAATTTTATGCAGTAGATCAAGTCGAAGCTTTTGGAATGAGAAAAGTCCTTGCCCAAAAACATGGTATCTTCTGTGGCACATCAACGGGTATGAATGTTGTTGGAGCAATTAAGCTTGCACGGGAGATGTCGCCCAAGCAAAATATTGTTACTTTTGGTTGCGATAGTGGTTTAAAGTACCTTTAATCAAAATGCCGCTTAAATTTATTTAAGCAGTCTAAGATACATAAATCAAACCGAGTATTTTGTTTCACAACTGATAATATTTTCCCCCAAAAGATAAGACAATGGTAAGACATGAACATGTAACTGGTAGTTATCTACGCAAAGCATGAAAGGGATATAAGCAAGTTTACAAGGCTGACTATCTATGAAAAATTCTGGCACGATTTTGGGTGCCCTCAAGGATATATCTTTGGGGTGGGTTTTATATGTGCATATCAGCTTTCTTCCATGGCGATCGTTGCGGCTGTATTAATATTTCAGTTGGACAGGCAGTTTCTGAAGTATTCAGAACAAAATTCACTACTTCAGCTATATCACTAGGTTGCATCATAAGTTCAGGATTTAATCTTTCAGGGTTAACCATAGAGGTATTAACAAATCCTGGATTAATCGTGCAGACTTTCGTTCCATACTCTCTAATATCCTCAAATAATACTTCCATGTAACCATCAATAGCTCGTTTCTGAGACGTTTGGATGCCTATACCAGTATGCGGAGCATCTCGTGAATTGATCCTAATTACTGCACCGCCAGAATTTTTATTTATTTCTTGAAGAACATTTCTTACAAAATGATAAGTACTACGCAAATTTATATCTATTATTTTATCCCAAATTTCTAGATCACATTCATCAGCTAAAGCTTTATTGTAATCTCCAGCACAATGAATAAGGTAATTCAATCCACCAAGACTTTTAATTGCATTGTCTGAACATTGTTTAATTTCAGTCATATCTGAAATATCACAGGAAAACATAAAACAAGGGGTTCCATATGAAGAACAACTTGAAAAAACTTCATTAAGTTTTTCTTTACTTCGTCCAACTAAGAAACAATGAACGCCATTTTTTGAGAGCATCGATGCCACAGCACTTCCCATTCCACCACTAGCTCCAATTATTAGGGCCTTTTTACCTATAAGATTGTTCATGTCACCTACCTTTTAATTCAATTGTGATTACAAATTTAAATTTTGAACTATTTAATAGTTAATAATTATTTTTTCCAACCAAAATGTATGATTATTAGTACTTGCCAATAATAGGGGATGGTTTTTGGGGCACACCTACCCCAAAGGAAACGTCTTAGGGGTGGGTGATATAAAAACTATATTAACCTACTAAAAAAAGAGTACTTAGAGTTTTTTTATTATGAAGTTTTCTATTGTAAAACAAATTGGTTTAGATAATATTTTTTCTTAACCGTATTCCTTTATTAAATAAAAGTTGAGGACTTTAAAACAATGTGTCAAAAACACTTTATTTGCACACTTACATTTTGTTCTGAGCAAACTCGCCGCTTATTTCTTACACCACCTGAAAATTTAAATCCGCCTTCTCAGAGACTTAATGAAAAAGAATGGAGCAAAGCTTCAAAAGGCTCTTATGCAACTTGCCTTCAAACTTGGGTCGGAAATGATGATTTCTTTTTTTGCCATTGGATTGCAGATGATGAGGAACAGATATATAAAAAGATAGAGGCATGGGAACTTGATGGTATAATCAATACTCTTATTCACCCAATGCACCGTTTTATGTCTGCTTATAGAAACTCTGATGAAATACAACAATTCCCTGAAACAGGGGATAAATGGTAAAAATGATAATTTCATAATTTCTACTTTTTAGATTAAAGCTTTGATTAAGTGATCTGTTTCAAATAATAGGCTATGGTTTTTGGGGTACCCTCAAGGATAAGTATTAGAGGTGAATGTTATGATTGTTCAAAACATAGCTCAGGCTAAATTACCATGAATAAAAAGATTAATTAATCTCTTTATCTATCAAGAAAGTTTCATATCTATTTCTCTTTGGTATTTTTTTATCCCATTCTGCATTCTTAATTATTTGCATAGATTTTTTATATGACTTCTTATTTTTAAATAACAGAAAACCTATATGAGAAAATTTATTTTTTTTATTATTAATAACCCCTCGATGGGCACCCATCATGCCTGCCTTTTTTAACTTATCTAAAATTTTAAGAAAATGTTTTTCATCCCTTTTTAAATGCTTTTTAAGATTATTTTCTGACTTAAATGTGTGTTTTGCAGTCCAGACATACTTGGGCATTCATAGCTCCTGTAAAGATCTAATAATAATAATTTTGTTAATTTCTTTATAATAAAAAAAATTTAAGCACGTACTAAATACTATTTAGCAACCAAACCTACAAAAGTATATGAGCTAAATTCATTTAATCACATTAAACATTATTTTTCTTCAAACCCATATTTTAAAAGAGTAGCTTTACTAAAAGAATCCCAATAAACCTGCTGATTATATTTTGAGTGAAATTTAAATGGGATATTTAAATCATTACTATCATATATCTTAATAAGTTCTTTTACATGTTCTTCAGCTCCCTGAAAATCATTTTTTCCTTCCTTAATATTTGCAAGATGAATTTGATTCCAATGAAATGCTGGATTTTTAACTTTTCCCATTTCAAGTTCAGCTTTTTTAAATTCTTCCCAAAATTGATACATTGTAGCTAAGGGATAATTAGAGGGAATAAGGTTGAGCTGATCTAATTTTTCTACTTCTATCAAAATATCATAAGCTTTTTTCCAGCGACACATTCCATCTTTATACTCCCCAAGCTTAAGTTTTTTATCTCTATAATCAGATATTGTACATGTTCCACCCCATAGATAATGAGAAGCAGCATTACTTAAATATCTTAGATCTCCATTTGATAAAAAAAAGATTTTATCATAAGTTTTATACATATTCTCCCAATCTTTTTTTTGGAAAGCTAAGTGCGCTTGCACGTCTAATGCATCAAGATTATTTGGATCCAGAGATATTGCTTTATCTACTAGATGAGTTATTTCATTTATTGCATCTAATGAAGTTTCAAGAGAAAATGCACTCATTTCAAAATTTTTAATTGAAGCTAAAATAGCGTAGAGGTCAGCAACATTTGGTTCTGATAAAATTGATTTTTTTAGGCATGCCTTCGCCTCTGGATACTTGCTAAAATTTATATTCCTAGATATTGAAGTTGCTTTAGTTAGACACTCATAAGTACTTAAGTCATTAATATTTTTTTTAGACGCTATTTTGAGAGTTTGTTGTTCTAATACATATCCCCTACCAATAAATTCATCAATAATTTCGTTGACTAATAAATCTTGAACATCAAAAATGTTTTCCACTTTATATTCTGCTTTATAAGTTTTACTCCATACGACTGATAAATTTTTACCATCCAGAATATTTATGTTTATCCGCAGTTTATTGTTTGCTTCTTGAATGTTTCCAGTAATTACAAAGCCAGCACCAATTTTTTTAACAACTTCTTTTAAATTATCTGGAACTTTCTGAAGAGGAAAAACATTTAATTTCATTAATGAATTATTCAAATTGCTAGTCATATCAAAAAAAATACCTTGGGTAAGCGTTTTCAACAAATCATCTTTTGAAGCTGTAGTGAATGGGACTATAGCCAATGTATTGGAAGTAAATTTTAAGTTTTCACTGGTTTTTTCATTTTTGGATTGATTGTTGTATGTAAAAAATGCAGTAGCAAAACATATTATCAAAAAAGAAGCTGCTATAGCTAAAATAGGCCTATTAGATTTTTGCGTTTTGAGTTTTCTTTTCTGTGATGGATCAAGAAGAATATCATAAGCGTGAAATTCATTTTTTTTCACCTTTTGAATACCTAAGTCATTATATTGGTGAGACGTTTTTGCTTTTACCAAATCATAGATGTTTTTTGAAATAGTTATTCCACTTGTTTGAGCTAAAGCTTCTAATCTTGCTGCTATATTTACGCCATCACCAAGAAGATTTTCCTTCTCTTTAATAACATCTCCCATACTAATCCCTATTCTAAACTCTAAAGGGACTGTGATAATATCTGAGCTATTTCTTTTTTTAATATCCTTTTGAAAAGCTACAGCACATTCAACAGCTTCCACAGCACTTGGAAATTCAACAAAGAAAGAGTCTCCACCTGAATTAAAAAGACGACCATCATGTTTTTTAATAACCCTTTGTAAAATAAGCTCACAAGCACGAAGATTTTTAACTGTTTCGCTTTCATTAGTCTCCATATGTTTGCTGTAGTTAACAACATCAGTAGCTAAAATAATTGCAACTTTACGATCTATTTCTTTTTTAGGCATTAACCTCTCCAGTTAAAAAGAATGTTATGGAAACCTCATAACCACTTCAAATAAAACGTAACGTAATTATTGATTAATTAATAATATTTTGCCTTGACATAAAAAAAAAGAATATATCAGAAGAAAGCTTTTAGGTTATATTAATAAGCTTTCTAAATGAATTTTTAATGGTAAGCGAAAGAGCAGTATACAACAAATTTAATTAATAAAGAATTATTAATCGCTAACAAAAGGCTTTGGTTTTTGGGGTGCCCTCATGGATATGTCTTAGGGGTGGGTGTTATGATTGTTATGTTTGTTATGTTCAACACAAACAAATTTTTTTATGAGTATTTATTAATTTATAAAAGGTTCAAATATCCTTTATAACTTTAATCAATAAATTGAAGACGTTCTAATTTTATCATAAGCTAAAATAGGACTGCTAAATTCTTAAAAGGTGTTATTTATGGATAAAGACAATTATTTTTCTTCTGCAATTGTGACCTTTCCTTCAGAAGGTGATTATAAATTATGGTCAGATAAATTTGAATTATTTAATACGGATAAATCAAAAGAATTTTTAAGAAAATCAGGCCAATTAAATGTTAGTTGTATTCGTATTGCTGATGAAACCCTTGTAAAAATTTTGATTATTTGGGAGTATGAGGATGAAGAGGCCTTTGTTCGATGTCAGAAACTTTGGTCAAAGTGGGGAGATATTGCTCAAGAATTTGTTTCCAAAATAGTTTTCAACAGAGGAAAGAAATTTTATAGTTGGTAATGTTCTCATCCTATAGGATATGTATTAGGGTTGGGTTTATGATTGTTATTTTGAAAAAGTAAACCTAAGACCTTTATTTTTTGTATTACAGTATTTTATACTTATTCCAGAAATATCATTTTATTTATGAGAAAAACTAAAATTAGAGGAAGTGATGAAAGCAAAATTAATGAGTTATAATCAAATTGATTTTCAATCTAAAGCACATATGAAGAGCATGATCAAAGATATAGAGGAACAAGTTGAAAAATATGGTTCTCAAATGAGGAAAGCTGGATTAGTATCTTTTGTTCTTACACAAATTTGGAATAAACAGGGAAAGTTTAGACTTGGTAGTCACTTTTCATATAGAGATGAAAAAGCATTTGTAGCATGTCAAAAAATTCTCAATGGAATACCTCAAGATGAAGATAATCCAACTGTAACAAATGCTGACAGAGGTATTGTTCTATTAAACTTTGGAGATGAACAATAATAAATAAGATTTAATGTAGCCGTTGGATTATCAGAAATTTCACCAACCAAAATGTGTGAGCAGTAGTACTTACTAACAATAGGCTATGGTTTTTTGGGTATCCTTAAGGATATATCTTGGGGGTGGGTATTATGATTGTTATATTCAACACCATTTATAGTTTTTCTTCACAAACTCTCTAGCTAAGACTTGTACCTTATAAATTTGGGTGGCTATGGAAATTATGGTTTTTAATTAATTGATGGAATTAAACTATAAAGGGTTTTCCTTTGTTCTGATGAGGCTACTCGATATTTATTGAAGAAATAAAGTTTACTGAACATATTTTGATATGCCCCACCTACATCTCTTTGAAAAATTTTTGTATGGTTTTTTATCCCAGATTCAGAGTGATACCTTTCTATAATTACATAATATACATGACCAGAAGCCTCATCACTCTTTGTTATAGTTAAACTCTCTAATCCATCTTTTTCATCTGCTCCCATAGGATGGGTATCTTTGATCCAGTTCCCCCATTCTACCAACCATTTGTCTACATATTCAATCTCTTCAACAGGTACTTTAAGTACTGCTCCCCAACCAGTTTTAGGAATATCGTCAGAAGAGTAAACTGGAAAACTCATTAAAATTGCTAATAAAAAAGAGAAAATTGGTTTTAAAATCATAGTATCAAACCTTTAATTAGATTAAATATTTTTATCGTACGATGATTATACATAAAATATAATTTAGCTATGATAACCTTACGTAATTAACTAAATGTATTTTGGAAGAATACGTTAAAGGAGATGTCTTAGGGGTGAATGTCATATGTGTCATAACTGTCATTTTGGAAATTAAAAATCCAAATCTTGCCACTTTTCGTGCCACTTTTTACCCCTTATACAGGAAAATAGAAAATAAAACCCATTATTTATATGGCTTAAATTAGGTATTTTCCTCATTAGACAAAGTATCGATTAATCTCTGTCTGATCTTCATAGTTTGCTTATTCTGCAACGAATAAGTAAGCCATTTTTTTAAAAAAAATCCTGTAATACTTAAGCCTGCTACCAATTCTGACCTAGTAAAATCATTATATTTTTTTTTGTATTTTAATATACTAGGAAACCGTAATAGCTTTTTATCATATTTAAAACCTTTTTCTTTACTAACCGCTTTTCCTGACTTTGGAGAAATATAAAAAAGATTTTCAGTGGAACCCGATGCTACACATTTGTTTAAATCTAATCCATAACCGATTGAAGTAAGTAGTTGTAACTCCCAATCAAGATATAAAAATTCCCATTTTTTTTGACTTACAATTTGGTCAAGAAATTTTATAGTCATTTTATAAAATTCTGGCATTGGGTCTCTTTCAGCTAAAGTTGAGATACAAAGAGATGAAAGCGAATTAAATGTATCTAATGCAAGTTTATTTCCAAGTAAGATATCTACTCTGGTTTTTAAAAGGTCTACTTTATAAGTGCCTAAATGTTCTTCCAATCTACTGGACCAATTTAAATAAAGTTGATTACTAGGTTGAATAGTAGAACTCATTTTCCTAGAAAAGGCATTTTGTATAATACCTGCATGAATTCCTTTGGTTTTTGTTAAGACCTGAATAATCGCAGATTTTTCTCCATGCGGATTTACACTTAATAATAGCCCTTCGTCAGTCCAATTCATTGTTAATATTCATCAAATTCACTAAGAAAATTTTTGCCTCTAGGATCATCAACTACTAGGACCCATATATCTGGATCAAAATTACATTGACTTTTTATAAACTTATCAATTTTCTCTTCACTTCCACTCAAAAGTTTATCCCACTTTTGTCTTCCATTTAAGTCATTTATCCTGTGGTATAATTCAACTTCTTCCTCAAAATCTAACACTTTAATCAAAATTGCACCTGCAGATTTATCACCTGTTTTATAAAAATAAAATGGAATACCTTCTTTTTCTAATTTAGCCCTGTATGCTGAAATCCAAAGATCTGTAGTTACTCTTAAAACCTTCATATTTTAATTTAATTTACCTTTATTACTTATTCTATCCTTTTTCTTAATTTTTATTTCCAAAAAAAGATCAACTTTTTTTTCAGTAAACACTTCAATACTCTTTCGAGCATTCATAGAAATAAATTTTATTGTTTCTCCCCTTTTACCAATTAAAATACTACGATGCCTTTGGTTTTTAACATAAATAGATTGAAAAATTCTAATTTTTGATTTTGATATGTTTATAATCTGATCGGATAAAACCTCAATATTATAAGGTATCTCATCGTGGATACGTAGTAGAATTATCTCTCTAGTTTTTTCATTTAACTGCTCATCAAAACTCTGAGTGGAAATAATATTAGGAGAATATAACCATTTTCTTTCTGATAAATTTCGACTTAACCAATCCAATAAATCTTCTATTCCATCATTTTTGAGGGCTGAAATCATAAATGTTTGATCAAACTCAAATTTTTCATTAATTTCTTTTACCTTAATTAATAGTGATTCTTTTTTAACAATATCGATTTTGTTTAGTGCAAGTACAAACCTTTTTTTCAGTTTATTCTTAGAATTTATTTGTTCAAGTAGTTCGTATATTTTATTTGAAACAGTTTTACTACTATCGATCACCAAACATATGAATTCAGCTTCAGAAACTGCATTCCAAATCTCACTTAAGAAGTTGCGATTTGATTTCCCCTTATTAAAATATAAACCAGGTGTATCTATAAAAATTAACTGAGAATTTTTATAACTTTTGATACCTTTGATTTGTTTAGTTGTAGTATTTGATTTATGAGTAATTATTGATATATTTTTCTTAACTAGAATATTGAGTAGACTTGATTTACCAGCGTTTACTTCTCCAATAATTGTAATAATTCCAGATTTTTTTGAGTTATTAGTCATTGTTATTTCTTATCTGAGATAACAATTTCTGAGCAGCATTTTGTTGTGCTTCTCTCTTAGATTTTGCTTTACCAATCGAAGTTAAACCATTTTGAAGTTTAACTTCTACGTGAAATATGGGGTTATGGTCTAATCCCTCTCGTTTAAGATCAGTATAATTTGGTAATCCACCTCCTTTACTTTGTATCCATTGTTGTAATGCTGTTTTAGGATCCAGTTGAATATCTCCAACATTTTTTAATTTGGAAACCCACAAACTTAAAATTATCTTCTTAACAGTTTTAAAATCTGAATCTAAATAAACTGCGCAAATAAGTGCTTCTAAAGCATCAGCTAAAATAGCTTTTTTTAATCTACCACCATGCATAGATTCTGATTTACCCATAATGAGAGATCCACCTAAACCGATGTGCTCTGCGATTTCACTACATGCTTGTTTACAAATCAACGAATTATAATTTAAAGCAAGATCACCTTCTCTCCATGTTGGATAGTTATTAAATAGATAATCTGATATTACGAATCCGAGAATTCTATCCCCTAAAAATTCCATTCTCTGATTGTTATTTAAACCTTTTGATTTAAGAGAAGAATGAACCAAAGCCTGCTCAAGTAATTTAAAATTTTTGAAGGAATAATCTATATTTTTACATAATTCTTTTTGCTTTGAATTGAGTTTCAATTTACTGCCTTAAAAAAACGATCTTTTCTCCATGTCCAAAATGAAATTAACATCTTGCCAGCTGAAGAAAATAATATTCCTTCAGCTCTACCAATGAGGTTTTCAGATTTTACAAAACCAACACCTCCAGCTGCTCTACTAAACCGACTGTCTAGTGAATTATCCCGATTATCACCAATAAAGAAAAAATTATCCTTAGGTACTTTTAAAGATGTAATATTATCACCATACTCATCATCTGAAATATCAAGAACCTTTACTTTTAAGCCCTCTTCAATTTCTTCTAAATATTGTTTTTTCTTACATTCAGCTCCTAATGAAACTGGTGCATTGCTACATCTAGGAATAGATTCCAAAGGACCTTGCTTATCTTTTTTTTCAATAAAAAAATTAATTTTTTGAGTATCGATTTTTTTTCCATTTAATGTCAAACGACCATTTTTGATAGAAATTTCGTCGCCTGGTAAACCTATTAACCTTTTGACATAGTCTTTACCATTTGCAGGATGCCTAAAAACTACAACGTCACCTCTCTTTGGTTCATTATAAAATATTCTTCCTTCAAATGGACACAAGGAGAAAGGACAAGAATATTTTGAGTACCCATAAATAAATTTGTTAACAAAAATATAATCGCCGATCAAAAGATTAGGCTTCATCGAACCAGATGGTATCCAAAATGGCTGAAAAAACAAAGTTCGAATTAATCCAGCAATTAATAAAGCAAATAAAATCGTTTTAATAAATTCTTTTATGCTTTCTAAGTAGGTTTTTTCTTTTACTCTCATAGTTTTAAAATTCTCAATTTAATTTATATCTATTTCTTCTCTTGCTTCTATTATTACAAGTGCATTAACAAAATCTTCTTCATCTGAAATAGATATGTGCAAATAGGAGCTTGTATCTAAAGGTAATATGCTTTGTAAGTATTTTTTTGCATAGCCACTTATTTCTAAGTAAGGTTTTCCATTAGAATTGTTTATAATAGATATATCTCTCCAAAAAACTCCTTTACTAAATCCGATACCAAGTGCTTTTACAAAAGCTTCTTTTGCAGCCCAGCGATTAGAAAGTGTTTTAAAACAGGGTGTACCTCTTTTCCATACCAATTTTCGTTCTTCAGTAGTATAAATTCGTTCTTCAAAACGTTTGCCAAACTTTTGATAAGCTCCCTTAATTCTTTTTATAGAAACAATGTCATTTCCAATTCCAAGCAGCATTAATTACCTACACTTTGTTGAGAGTTATCTATCTCTTGGCGCATTTTGTAAATTGTTTTTTCTATACCATCAAATACTGCTTCAGAAATTAAAAAATGTCCTATATTAAGTTCTGTCATTTCAGGAATGGCTGCTATGTATTTTACACTCTCGTAAGTTAAGCCATGACCCCCATGAATTTCTAAGTCTAACTTCTGGCCAAAATTTGCAGCCTTAGTAAGTTTTTCAAACTCAACTAAATACTTTTCTTTCTCTTCCGCAATTAACAGGTCACAAAAAGTCCCTGTGTTTAATTCTACCACAGTCGCTCCTACTCTTGAAGCTGCTTCAATTTGTTTAAGTTCAGGCGAAACAAATAATGATACACGGATTTTTTTTTCTGCTAAAGGTTGCAAAAAAGATTTTAATTTTTCTTCTTCACTTATTACATCCAAACCTCCTTCAGTAGTCCTTTCCTCTCTCCTTTCAGGAACTAAACAAACTGCATTAGGAACAAGATCTGTGGCAATACCTAGCATTTCTTCAGTAGCAGCCATCTCTAAATTCACAGGAAGATTGGTTTCTTTAATGATACGTATAACATCTTTATCAATTATATGTCTCCTATCTTCTCTAAGATGAAGAGTAATTCCGTCAACTCTTAACTTCTCTAGAACTTTCACCATTTTTAATGGATCAGGATAAAATGTACCTCGAGCGTTTCTAAGTGTTGCTACATGATCAATATTTACACCTAATCGAATTCTAGAAACTTTTTTTATCATAAACATTTCTCCATTAAATTTTAGTATTTATTTTATTAATTTTTCTTTTTCTTTTTCTTTTCTGATAAGAGTCAATAAGTGATTTTGATAAAACATAAATTATAAATCCTGTAATAATACCACAAATTATCCCTCCAATAGCATAAGGAATAAATTTATCAAAATAAACTTCTACAATAAATTTTTCAAAAACTCCTAACCCTTTTATTTCAGAATCAAGTATCCAAGTATCAGCACTATTTCTTTCATTTTTAAAATTAAAAAATTGATCCAAAATAAAAATACCTGTCTTAAAACTTATAGCTGCAATAAATGGAAAGGTAATGGGATTTAAAAAAAAAGTTCCTAATATAGAGGCAAATATATTTGCTTTAAAAACGTATGCTAATAAAGCTCCCAATACAAAATGAAAGCCAAAAAGAGGAGAAAAAGAGGCAAATACACCGAATGAAAGACCTAATGCAATTCTATGTGGGCTATCTTGTAGCCTTTTTATTCTATGGCTTAAATATTCAATGGCTCTCCGCCAACCCCCTTCTGGAAAAAATAATGACTTTAGATTCTTTAGGGTAGTTTGTTTTTTTTTTCTTTTAAAAACCATTTTTCTTCTTAAATCGGACTTATCAATAATTAGTTAATGTCAGTTCTCTTTGATTACTAGATGGATCAAAAACCTCTCTTGTTCTTGTTACAACTGAAATATCAATATCAGCTTCAATTAATGTCATAATACTGGATAAATGCTTAAGATCTTTTACATGCATTTCTATCACTATGCTGTAAAAATCTGGTTTTCTATCAATAAAGTCTATATTTGTTATGTTTGCTCCTCTTTCACCTATTAGCGAGCAAATCCTACCCAACACACCTACACCATTATACATTGAAATAGTCAAACAGGTTGGGTGAGAATTTTGAATATCACCATCAGGCCAACGCAAATCTAACCAATTTCTTGTGTTATTATCAATATTTTCTAAGTTATCACAATCAATGGCATGTATTATAATACCTTTTTGTTTTTCAGCAATTCCAACAATTCTTTCTCCTGGAACAGGCATACAACAGGAGGCGGTATTTGCCTGTTGATTTGGATCTAAACCAACAAAAGAAATTTTCCTTTGACCAAAATTTGGTATAGAAAGTCCAGTTACTTTTTTTGGATAAAGCGTTTTTATCAACTCGTCACCAGTTAATTCTACTGAACCAAGAGAAGCTAATAAATCATCCACATTACTAATAAACAGTTTTTTTGCTGCGGTTATTAAAGCCTTTTCCGTAACTTTCTTACCAATTTTCTCAAATGATACACGAGCAATCTCCTTACCAATTTTTATATTTTCTACTCTTTTTTCTTCTCTTAATTTTCTTCTAATTGCAGTTTTTGCTCTGCCTGTATAGACCATTGTTTCCCAACTTGATTGTGGTTTTTGTGCTTCAGATCTAATAATTGATACAGACTGACCGTTTTTTAATTTTGTCCATAAAGGAACTCTTTGCCCATCAACCATAGAACCCACACAACTATCCCCAATTCTGGTGTGAATTGCATATGCAAAATCGATTGGTGTTGCTCCTCTTGGTAATTTAATTACTTCGCCTTTTGGCGTAAAACAGAATACTTGGTCTTGAAACATTTCTAATTTTACATGTTCAAAGAACTCGCTTGGATTATCACTGTTAATAAAACCATCACTTAATCCTCTTAACCACTTAAAAGGGTCTACAACAAAAGGATTCTTAACACGTTCTCCATCCCTATACGACCAATGAGCAGCAACACCACTTTCCGCTACTTCGTTCATTTCTTCAGTTCTAATTTGAACTTCAACTCTTTTTCCATCTCTTCCAGAGACTGTAGTATGAATTGATCTATAACCATTACTCTTAGGGTGACTAATATAATCTTTAAAATTTCCTGGGACTGCTCTCCATCTCCGATGAACTGAACCCATTGCAATATATGCATCAGTCTCATTTTTAGTAACAATTCTAAAAGCAAAGATGTCAGAAAGTCTTGTAAAACCTTCCTTTTTATATTGCATTTTTCTCCAAATGGAATAGGGCTTTTTCTCTCTGCCAGTAACTATTGCATTTATATTCTCTTTTTTTAATTGTTGTTTAATGTCATCAATAATTTTAGGAACTAAATCATCAGTTTCTTTTCTTAAAGTTATAAATCTTCTAATAATTGAATTACGAGCTTCAGAATTAAGAACTCGAAAACTAAGATCTTCTAATTCTTCTCTCATAAATTGCATACCCATCCTACCAGCTAATGGCGCAAATATTTCCATTGTTTCTTTAGATTTTCTAATTTGTTTATCAATAGGTAATGCTTTAATGGTTCTCATATTATGCAATCTGTCTGCAAGCTTAACTAGCAAAACTCTGACATCTTTACTCATAGCCATGAATAGTTTTCTAAAATTTTCTGCGTGTTTTGTTTCTAATGAACTTAGTTCTAAATTAGTAAGTTTAGTCACTCCATCAACTAGTTGAGACACCTCCTTACCAAAAGCAAGCTCTAGTTGTTTTAGGGATCTACTTGTATCTTCAATTGTGTCATGCAAAAGGGCTGTTTTTATGGTAGATTCATCAAGCTTTAACTCGATCAATATCTTAGCAACCTCAACGGGATGGGTAAAATATATTTCTCCTGATGCTCTATACTGACCTTTATGAGCATTAAAACCATAATTGTATGATTTTTTTATTAAATCAAAATCAGCATTAGAATTATATGATTTAATTTGCTTTATAAGCTCTTCAATACTTGTCATTATTGAAGCCACATGTATTATATTTTATTTTTTTTCCTGTGCTTCCATCAAGGCTCTCAATAGATTTTCTTCAGATATCTCCTCGGCAGGATTATCATCATCTGCTTCTGACCCCATAAGAATAGCCATTTGATCTTCCTCTGGCTCATCAACTTCAATTTGCAACTGTTTACTTTCAATAGCAGACTCACGAATTTGTTCAGCAGTCAAAGTTTCATCTGCAATTTCTCTAAGTGCAACCACAGGATTTTTATCCTTATCTCTGTCAACAGTAAGTTCTGCACCAAGTGATATTTCACGTGCTCTATGTGCTGCTAACAAAACAAGATCAAACCTATTAGGAACTTTATCAATACAATCTTCAACAGTAATTCTAGCCATAATAATCTCCTCGATTATGACCTTATTATGACCATAATCAAAAAAAATCAATACCACATACTAAAATTTTTAATTTTCTATTTTTTTGATGAAATTTTCTTCCCCCCAAACTTTTCTATTAATCAATTCCAAAGGGGTTTTATTAAGCACTGGATGCGTCCAGTATGGGTCGACTTCATTCAAGGGTCTCAAAACAAAAAGACGATCTTGAATTCTTGGATGAGGTAAGATTAATTCGTCAGGTTGAATTTTAATTTGTTTTTTTAAAGGCATTTTCAACCATTTATTAAATTCAAAGTTATTAGGTAGAATTATTGAACCTGAACCAATAATATCGAGGTCTAATACTCTATTTCCCCATCTGGTTTTATTTTTTCTACCCATTTTTTTTTCAATATTTTTCAATGCATACAAAATTTGGTAAGGATTTAATTCAGAATGAACTTCCGATACAGCATTTATAAAATCAGGCTGGCTTTTGTCAGGATATGATCTACTCTCCCAAAAAGAACTTACCTTAATCAAAATTATGTTTAATTGTGAGAAATATCCTATAGCTTTATTGATAATCTCTAACCTTGAAAGATTTTGTGTTTCTAAATTGCTACCAAGGGCAATTAAATATTTCTTCATAGCTTAGTTAAATTTTAAAATTCAATTTTTTAAACTTAATCTTTTTATCAGACATTTTACAATATCATTTTTTATTAATATTGACCAATTTTTATAACAACACTATCTTTAATAAACTATTAATTCGGAGGATTAATGAAACTTTTAGTTGCAGCTCCTAGAGGGTTTTGTGCTGGGGTGGATCGAGCAATAGAAATTGTAGAAAAATGTCTACAAAAATACGGAAAACCTGTTTATGTACGTCATGAGATTGTACACAATAAATATGTTGTAGAAAGTTTAGAAAAAAAAGGAGCAGTTTTTGTTGAAGAATTGTCCGAATGTCCAAAAGATAGACCAGTAGTTTTTTCCGCACATGGTGTTGCAAAATCAGTCTTTTCTGAAGCTGAGGACCGAAATTTACAATATGTAGACGCGACTTGCCCTCTTGTTACTAAAGTACACATAGAAGCAAAAAGATATCATAAATTAGGATATCAGATTATAATGATAGGTCATAAAAACCATCCTGAAACAACTGGAACCATGGGTCAATTACCTAATGGTGAAGTTTTGCTTGTAGAAAATGTTGCGGATGTTGGTATTATCAAACCTAGAAATGAAAAAAAACTAGCTTACATAACTCAAACAACTTTATCAGTAGATGATACATTAGAGATTGCAAATGCATTAGTAAGGAGATTTCCTTCAATTGTTGCTCCACACAAGGAGGATATATGTTATGCTACAACAAATAGGCAGAATGCAGTCAAAAAAATTTCACCAGAAATAGATGGATTATTAGTTGTAGGATCATCAAATTCTTCTAATTCAAAAAGATTAGTGGAAGTAGGAAAAAAGGCTGGATGTCAATATTCTCAACTTATTGACAGTGTTTATGATATTGATTGGCGATCAATTTCCGGATCAAAATCGATTGGGCTTACTGCAGGTGCTTCTGCTCCTGAAATATTAATTAATCAAGTAATTGAAGAATTTAAAAAAAGATATAAGGCAACAATTGAATTCATAGAGATTACAAGAGAAGATATACATTTTAAAATCCCAAGCTCAATTAGAAACTAATGATTATAATACCTTCTAAAGTAAAATATATCAGTTATGCGGGTATGATCCCAATTCTAATGGGTGTAATTGGATCCTTTGATCTTAGTTTAATGGGTAATAATATTAACAATTGGCTCGTTGAATTAGGAATGCTTTTTAGCGCAATAATCCTTTCATTTTTAGGCGGTTGCTTGTTTATTTTTGAAACTCATTCAAAGTCTGAGATTCATTTTAAAGGTTTAATGGTGTCGATGTGTCCGTCAATTTGGGCAGTATTTTCATTATTACTCCCTATGACATGTTTTTTACTTGCAGTAGGTTTTCTCACTACTCTCGAAAGAGAGCGCTACTTATCTAGGATAATTATTTTACCTAATTGGTGGTTAAAAATGCGCTTTCAATTAACCACATTAATGGTTTTTTTATTAATTATTATGGGCTTTAATGTATAAATTCAAGGCATATACTGATGGAGCTTGCTCTGGTAATCCTGGAGTAGGCGGTTGGGGTGCAGTTTTATTAGCAGAAAAAAATAAAAAAATAATAAAGAGAAAAGAAATTTCTGGTGGTTTAGTAGATACGACTAACAATCAAATGGAGTTAATAGCTGCTATTGAAACTCTAAAAGCATTAAAGAAATATACTGAAATATGCATTATTACTGACAGTAATTATGTAAAAAAAGGAATTACCGAATGGCTCCCTTCTTGGAAAAAAAATAATTGGAAAACTTCATCTAAAAAAGATGTGAAGAATAGAAAACTTTGGGAAGAGTTAGAGGAATTAGTAAATAGAAACAAAGTTGATTGGCTATGGGTTAAAGGTCATGCTGGAAATATTGAAAATGAGCGTGCAGATTTTTTGGCTAGAGAGGAAATTAATAAAATCAAATAAATAGGTTAATCTTTACTCAAAACAGATATTCTTTCCTTTATAACCACTTATAAATTCGCTAGCAGAAACAGGTTTTTTTCCTTCTTTTTGAATAATTTCAACCTCCACTGAATCTTCTGAACATGCAATCAAAAGAGAAGACTTTTTTTCTGAAGATATAATATTTTGGCCGATTTCCCCCCTCAATTTTACATATTTTGATTTTAATATTTTCACTCTTGAACCATTCATCATAGACCATGCGCCAGGTTTTTCGGATAATCCTCTAATAAATCTATCGACAATTTTTCCAGGCAAGTTCCAATTAATTCTGGTTTCACTTTTATGAATTTTAAATGCATAAGTGACTCCTTCACTCTCTTGAGGTATTTCAGAAATAAGTTCTAAATTATTAATAACGTCCAATAATTGATTTGCACCAATTATGCTTAATTTTTGTGATAGACTTGAATTAGTTTCATCCAAATTAATTAAAAAACGTTCTTTCGCTAAGATAGGACCTGCATCAAGCTCCTTAATCATTTTTATTGTACAAACTCCAGTTTCTTTGTCTCCTGCCATCAGAGCTCTTTCAATTGGCGCAGCTCCACGCCACCTTGGTAATAAAGAAGGGTGTAAATTTACAAATCCAAATTTTGGAACTCTAAGTAATTTTGATGATAAAATTTGACCATAAGCAGAAACAACTGCAATATCTGGTTTCATTTGTTCTAGTTTATTTATCTCAATATCTTTATTAATGTTATCTGGAAATAAAAGTTTTAGATTTAATTCTCTAGACTTTAAGCATACTTCATTTTCTTTTAACTTCATTCCTCTTCCTGAAATACTTGGTGGTTGAGAATAAACTGCACATATCTCGTGTTCAGATTTATGAAGTTTTTCTAATAAAGGAATAGAAAACTTTGAACTAGCAAAAATTACAATTCGCAAAAAATACCCCAATTATTTTTTAATAATTTCTTTTTTATATTTTTTCATTTTTTTAGTTATAAATGATCTTTTAATAGGTCCTAAATAATCTATAAATAACTTGCCATTGAGATGATCAATTTCGTGCTGAATACAGGTAGCCCATAAACCCTTGAAATAACTCTCTTTTGATATTCCACAAATATCAGTAAATTTAACTTGAACTGAAGATGGTCTTTTAATTTCTTCACGTATGTGAGGAATAGACAAACAACCCTCCTCAAATTTAGAAACCTCTTCAGAAGACCAAACTATCTCTGGATTTATAAGTGTTACAGGACTCTTTTCTCCATCGTCTGAACAATCCATAACCACCACTCTTTTTAATACACCTACTTGTGGAGCAGCCAGGCCCACACCAGAATGGTTATACATGGTATCTATCATATCTAAACAAAGTTTCTTGATCCTTTCATCAATATTAGTTACTTGAATAGATATTTTTTTTAGTCGAGGATCAGGATGCAGTAATATACTTAATTCAGTCATACATTTTATTTAGATTAATAAAAACTTTGAAGCAAGATTAACTTAAACATATGGTAAAACAGATGGGATATGATTTTGATAATTATTTAGCGGAAATACCAGAGAAGTCTTTAAAACACGACGCTGTTATAGCAACAAATAGTAATGATATAAGTGGATTTTTATCAATGGGTGTTGCTGATATGTCTTTCAAACCGCCAATCGAAGTACTGACTACATTAGAAAATGAAATTAAAAGAGGGTTTCTAGGTTATTATGGTGGTATTGAGAGCTACAGACGAGAAGTCACTAAGTGGTTAAAAACAAACCATGATTGGGAACCAAAACCTGAATGGGTCAATACAGCCCATGGTCTAGTAGCAGCCATAGGAACAGCTTTAAGAGCTTTCACAAACCAAAGTGATGGAATTATAATTTTTTCACCAGTTTACCATCAATTTCGTAATATAATTAAAGCAAATAATAGAGAATTGATAGAAAGTGAGATGATTAAAAAAAATGGAAGATACTATCTCGACTTAAATAATTTAGAAAATAAAATGAAGGGTAACGAAAAAGTTGTTATATTGTGTTCTCCTCATAATCCTAGTGGTAGAATCTGGACAAAAAATGAACAAATTGAAGTTGCCTATTTTTGTAAAAAACATAACCTCATTTTGATCATTGATGAAATACATAATGATCTTATTAATCCAGAAAATAAACATATTACATTCCCAAGAATAGGAGAAGATCACTTTCAAAATTTTATTTTAATGACTTCCACTACAAAGACATTCAATATTGCAGGTGGATTGATGGGAAATGTCATCATTCCTAATAATTCATTAAGAGATAAATTTCAAAAAGCAAATTTTGCCACTGGAGAAACTCCAAATAGATTTGGTATGATTTTAGGTGAGGTAGCGATGAGATCTGGTCACCAATGGTTGAATGACCTACTTATTTATATCAAGAAAAATAAAAAAATTTTTGATAATGAAATAAACAAACTAAATACTTTAGTCTCAATGAACATTGACGCTACTTACCTAGCCTGGGTAGATTTTACTAAAACAGGAGATACAGAAAATAATAATTTTCAAAAGCTTAAATACGAATCAAAAATTATTTCTAACCGTGGATCCACTTTTGGGTTAGGAGGTGATAACCATTTCAGGTTTAATTTAGCAACCTCTACGGAATTAGTAAAAAAGAGTACTGAAAGGATTAAGTCTTTTTTTGATTAAATAAAATATTTGAATGAATTTAAATAATTTATGTGGAAAAAAATATTCATCTTATTATAAGTGTGATTTAAATATATAATTAGTGTAATGAATTTGAGTTTTTTTTTATTTAAGATTTTTAAATGCAACATTATTTAGATTTTGAAAAAGAATTGGCAATTCTAGATGATAGAGTTAATGAATTGCGTTCAGTTAATTCATCCTTGGATGAAGCGAGTCTAAATAATAAAGAGATAGAGGAAATTCAAAAAAAATCAAAGTTATTATTAAAAAAAATATATTCTGACTTAACACCTTGGCACAAATGCCTAATAGCTAGACATCCTGAAAGACCTCATTCATCAAAATATATAGAAAAACTTATGACTGAATTTGTACCTTTAGCTGGTGATAAAAAATTTGCTGAAGACAAATCGATTATTGGTGGTTTAGCTAGATTAAATGATACACCAATTGTGATCATTGGACATGAAAAAGGTGAAGATACTAAATCACGAATTCAACATAATTTTGGAATGGCAAGACCTGAGGGTTATAGAAAAGCTGTAAGATTGATGGATTTAGCTAATAGATTTAACCTACCAGTAATTACATTTATTGATACACCCGGGGCATACCCAGGAAAAGGAGCAGAAGAGCGAGGCCAAGCCGAAGCAATTGCAAGTTCAATAGCTAAATGTTTACAAATTAAGGTTCCTTTAATCTCTGTTATAATTGGTGAAGGTGGTTCTGGTGGTGCAGTTGCCTTGGCATCTTCAAATAAAATAATAATGCTTGAACATTCAATTTACTCAGTAATTTCACCAGAAGGTTGTGCTTCAATTTTATGGAAAAATTCTGATAAAATGAAGGAAGCTGCTGAAGCACTAAGACTAACTGCTGTAGATTTATCAAAACTAAGGGTTGTAGACGAGATTATTTCTGAACCAATCGGTGGAGCGCATAGGAATGTGAATGAAACAATAGCAAGAGTAGGAAAGGCACTAGAAAGATCATTGAAAAAATTTGATAAATTTACTCCTAACCAAATATTAAATGAAAGAAGGAATAAATTTTTAGACATTGGAAAATTTAAATTATAAATCTACGCTCATAGACAATATTAATCTTTCATCAAATAGTTAGAACGATTCTCTATATCATTTTCAATTTTTTGCATAAAATCATTTATTGGCATACCTGGTTGAATTACTTCAAAAAAATCAATTATTGCTGTTCCTGGTTTTCTTATCCAACTATCTTTAGGCCAGAAAATACCTGTATTTGTTGCAACCAAATGACATGGTAAATTAAATTTATTATACAATACACCTGCGCCAATTTTATAATCTTTTGATTGGTTTGGTAATACCCTGGTCCCTTGGGGGTATATTACTACTTGTTGATTATCTATTTCATCTGATGAGTGATCATAATCTGAAACCATTTTATATAAAGCTTTTGATCTAGCCCCTCTTTTTACTGGCACACAACCTACCCGTAATGCATAAATACCTATAATCGGAGTAAAAACTATTTCCTTTTTCATAACAAAACTAAATCTAGGCAAAAAATAAGCAAGCATTAAAATGTCTAAAAATGACATATGTTTTGAGCAAATTAAAACGGCATTTGTTGGTATCTTACCTCTACACTCCACCTTAATATTTGATACTAACCTCAAAATTAAGAAGCAACTCAAACAGTATATTTTTATAAATTTGTAAGCCCAGTTCTTCGAAATTATGGAAAAGGGAAGACCAATGATACCTATTACAAACATGGAAAAAAATATTAATATATCGTTTATTAATCCGCGAATAATGGATATAATCGAATTCATTCTTAAAACCCAAGACTTTTTAAATATTAAGTTATATTAATTTTAAACTTTTAAAAACAATAAAAGAAATGATTAAATTTTGTATAAATTATAGATTTTATATATTAATACATTTTATATCTTTTTAATAAAGAGATCACATGATTATTGAATGCCCATATTGTAAATCAAATTACAAAATAGAAGAAACCCTCATTTCTAAAAATGGTAGAAAAGTAAAGTGTTACAGTTGTGCTAATTATTGGATCCAATTTCCTGATAGAAAATTTATAAAGTTAAAATCAGAAGATTCTTTTTCTACTGAGATAGCAAAAAGGCAAAATTTAATTAGAAATTCTCTAAGTAAAAAAAATATTAATATAAAAAACATGGAACATGGAAATAATTTGTTAAGTAGAGAACAAGAAAAAGAGCTTTTATCATCTTTAGCTATAGCTGAAATAGAACTAAATCAAACTAATAAAGATAATTTAGATTCAAAAGAAGAAAAAAATTCAATAAGTAATATAAAGGTAATAAATAAAAGTTACCTTGGATTTATAACAGTAAGTTTTATTTTTATTATATGTTTTTTATTTTATCAACAACCCGAAATTTTTGTAGGCAAAAATACGAAATTTGAGCAAGAATTTCTAATTATTGTGGATTATATAGATATATTTATAACAAATTTGATATATTTTATAGAAAAACAATTAATTAAATAGAAATATCATTTAATTATCTTAGCCAATATGGAATTTGATCTCTTTTAATTACATCTTCAATCTTTGGTCTACTTCTTACAACTGAAACTAAATTTTCGTTAACGATTAACTCTGGGATTAATGGTCTTGAATTATACTCTGAAGACATAACAGCTCCGTACGCTCCAGCTGAATAAATTGCCAAAAAATCTCCACTTGTCATTTTTGGCAAAGTTGTGTTTTTTGAAAATACATCAGAACTTTCACATATTGGTCCAACTATATCAGCAACTATTTGATTGTGATTGTTTCTCTCCTCAATTACAGGTAATATCTCATGCTCAGCATCATAAATAGCTGGCCTTAAAAGATCGTTCATTCCTGCATCAATTATTAAAAAATTTTTATTTGTACCTTCTTTTAAATAAACCACAGATGTTATTAATAAACCAGAGTTTCCTGATATAAATCTTCCTGGCTCAAGTTGTATTTCTAAGTTCATTTTATTAAATGTCTTATCTAACATAGATGAAAATTTATCAATAGAAATGGGGTCCTTCTCTTTTGTAGAATAGCTAATTCCAAGCCCACCGCCTATATCTACTCTATCGATAAAATGACCTTCCTCCCTTAATTTTTTTATAAAATTTGCTATTTTTAAAAATGCAGTCTCAAATGGTAAAATATCAGTAATTTGACTACCTATGTGAAGATCAATTCCAACTATTTTGATACTATTTAATTCAGAAGCTATTCTATAGACCTCTAATGCAGAATTAATTGGAATACCAAATTTATTCTCCAATTTACCTGTCATAATTTTTTCATGAGTTTGAGCATCCACATCCGGATTTACTCTAATTGAAATTGGTGCTTTTTTACCTGTAGTTTCAGCAATTTTATTTATAAGCATAATTTCAGGAATACTTTCAACGTTGAATTGACGTATCCCATTACTCAATGCTAATTTTATCTCATCATAAGTTTTTCCAACCCCTGAAAATACAATTTTTTCACCTGGTACACCCGCTTTTTGCGCCCTAAGGTATTCTCCTCCAGACACAACATCCATTCCTGAACCTAATAAAGATAATACTCTTAGCACAGCAAGATTTGAATTTGATTTTACTGAGAAATATAATGAATGATTAATATTTTTAAGACTTTCAGATAATTTGGTATAACGTCTTCTTAATGATGCAGTAGAATAAATATAAAAAGGAGTACTCATTCTTTTGGAAATATCTATAATTGAGACATCCTCTACAAATAAAATTTTGTTTTTATAAGTGAAAAAATCATTAATTTTTTTTGTGATTATTTTTGACATAAAGATTCAATAAATATTAAGTGATGATTCAATTATTAAAATATTATTTTTCATAAAAATTAGTTTCAATTTTAGGTTCCTCAGGATCACCTTTTACACCACAGCTTAATAAAAAGACAGCTATGATTAAACACACAGATTGAAAACCTATTTTAACTTTTTCTTCCATTCTTTAATTCTCTTTTTGACCTCTGAAGGTGATGTTCCTCCATAGGAGGTTCTTATATTAACTGAATTTTGAATTGAAAGTATTTTATAAACATTTTCATCAATATTAGGATCTATTTTTTTAAATTCAGACAATTTTAGATCTTTTAAATCACAATCCAGATTTTCTGCCTTAATTACTAATTTACCAACAATATGATGAGACTTTCTAAAACTATAATTATATTTGCTGACTAGATAGTCTGCCAAATCAGTTGAAGTAATAAATCGAGAAGTAGCAGCTCGTGTTAAATTATCTTTTTTAATAATAATTCCTGCCATCATACCATTCATTACATCAAGCATTAGGGATAAATTATCATATGCTCTGAAAACCAACTCTTTATCTTCTTGTAAATCTTTAGAATAAGCTAATGGTAAACCTTTTAAAATTGTAAAAAGTGAAAATAAGGATCCCGTAATATTTGCAACTTTAGCTCTAATTAATTCTGCAGCATCTGGATTTCTTTTTTGTGGCATTATTGATGAACCAGTTGAAAAACTATCTGATATCTCAATAAAATCAAAACCATCACTCGCCCAAATCACTATTTCTTCCGCAAAGCGACTCAAATGGGTAGCGCAGATTGCAGAGGCAGATAGAAAATCAAGTGCAAAGTCTCTGTCGGAAACAGCATCGATACTATTAGACATTGGTTTATCAAAACCTAGTCTTTCAGATGTAAAAAATCGGTCAATTGGAAATGAAGTTCCAGCCAAAGCGGCAGACCCCAATGGGCATTCATTTAATCTTTTTTTTGCTTCAGTAAACCTTTCTTTATCTCTCTCAAACATTTCTATATAAGCCAGAATATGGTGTCCAAATGTCACAGGCTGAGCTGTTTGTAAATGGGTATATCCTGGCATTATTATGTTAAAATTTGCATCAGCAATATCTAAAAATGTTTTCATATTTTTTGTTATTTTTGATATTAACTCTTTTGTGCTATCCCTAATCCACATTTTAAAATCAGTAACTACTTGATCATTCCTAGATCTAGCAGTGTGAATATAACCTGCATCATCACCAATAATATCATGAAGTTTTTTTTCTATATTCATATGGATATCTTCAAACTTCCGATCATAAATAAATTTACCTTTTATCACATCATCCTGAATAATTTTAAGACCTTTAATTATATTATTACAAATTTTTGTAGGTAGTATTTTTTTAAATTGAAGCATTTTTACATGTACTAACGAGCCTTCAATATCTTGCATAGCCATACGATGATCAATCTCTATCGAAGAATTAATAGTCTCCATAATATTATCCTGCTGACTTGAAAATCTTCCCCCCCACATTAGATTCGTATTATGTGAAGACTTATCGGACATTATCACCTCTGATTTAGTTTCTGTAATTACTAGTTAATAAATATGCGAATTAAATTTTTCATTTTTGTATACGCTTTCATTATGATTTTTGCAAATAACTCTTTTGCGGAAACAAGTGAAGTAAATAAATTTTTATTTTATGAGAATCCCCAGCCTATAGATAATTTGGCAGTAAGTGATATCAACGATAATGAAACTGATATTCTTAATGAAGATTTTAACTTACTATTAATAAATTTTTGGGCCACCTGGTGTAGCCCCTGCACTAAAGAAATGCCGTCCTTAAATGAATTACAATCTAAATTTGAAAAAAATCAACTAAAAATTGTTACTATAGCTACTGGTAGGAACAATCCAAATAAAATTGTAAATTTCTTTGAAGAATATAATCTTTCAAATCTTGAAAACTATAGAGATCCTAAAGGAAAATTAGCATTAGATCTTGGTGTAATAGGTCTACCTTTTTCAATAATTATTTCAAGAGATAAAAAAGATATAGCACGATTAATTGGTCCTATTGACTGGTCAAAAAAAGAAGTTGAAGATTTATTTCTAGAATTAATTAAGAAATAGTTTTAGATATAGACTAAAAGGTAGGTTAAAAATTTGAAAGTATCAGTTTTAGAAACAGGGAAATTACCTGAAAATTTAGAAAAAAAATTTGGGGACTACCCAAAAATGTTTTCAGATTTGTTTGATGAATTGAATGTATCTTATGAAATGAAAAGTTTTGACCTTATAAATAACGAATTTCCAAAAAATATGGCTAATACAGATTTGTGGTTGATTACTGGTTCATCGTTTGGAGTATATGAAAAAATAGGTTGGATTGATAAATTAAAAAACCTTGTACAAAAAATTTATAATATGAAAACTCCCCTAATTGGAATATGTTTTGGCCATCAAATCATTGCAGATGCTTTGGGTGGGAAGGTTGAAAAATCTCATAAAGGATGGGGAGTTGGAGTTCACAAATATGAAAGAAAAGTAACCCCTGAATGGTCAAAGACAGTCGGTGATTTTTTTTCAGGATATGTTAGTCATCAAGATCAAGTTATAGTTAAACCTGAAAATGCATATACTATTTATGGGTCTGATTTTTGTCCAAATTCTATTTTATGTTATAATGATATAGAGAACCCAGTTGCTGTATCCATACAAAGCCACCCAGAGTTTAAAAAAGAATGTTTAGAAATGATTATTCAAAGAAGAATAGGACAGACAATTCCTAAAAATATAGGAAATGAGGGGTTGGAAAGTCTCAAAGAAAAAATAGATAATCCAAAAGTTTTTAAACCACTCCTTAGAGCTCTTAGAGTAATTTAATTTTTTTTATAATTTTCTCCTTTATTATTAATTTTTGTTTTTTCAATATTGAAAGTAGTGTCAAATCTGGAAATTGTTTTTTTTGCTCATTATCTACATCAAGAGACAATTTAGCATGTTTTTTCTTTAGCTCGGCAACATAATTTTCCAAAGGCATTCTAACCTCCTCAAATCGTGATCCCCCAAAACATATTAAATTTTTATGATATACTAAATAAATGTTGATGCAATAATTTTTAAAAATTTAAACCATAACCATTTCTTAAGATATTATGAATTTCAGAAGTATACTGTTTTTTTTGACCTATTTTTTTTTCATCTTTGTATAAAAAAAGAGGATTCAAAAGTTTTGTATCTCCTTTAGCTGATTTTCTTGCTCTAATTATTATTCGAGATGCACTTTTGCGATTAGAACTAACAATGGGTAGAATTTTTATATCACCAGCTCCATTTTTTAAAATCGATAAAATCTCAGATATTCTAGCAGGCCTGTGAATTAGTGTTATATAACCATATGGTTTGCAACGCTTCAAAGAAAAATTAAGCATCCTCTTTAATATTCCAGGATACTCAATATTAGCAATATCAAGTAATTTATTATCCGATATCTTATAATTATTAACTGGATAATATGGTGGATTAAAAAAAATCTGGTCAAAAATCTTCTTTTTTAAATTTTCATAAGTAAAGAAATCTCCTAATATAAAATTAGCATTTATTTTATTCCTCTTAGCATTTATTAATGAGAGAGTATGATATTCCTCCATAATTTCAATACCAGTAGCTTCAAGACCAGATATCCTATTCATTAAACAAAATAGAACAGTTCCAACACCAGCTCCAATTTCAAGAACTTTTTCTCCAGACTGTGCATTTACCGATGCTGCTAATAATACTGAATCCAGACCAGCTCTAAAACCCTTAATCGGTTGAAATATGCTTAATTTACCATCTAAAAATAAGTTCTCTGTTATATTCGGTAATTGACAATCCATAAGATGTATTAATAGTTTATTTTTTAAACTTAATACATATTTATTGCATGAAGTTTTTAAATTTCTTACAAAAAAAATTTTTATAGTAAATAAAAATATCATACTTATTTAATTCTTAATATATAATTATAAACAAAGTTTAATGCTCATGAAATCTACTGATCCTATATCTCAACTCCAGAAGTTGCTTTTTAATCAGCTACAGTTAATGGAGCAGCTATTTTCAAAAATGATGGAATCAGAAAATGCACCCAGGATACCTGAAATAACTAAACACATTTTAGATTCAGGTGGTAAAAAATTAAGACCACTTTTATGTATAGCATCGGCAGAGGCACTGAACTATAAATCAAATAAACATATACTACTAGCTGCTACTATAGAATTTATTCATACTGCAACATTACTACATGATGACGTGGTTGATGAAAGCTTAACACGTAGAGGGAAAAAAACAGCAAACTTGCTTTGGGATAACAAGTCATCTATCTTAGTCGGCGATTTTTTATTTTCTAGGGCATTCCAATTAATGGTTTCAACAAATTCGTTGGAAGTATTAAAAGTCTTATCAAATACTGCTGCATTTATATCTGAAAGTGAGGTATTACAGCTTTCAAATATTAAAAATGTTAATATCGATTTACAAACTTATTTTAAAATAATTGAGGGGAAAACAGCTGCACTTTTTTCTGCTGCATGCGAAACAGGTGCAATGATATCTACGAACAATTTAAATCATATAAAAAATTTTAAATCATTTGGTAAATCAATCGGAATTTGTTTTCAACTAATCGACGATTATTTAGATTATACAGGTGAGACAAAAATAATGGGAAAATCAGTTGGTGATGATTTTTTTAACTCAAAATTAACCTATCCCATAATTTTAACTCTTAAAAAAAGTAATAAAGTTGATTCCAATAAAATAAAAACACTTTTCCTAAAATCAGACAAATCACAAAATGATCTTAGCTCTTTATTTGAAATATTAGATAGATATGATGCTTTAAAAAATACAAAAAAAGAAGCAAAAAAGTGGTCAAAATTAGCTAGGTTATCACTTAAAGCGATTCCACAAAGTTCAATAAAAAATTTGTTAGAAGAAATATCTAATTATATCATTTCAAGAACATCATGAAAAAATCTTAGCAACTTTTATCCAGGCGTTAGGAAATTTGTTTAAAAGATGTTTTTTAGCTTTTTCAGCCTCATGTTTTTTTTCATATAATCCAAAGCAAGTTGATCCAGAACCAGACATTCTTGCAACAAGACACCCACTTGTTAAATTTAAACTATTAATCAAATCATTTATAGCAGGATAATTTTTTATAGCACTTTTTTCTAAATCATTCCTCGTCGATTTCAAAAATTTTATTAAAATATTTTTTTCGTTTAATCTAGGAACATTAACTAAACCCGAGAATTCATTTTGTGCAAGACCCTGAAATACAGTACTTGTTGGGACTCTATCGCCATTATTTAATAACACTATCCATAGAGAATCTGGAGAAGCTACAAATGAGTTTTTTTCTCCTATACCTTGCATTCTTTGTAAGCGCCAATCCATGCATACTGGTATGTCTGCACCGAGTAAAACTAACTCATTAATAGAAGGTAATGGAACATTCCAAAGTTTTGATAACAATTTTAAAGAGACAGCAGCATTTGAAGAACCTCCTCCTAAACCTGCAGAAATAGGAGTATCTTTTATTAAATGAATGTCAGCACCCATTTTTCTATTTTTTAATAATTTAATGGCTTTTAAAATTAGGTTCTCTTTTTCATTTAATTCTTTTTTAGATTTTCCAGTGATTTTTAGATTAATACTGTTAGATGGAGATACTAAAATTTCGTCACCTATTTCAGGAAAAGCAACTAGACTATCTAGATTGTGATATCCGTCAGCTCTTTTTCCTATGATATGCAAATAAAGATTTACTTTAACTCGGGAAAGAGCCTGTAATTTTACACTATGCATTTATAATCGTTTAACACTTTTATTGTAATCCCAACTTAATTTTTTTTTCAATCTCAAATTTTAATTCTGGTTTTGGATTGAAAATTAGCGCTTTTTTCCACTGGAAATATGCTTCCCTTTTCCTACCAATTTTCCATAAAATATCTCCTAAGTGATCATTTACTATTGGATCTTCAGGTTCTAACTCGATAGCTTTTTCCATTGGCTCTATTGCTTCAGAATATCTACCTAATTGGTATAGTCCCCATGCTAATGAGTCTATGATGTATCCACTTTGTGGACTTATTTTTACTGCTTTTTTAATCATATCTAAGGCTTCATCTAAATTTTCCTTTTGTTCAATTAACATATAACCCAAGTAATTTAGTACTTGTGGCTGATCTGGCATCAAAGAAAGCGCTTGCCTTAAATCTTGTTTAGATCTCTCATAATTTTTTAATTGTTCGAGTGCTATTCCTCTGAAAAAATAGAGCAACCATAAGTTTTGGTTATCAAATTCAGAATTTTGAGCTAAGTATATTCCTTTTGAATAAGCTTCTTCCGCTAATTCAAATTTTTCATTATATCGGTAGACATTTCCTAAAAGTTCGTAAATTTCAAAAGTATTATTTTGAGTTTCAATCAGTTTATTTAAAATGTTTATTGCCTCTATCTCAAATGAATTTTCACTGGCTGATTCAGCTAAAATTAACCGTGATTCAATATAAAAAATATCATCTTTTGAAATAGTTAATAAAATTTCTTTAGATTCTTTGAATAAGTCCGCTTCATTTAGTGCTTTAGCTAATTCAAGTTTAAATCTAGGGTTATTTTTACTTAAAAAATATGCTAATTGACAGTAAAAAATTTCAACTAGTTTTTGATTTATTTGCCCACTCTCACCTTGTGCAAAGAGAAGTAGGGTATCAGATATCCCATTTTTTTCATCCTGAAAAATCTGATAATGATATAGATTATTATTCTTAATTTTTCGATATAACTCCTTTAATGTAATATCATTTAAAAAATTGCTTATGGAGTTCTTTAAGGTTTCTTGAACTTTAAAATTTTCTCCACTCATTACCATAATTTCAGATTTTAATATTTCAAAGTTTTTTCCTAATAACTTAAAATTGTTGTTATTTTTATTTATAATTTTTAGAGCTTCTTCATTTTTAGAAGATTTTGAATAAGCAACAGCTGAATAATATGCTCCAAGATCAAAATTTAAGTCAGTATTACTTAGTTTTTTAAATTCATATAATGAATCCTCTAGTTTACCTTTTTTTAAATTCATCCAACCTCTTATTGAGGCAACTAAAACTGGGGGTAGATCTTTTTCAAACAAATTAACCAGAGAAATACTTTCATTAATTTTTTCTTTACTAATTTTTTCAATTATCATTACTAAACCAAGTGCAGGCGATCTTATATCTAAATCAAACATTTTTTTTGACAATTTAAATGATGCATTGAAATTGCCAGAAGCAACTAAATATAAAAGAGCGTCATTATAAAAGGCAGGATCATCTACACCACTTTCTAGGATTTTTAGATTAAAGTCCGCAGATTTTTGGAAGTCATTTATTGATGATGAATATTTTGAAGCAAGTATTGATCCAGAAATAGAATTACCACTTAATGGAGAACCTATACTGATTAAAAGTATTATTAATAAAAAAAAATAATTGACTATCATTGACGAATTCTAATCATTTGAATACTTAATTATGATTTAAGTTACATAGTAGAGTAGTTTGGTCCTTCTCCACCTTGTGGAGTTTTCCATGTTATATTTTGACTTGGATCTTTGATATCACACGTTTTACAATGTACGCAATTTTGATAATTTATTTGAAATCTAGGTTCAGATTGTTCTTTATTAGTTAATATTTCATAAACCCCTGCAGGACAATATCTTTGAGCTGGTTCATTAAAATTTGGTAAATTATATTTGGTAGGAATTGTCTTATCATTTAGTTTTAAATGACATTCTTGACCATCACTATGTGAGGTTCCAGAAAAACTTACACTATCTAGACGTTCAAAACTTATTTTACCATCTGCTTTTGGATAATTAATAATTTTAGCGTTTGAAGCTAGATCTAGACTACTATGATCTGGATATTTATGCTTCAAAGTTCCAAACAAGTTTTTTCCAATTATATTTGCACACCACATATCAATTGCACCTAGTATGATACCTAGGAAAAGACCTAACCTAGACCATAATGGTTTAACATTTTTAACAGGATTAAGATCTTTAAAAACATATCCATTTACAATCTTTTTTTCATACTCTTCTAGTGAATCGCTAGACCGCCCATTACTTAAAGCTAAGTTGGCAGATTCAGCCGCTGCAATTCCTGACAAAATTGCATTATGATTACCTTTAATTCTCGGTACATTTACAAAACCTGCAGAACAACCAATCAAAACGCCTCCAGGAAAAGATAATTTTGGTACAGACTGTACCCCCCCTTCACTAATCGCACGGGCTCCATACTCAATTCTTTTACCTCCTTTAAGTAAATCGTAAATAAATGGATGATGTTTAAATCTTTGAAATTCTTTATAGGGAAATAAGTGAGGGTTTTTATAATTCAAATGAACTACAAAGCCTACATATACTTGATTATCACTTCCGTGATATAAAAAAGATCCTCCACCAGTTGAATTACCTAAAGGCCACCCCATTGTATGAACAACTTGACCTTCCCTATGTTTACTAGATTCTACCTCCCAAACTTCTTTAATCCCAATTCCAAATTTTGGGAAATCTGAATTTTTTGCTAAGTTATAATGTGATATAATATTTTTCGCTAAAGAACCCCTAACGCCTTCGGCAATAAAAATATATTTACCAAGAACTTCCATACCTGGTTCATACATTGAACCAGGCTCACCACTAGAATTTTTACCAAACTCGCCTGCAATAACACCTTTTAACTCATTTGAATTTCCATAAATGAGCTCAGAACATGCCATTCCTGGGAAAATCTCCACACCTAATTGCTCCGCCTGTGTAGCCAACCATCTACAAACTTTTGACATAGAAACTATATAATTACCATGATTGGACATTAGTGGTGGCATTAAAATATTAGGAATGCGTATACCTCCAGCTGGACCAAGAAAATAAAATTTATCATCTGACACCTTCGTTTTTATAGGCGCACCCATATTTTGCCAGTTAGGAAAAAGCTTATTTAATCCAATTGGGTCAAGTACTGCACCTGAAATAATATGTGAACCAACCTCAGAACCTTTTTCTAAAACAACAACCTGTAAATTAGAATTCAATTGTTTTAGTTTTATGGCTGCAGATAATCCAGCTGGACCAGCACCAACAATAACAACGTCGTATTCAATGGACTCCCTTTTTATTTCGGACATAAATATCTCCTAAAAATAGCTTTTCTTGACACATATAATGATTTAGATTTATTTTTTACTATTATAGTTGTTAAATGTATTAATTTAAAGAGCCAAGTATTTTTAATGATCTTTTATTTGAAATATGATGGAAATAAAAATGGATAAAGTACCTCTTACTTTAAATGGTTTTGAATATCTTAACGAAGAATTAAAATATCTTAAGTCTATTGAACGCCCCAATATTATAAAAGCAATTGCAGAAGCTAGAGAACATGGGGATCTTTCAGAAAATGCCGAATATCATGCTGCAAGAGAAAAACAGTCATTTGTAGAAGGAAGAATAAAAGAACTTGAAGGCATAATTAGTTTAGCAGAAGTAATAGACCCGAAAAAACTTTCTGGAAGTATTAAGTTTTCTGCAACTGTTAGTATCATCGACGAAGATACTGAGGAAGAAAAGGTATACCAAATAGTTGGAGAGCCAGAGGCAAATATTGAAAATAACAAATTAAATGTAAAATCCCCTTTAGCAAGAGCCTTAATTGGGAAGGAAGTAGGAGATAGTGTAGAAGTAAAGTCCCCTGGTGGCACAAAAAACTATGAGATAACCAATATTGAATATATTTAACATTATCTTTACTTAACGTAAGCTACCTCCTGTTAAATCTGTAACATTTGATATTATTTTTTGAGACAACTCTTCTATTTCATTTTCTATCAATGTTCTATCTTTTGATTGTAGAATTACTTCAAATGCTAATGATTTTTTATTCCTACCAATTTGTTCGTAAGCTTTTTGTCCTTCAAAAACATCAAAAAGTTTAATCCCAACAATAAGTTCTTTATCAATTTTTCTGATTGTTTTTACAATATTTTGAACCTCTATCTTTTCGTCTACTACAAATGCAAAATCTCTTATAACAGATGGATATGGTGAATTTTCAAATTTAATTTTTTTTACCTTATTATTTTCTAATATTTCTTCTAAAAATATTGAAAAAATAATTGGACTATTTTTGAAACCGTACCAGTTTGTAAGTTTAGGGTTTAATTCTCCAAATAGACCTAATTTTTTAAATTTGCCTAATTTTATGTATGCTGACTTATTAGGATGGAAATAAGTTGGAACTTCTCTTTCCAAAAATAAACTATCTGGATTAATACCTAGATTCTTCAAAGTTTCTTCTACACAAAATTTTGCATCATAGATATCAAAATTACGCCTATTTTGAAAAGCATTTCTTTCGTTATTATAACCAGAAAAAACACCACTTAATTCTAACTTTTCTTCACCTGGTTCAGATCCATAGAAAGTCTGACCAATTTCAAAAACTGCAATATCATTTAAACCTCTAGCCTGGTTTTTTTTTATAATCTCTAGCAAACCTGGTACTAGGGATGGTCTTAAATGTGTCATTTCTGAACTAATGGAATTTGAAAGCATAACTAAATTATTATTATCACTAAAAATTTCGGCACTTTTTTTATCAATAAAACTGTAGTTTATAGTTTCCTTTAAACCGACAGATGCTAGAAATCTCCTTGTTTTACTAACATTTTTTTGTAATTTGTTTAGGTTACTTCTAGAAACACCTAAATCCTTTTGGGGTAATGGGGTAGAAATCAACTTATTTAGTGAAGTCACTCTTATTATTTCTTCAACTAAATCAATTTCACCTGTTATATCAGGTCGCCAACTTGGTGTACTGACTAAAATTTTTTCATTTTGATTTTCAACTGTAAATCCAAGTTTTAATAATATATCAAGTTGTTTTTCAATTTTTATTGATATTCCAGTGACTTTTTCAACTTTATCATTACTAAGTTCAAAAATTTTTGGTTTATGGGGGTTTTTCCCTGCAATCACTAAATCAGAAGGTTCTCCTCCGAATAAATTTAGTGCTAATTGAGTATAATAATCTAAACCACTTTCCGTAAAAGAAGGGTCAATACCTCTTTCAAATCTATACCTAGCATCTGTTATCAAGCCTAATTTTCTACCTGTCTTAGCAGTTGATATAGGATCAAAATAAGCTGACTCTACAAAAATATTCTTAGTATATTCCGAGCATCCACTTTGTTCTCCACCTATAATTCCTCCAATAGCTTGAACACCTTTAGCGTCAGCAATTACTGTCATAGTGTCATCTAGTTTATATATATTACCATCAAGAGCTTTAAGTTGCTCTCCATTATTAGCTTTCCTCACTATAAGATCACCTTCTAATCTATCTGCATCAAAAGCATGCAATGGCCTAGCGCTATCAAAAGTCAAAAAATTGGTTAAATCAACTAAACCTGAAATAGGACGGAGGCCAATTTTTTTTAGTCTATCACTAAGCCAAACTGGAGAAGCAGAATTTTTTATATCCTTGATATATCTACCAACAAAATACGGGCAATCTTTGATTGAAACACTATTATCAAGTGATATTCTTATAGAACTCTTTATAGAAGGAGAGATTTTTTTAATCTGTCTAGGAACTAATTTGCCCAAACCTTTTGCATGCAAATCTCTAGCAATACCATAAACACCAAGAGCGTCTGGTCTATTAGGAGTTATGGCAATTTCAATAACAGGATCGATTTTGCTAGGGTCATTTAATTTTAACCAATCACTAAAATTTTCACCTATGTTTGGATTACTTAAGCTGATAATTCCATCGTGTTCATCTGACAAATTTAATTCCATTTCGGAGCACATCATTCCAAAACTTTCTACGCCACGTATTTTACCCACTGAAATTTTTTTACCCAAACCAGGAATAAAGGTGCCTGGTAATGCAACAACTACACCCATTCCATTTTTTACATTATTTGCTCCACATACTATAGTTTTAGTATTTTTTCCTAATAATACTTTACAAACCTTAAGTTTGTCAGCATTGGGATGCTTTTCAACATGACTAATTTTTCCAATCACAAAACTGCTATAATTCTTAGTAGGATCATCAACTCCTTCTACCTCTAATCCAAGGTCATTTAGGTAATCCACTAATACATCTATATTCTCATTATAATCTAGATAGGTTTTTAACCAACTAATTGAAAATTTCATAATCAAAAATACCCAAAGTTTTTATTGTAAAACATCAAAGTCCATTATGAATTGAGGGTTTATTTAAAGGATCAAAGCCATAATGATCCAACCAACGAATATCACTATCAAAAAAAGATCTTAAATCAGGAATGCCGTATTTTAGCATGGCTAATCTGTCTATTCCCATTCCAAATGCAAAACCTTGATAAATTTTGGGGTCAACTTTGCAAGATCTTAGCACATTAGGATGCACCATACCTGATCCCAAAATTTCTAACCAACTATCACCTTGACCTAACTTTAATAACCCATCTTCCCAAGAACACCTTATATCAACTTCAGCACTAGGTTCAGTAAAAGGAAAATGACTTGATCTAAATCTAAGTACGATATCTTCTATATCAAAAAAAGTACGGCAAAATTCTTCTAAAGTCCATTTCAAATGACTCATATTTATATCTTTATCAATAGCAAGACCTTCGAGTTGATTAAACATTGGAGTATGAGTTTGATCATAATCTGAACGAAAAACTTTTCCAGGAACGATAATTCTACAGGGTACCCCGTCTGTCTTTTCCATATGCCTAATTTGGACTGGACTAGTATGAGTTCGAAGAACATTAGGTTCTTCACCATTTTTGTTATTTTGTTTGACATAGAAGGTATCAAATTCTTGTCTAGCCGGATGCTCTGGAGGAATATTTAAAGCATCAAAATTATACCAATCACTCTCTATTTGAGGACCCTCCGCAATTGAAAAACCTAAATCTGAAAAAATTTCTACTATCTCATCAGTAACTTGACTTATAGGATGTATTTTTCCTTTATGTGTTGGCCTCACAGGTCTTGATATATCACTCCACTCAGAAGAAATTCTTTTATTTAAAATATCTTCATTTATTAAATTTTTCTTTTTTTCTAAATTTTCAATAATTTTATCTTTAAGTGCATTAAGTAATGGAGCTTTTATTTTTCGCTCTTTTTCCTCCATTAAACCTATTGATTTCATAAGATTAGAGACTTCGCCCTTTTTACCCAAAGCCCTAATTCTTATGCTCTCAAGATCTTCTAAATTTTTAGATGACGATATTAGCTTTAAAAAAATATCTTCTGTTTTTTTAATTTCACTCATTAATAGCCTCAATACTTTAAGTTTAAAACATATAAAATTCAAATCATGAACTTATACCTAATATCTACCCTTAATATTATTAAATAAAAGTCTATGCTATTTTTGATTTTGCAATATCGAATATTTTCTTGAAAGTTTTAGGCTCGTTAACAGCTAGCTCAGAGAGTATTTTTCTATCAACAATTACATTTGCTTCAGTCAAACCATTAATAAATTTACTGTAATTCAAAGATGGTTCTAATTCCCTAACTGCAGCATTTATTCTTTGAATCCAAAGTGATCTAAAAGTTCTCTTTTTTACTCTTCTGTCTCTGGTAGCATATTGTAAAGCTTTATCTACTGCTTGGGCAGCAGTTTTAAATGTTCTGCTTCTTGCTCCATAGTAACCTTTTGCTGCCTTAAGAATTTTTTTATGTCTAGCTTTAGTTACTGGACCGGGCCTAACTCGTGACATCTGTTATCCTTTACCTTGCATACGGCATGTAGGTTTTAACAATTCCTTCGTCAGCCTTAGAAAGAGTAGTTGTACCTCGTGCATTTCTAATAAATTTTTTTGAACGCTTAATCATACCATGCCTTTTACCAGCTTGGGCAGCCTTTAACATACCAGAAGCTGTAGGTTTAAACCTCTTCTTGGCACCAGACTTGGTTTTCATTTTTGGCATGTGTTCACCTAATAATTATTTTTTTTTTTATTAGTATCTATTAAAAAAAATTGCAAGACAAAAAATAGTTGAAATATTACATTCTTATTGAAAACCTTAATTAATTTCTCCTTCAAATATTTTTTTCTCATCAGCTGGAGCAACTCTAAGAATATTAGTTGTTCCTGATACATTAAAAGGAACACCTGCTATTACAATAATTTTGTCATTGTTTTTTGCAAATCCATACATTCGAGCTGCTTTTGCAGCATTAACAACAGCCATTTTGAATCTTGTAAGCTCTTCTGTTATTATACAGTGCAAACCCCAATTCAAAGTAAGTTTTCTAGCTATAGTAATTTTAGGAGTTAAAGCAATTATAGGTACTTTTGGTCTCTCACGAGAGGTTAATGAAGCTGTAGTTCCTGTTTCTGTAAAACAACAAATGACTTTGATATTAGTTGTTTCAGCAACTTCTCTTGCAGCTACAGTTATTGCATCTGAAACATCACCTTTAAGGGGCGTTCTAGAAGATTCTATAACTTGTCGATATGTTTTTTCTTTTTCAACTTCAGTCGCAATACTGTTCATTGTTTTAACTGCTTCTACTGGGTAGTTACCTACTGCACTTTCAGCAGATAACATAACAGCGTCCGCACCTTCATAAATTGCTTGAGCAACATCAGAGACTTCAGCCCTAGTTGGGACAGGCGAATTAATCATACTTTCCATCATTTGGGTAGCTACAATTACTGGTTTTCCAGAATGCCTACATTGTCTTACTAACCTTTTTTGAATTGGTGGAAGAGTCTCAATTGGAAGTTCAACTCCTAGATCCCCACGGGCAACCATAACTGCATCAGTTTCTTCTAAGATCTCTTCGAATGCATCAACTGCTGATGGTTTTTCAATTTTTGACAAAATTGCCGCTCTTCCACGAACTATTTTTTTTGCTTCTTTAACATCTTTTGCTCTTTGAACAAAAGAAAGACCCAACCACTCTATTCCAAGATCACAAACAAATTCTAAATCACTTAAGTCTTTTTTAGAAAGTGCAGATAATGGTAAAACTTGGTCAGGTACATTTATTCCTTTTTTATCAGAAATAACCCCACCCACTAATACTTCTGTTTTGACAAAACTTTTATTTACTTCTTTAACTTTTAGTCTAATTTTGCCATCATTAACAAGTACTTGTGATCCTCTTTCCAGATTTGTGAAAACTTTAAATTCAGGAAGATAAACTCTATTAGAATCTCCTAGTTTTCTTTCTTTATCAAAAATAAAAGATTGACCAGTTACTAATTCTGCTTCTTTATTTTTGAATTCTCCACATCTTAATTTTGGTCCTTGTAGATCAGCTAGGATACAGATTGGTCTACCAAATTTTTTTTCAACTCTTCTAATAATTTCATGTCTTTTTTTTATTTCACTATGTGATCCGTGACTTAAATTAAGACGAAAAACATCAACTCCTTCTTCAAATAATTTTGAAACCATCTCTTCAGTGCTAGATGCAGGACCTAATGTTGCAACAATTTTTACATTTCTATTTCTTCTTATGCCTTCAGCCATATAATTCTAAACCCATGATTTTAATCAAGTTAATTTTATGTGGACAATAGTAGATATTATTTTTAATTTAAACACTTTCTAATTTATCCCACATAAAGGTTCGTTTTGTGGTAAATTAGCATCTAGAATTTATTTATTTTCGATTAAAAATATTTTAAAATAAGTTCTAATTCAAATTTTTTTATAAGGTCTTAGTCAAAATGAAAAATTTAAATACAGAAGAACTAGAAGCAGCAACCTTTAGAAGGCTACTGAATCACCTCTCTAATAGAACAGATGTCCAGAATTTAGATCTAATGAATTTAGCAGGATTTTGCCGAAATTGTTTATCTAGATGGTACAGTGAAGAAGCAGAAAAAAAAGGTTTTCAAATCGATAAAGATCAAGCTAAAGAATTTATTTATGGAATGCCCTATGAGAAATGGAAAAGTAACTTTCAAATAGAAAGAAACAGAGATGAAGTAGAGAAAGTTATGAATCAAAACAAAAAATAACTTTAAATTAATTCTTTTCTTACATTTTTTATGTATAGTTTACGTAGTTCCAAGGTATGCTTTCCAGGAGTACCACTTCCAATTTTGCAGTCGTCAATCTCAACCACTGGCATAATAAAAGTCGTAGAAGAACAGGAAAAAGCTTCTTTTGCGTTTTTTGTATCTTCAATGGTAAATGGTTTTTCTTCAATATTAAAATTAGCTTTCTTTGCATATTCTAATATTGATTTTCTAGTAATACCTGGAAGGATTTTTGTAGATAAGGATCTTGTAATAAGTGTCCCATTGTTAGATATGATGAAAGTATTATTAGAACTTCCCTCTGTAATTAATTTATTATTTTCAAACCACACATCGTCTTTGCCTAAATCCAAAGCCTTTTGCTTCATTATTGAAGCATACAATAATTGAACTGTTTTAATATCAGTTCTTCCCCATCTGAGATCTGGTGAAGAAATAACTTTGGAACCGAAGTTAATTTTTGGATTATTTATTAAATTTTTTATTTGCGTAAAAAGCACAATTGTTGGTTCTACTTCAGGTTTTGGAAAGGCAAAGTCACGTTCAGCCTTACCCCTAGAAATTTGCAAATAAACCAAACCTTCATTTATCTTATTTTGAACGATAAGTTTTTTATGGATAGAAAATAGTTCTTCATCTGAATAAGAAAATTTTATATTTAGTTCTGACAAACTGTATCTTAATCTATTTAAATGTCCTTCCCAAGAAACTAACTTCTTATCAATTACAGCTGTAACTTCATAAATTGCATCACTAAATAAAAATCCCCTATCAAAAATTGAGATATATGCTTCCTCTTCTTTTACAAATTTACCGTTTATATAAACTAGTCTTCCCATTTTTTTTTTTTAAAATTTAAATATTTGTTTTAGACTTTAATTATTATTAATAGTATTACATTATAATAATTAAAATTATAATTAAAAATACTCTAATAAAATTTTCAAAACTATGAGGAAAAAAAATTTTTATGCAAGAAGAAGTTGTAATTTTATCTGGATCTAGAACTGCAATTGGTAGCTTTGGAGGATCATTAAAATCAGTATCACCAATTGAACTTGGGACTGTGGTTGCAAAAAAGGCTTTAGAAAATTCAGGGGTTGACAAAAATGAGTTTGGCCAAGTTGCTTTTGGGCATGTTATTAATACTGAGCCTAGGGACATGTACCTTTCAAGAGTAATCGCATTAAATTCTGGATTGCCCAAAAGTGTAGCGGCAATGAATGTAAATCGTTTATGCGGATCTGGTTTACAGGCTATAGTTTCTGTTATTCAAAGTTTAACATTAGGAGATGCTAATTTTGGCCTTGCAGGAGGATCAGAAAATATGAGTGCTTCACCACATATTATAAAATCTAATAGGTGGGGTAAAAGAATGGGCAATACTACGGTTGAAGATATGATGTTAGGAGCATTAAATTGTCCTTTTGGCACAGGTCACATGGGAGTTACTGCCGAAAATGTTGCTAACGAGTATAATATTTCTAGGGAAGCACAAGACAGTTTTTCTTTAGAAAGTCAACGGAGGGCTTCTTCTGCAATTGAAAAGGGTTATTTTAAAGAACAAATAGTAGATATTGAAATCAAAAAAAATACATTTAATGTCGACGAACATCCAAAAAATACAGATTTAGAAAGCCTAAAAAGTCTGAAGTCAGTTTTTATGGAGAAAGGTACAGTAACTGCAGGAAACTCATCAGGTTTAAACGACGGTGCCGCCGCTTTAGTTCTGAGTACAGCCACAGCCGCTGGATCTAATGGATTAAAAGTTAAAGCAAAAATATTAGGTTATTCTCATTCAGGAGTAAGACCTGAAGTTATGGGTATAGGTCCAATAATTGCTGTAAAAAAACTTTTTGAAAAAACTGGCCTATGTGAAAAAGATTTTGATGTAATCGAAAGCAATGAAGCTTTTGCAGCTCAAGCATGTGCAGTTTCTAAAGAATTGAAACTAAACTCTGAAAAAGTTAATCCAAATGGTGGTGCAATTGCCTTAGGCCATCCAATTGGAGCAACAGGAGCAATTCTAACAATAAAAGCTACACATGAATTAGAAAGAATAGACGGAACTTTAGGATTGATAACTATGTGTATAGGAGGCGGTCAAGGTATAGCTCTAGCAATTGAAAGAGTTTAATTATTTTTTCATTCTCACATAAAAAAAGTTAATAGCTCTTTTCTAAATAGATCTTGCTGTTCTGTATGAGGCCAATGACCTGAATTTGCAATTTCTCTAAGAGAATAGTTAGGAAAAAAATTACTTATTATAGGAAGATGTTTTTCTTGAATATAATTAGAATTTTTTCCTTTTATAAAAAGTGTTTTACCTTTAAAACTATTTTGAGTTTTCGGAAATAATTTTATATTTTCTATATTCTTTTTCAAAGACTCTAAATTGATTTTCCAATTATAGTTTTTGTTTTCATCTAAATAAAGATTTTGTAATAAAAACGACCTTATATTTCTATCAACTATTTTTTTCTGTAAGTTAGTATCAGCTTCTTTTCTTGAATTAATTTCATTTAAATTTAATTCATGTAATAATTCTATATAATTAACGAACCCAGATCCTGCATAATTAACTGGACTTATATCAACTACAACTAGTTTTTTAAAAACTTCAGGCCTTGAAATAGATGCAACCATTGCAGCTTTTCCTCCCATTGAATGCCCGAGTAAATTAACACTTTTAGAAAAACTTTCAGTTAATTTAATTAAGTCCTCAGCTATACAAAAATAATCATGATAGTCTGACCAAAACGAGGACCCATGATTTCTTAAATCTACTACGACGATTTCAAGGTGTAAATTTTCACTTAAAAATTTCGCTGTGCTCATCCAGTTTGTTTTAGAACCAAAAAGACCATGCGCTATAATTAGAATTTCGTCATATTTATTTTTTGAGATGTGATTAAAACTTAGCAGTGAAGACATATCAAAACCAAAAATAGAATACTTTTATAAATTTTTATTAAATTAATTACCACGCTTGTTCATATATTTTTAGTGCATCTTCTTGTTTTATACGTATTGGATTATTTATTAATAATCTTTCTTGCTTCATAGCTTCAATAGACATTGTTTTACATGCTTTTTTTGGGATACCTAGATCTCTAATCCTAGTTGGTAGGTTAAACCTTTTTGACAAGTTAATAAATTCATTTACGAATGCCAAAGTCTTATCCTCTAAATATTTAATATGCTTTAATTGAGGAAAAATTATGTCAGATAAATGGAGATATGAATCTCTTGTTTCATCATCTTTCATATTAAATCTGATTACATAAGGTAATATTAGTGCATTAGATAATCCATGAGTAATTTTATATGTTCCTCCAAGGGGATAAGCTAAGGCATGTACAGCAGCAACTGGAGAATTTGCAAAAGACATTCCTGCCATCAGTGAACCCAAAAGCATTTGGTTCCTAGCTACCGCATCATTCTTTCCATTCTCAACCGCTTTTATAATTGAGTCACTAAGTAACATTAGGGATTTTTCGGCGAGAGCTTTTGAGATTGGATTATTATTTTTACTTTTTGAGGTAAAAGCCTCGATAGCGTGAACCATAGCATCTATTCCGGTGCTAGCTGTTGTTTTAGAAGGAAGATCTGAAGTTAGAATTGGGTCTAAGATAGCTAAATCGGGAATAATTACTTTTGATGAAACACCTTTTTTTTCGTTATTTGACAAGGTTATTATAGATATAGGTGTAACTTCAGATCCCGTTCCTGCAGTTGTTGGTATTAAAATAAGCGGTAACCTTGGGCCTACAACCTTATCTACTCCCCAAATTTCATCAATTTTATCATTTGATCCTAACATTAATGCAGTTAACTTCGCTACATCCATTGGCGAGCCACCCCCAAAACCTATTACACCCGTTGCTAAAAAAGTAGTAGCTTCTTCAATTGCAGATTGTAAATTTTCAATAGACGGATCTTCATTTACCTTATCAAAAATTTTAATTTTAATTCCTTTAGATATAAGATGATCTACTAAAGAATTATATAATCCTATCTTAGAAAGGGTGGGATCTGAGATTAAAAAAATCCTAGGTCCCAAAATTTTTTTAATTTCAGATACTGAAGATAATAAAATATTCGATCCAAAAAGGATATTAGGAGTAGTATTGAAATTGAAATTAAATAATTCACTCATGAGACTAATTAAGCATATACATTATTATTAATCAAATAAGTTACCTTAAAAGGATTTACTATCTTAATTGAAATAAAGATTTGATTTCATATTTTTCTTGTTGTTAAAAACAAAAATTTAGTTAATACATCTAATAAATTTAAATCTACAAAAGGGATTACAAGAATGAACAAAAAACCTGGCAAAGTAGTTCTAGCTTATTCAGGTGGTTTAGACACATCCATAATTTTAAAATGGCTTCAATTAAATTACAATTATGAAGTTGTCACTTTTACTGCAGACATAGGACAAAAAGAGGAATTAGAACCTGCAAGGGAAAAAGCGCTTCTCTTAGGCGTAAAACCTGAAAATATTTTTATAGAAGATTTAAGAAAAGAATTTGTTAGAGACTTTGTTTTTCCCATGTTTAGGTCAAACGCACAATATGAAGGTCAATATTTGTTGGGGACTGCTATAGCTAGACCTTTAATATCTAAAAAGTTAATTGAAATAGCTGAAAGAGTTAATGCAGATGCTGTTTCACATGGAGCTACGGGAAAAGGTAATGACCAAGTTAGATTTGAATTGTCCTGTTATGCATTAAATCCAAATATTAGAATAATAAGCCCCTGGAGAGAGTGGCATTTAAATAGCAGAAGTAGATTACTTGAGTTTGCAGAGAGAAATCAAATTCCTATATCTAAAGATAAGAAAGGTGAAGCCCCCTTTTCTATTGATGCTAACATACTACATACATCATCTGAAGGTAAAATATTAGAGGATCCGTCTGAAATTGCTCCAGAATATGTTTTTCAGAGGACTTGTTCTCCAGAGGAAGCTCCTGAAAAAGCTGCATTTGTAAAAATAAGATTTAAAAATGGTGATATGATTGCTATCGATGACGAAAAGCTGGAAGAACATGAGCTACTAGAAAAATTAAATCAAATTGGTGGCAATCATGGCATTGGGAGACTTGACCTTGTGGAGGGAAGATTTATAGGTATGAAATCTAGGGGGGTTTATGAAACCCCTGGAGGTACAATTTTACTAGAAGCACATAGAGCAATTGAAAGTATCACATTAGATAGGGGAGCTTCTCATTTAAAAGATGAATTAATGCCAAAATATTCTGAATTAATATATAACGGACTCTGGTATTCTCCTGAAAGAGAAATGCTACAATCTTTAATTGATTACAGTCAAAAATATGTTGAAGGCGAAGTTACACTAAAATTATATAAAGGAAGTGTCAAGGCTGTAGCTCGAAAGTCAAAACTAAGTCTCTATTCAGAAAAGCAAGTCACCTTTGAAGATGATAATGGAATTTATAATCAAGGTGACGCAACAGGTTTTATTAATTTAAACGCTTTGAGATTGAAAATATTAGCTTACAGAAGAATGAAAAATAATTAGTACTGATAAAAATTATTTTTGATGATTACTTGCAAAGCAAAAATTCCAAAGAGCAAAACTGCAGGTGCTAAATCAAATCCAATAGTATTAGGTAAAAAAGACCTTATCTTTGAATAAATTGGTTCCATAATATTTCTTATTGATAACCAAATCTGGGAAACTATTTGATTTCTTTGATCCAGAATTCTAAATTGAATAAGTAAAGACATTATAACATCAATAATTACAAGCCAAGAAATAATGTTTAATAGCGCAGATATTATTTGAATTAGTGAGTTCATTTGTATAATTATGTTGTGTATCTATTCTATCTTACTTTAAATTCTAAAAACAAAAACATATTAAATATTTCGCTTTATTATTATATCCTTTGAATATTTTTTTCTACCCAAATCTAAAATGCATAAGAAGTTTTTCCTGATCACATTTTTATTAATTACTTTTACAATCAATTTAGGTCCCTTTTATACATATTCAATAGAAAAAAATAAATGGCAACTATCTCTTTTTGGTTCAAAATTATTAAAATATGAAGATCAGGATTTTGGTGGTATTTCGGGTATTACCTTATCAGAAAATGGTGAAAATTTTGTTTTACTCAGTGATAAATCTTTTTTTTTCAAAGGAAAAATAATAAGAGATAATTTAAATAAAATTATTGATTTAAAAATTAGAGAAAAAGGTCAACTCTCTAGTAGCAAAGGAGAAATATTGACTGGTAAAAATATAGATAGTGAATCAATAGTAAAAAAAGACAAAAGAGGATATTATATATCCTTTGAATCAAATAATCGAATAATGTATCACGAAACTTTAAAAAGTCCCGGAAAATTTATACCAGAACATCCAGACTTTGATAAACTTTTATTTAACGATGGAATTGAGGCTCTTGCAATTAAAGATAATGGTGAACTTTATGCCCTTCCAGAACTTCCACCTGAGGGAAAAGATTTTCATCCAATCTATAAATTTTATAATAATAGTTGGACAATTATTGACAAAATTAAAATTGATCAAGGTTTTAAAATAGTGGATGCTGAAATGATCGATGATGAAAATTTGATGACACTTGAAAGAAAGTTTTCTTTCTATGACGGTTTCAAAATAAGATTGAGGAGAATAAAATTTGAAAAAGATATTATTAAAAATTCAGAGATTTTATTAGAAAGTTTGCCATGGGAATATTATAATTTTGAGGGTTTAGGCAAGTGGAAAGATAGCAACGGTAATATTTATCTCACATTAGTTTCAGATAATCAATTTTCACCACTTTTAAAAACTGAGGTTAAAGAGTTCATCTTGAATAAATAAAATAAAATCAGAAAGGATAAAGGATGAGTAAAGCAAATCTAGAGAAAATAATTAATATCGCTTGGAATGATAAAGAAAATATATCTTCTCATACAGATAAGGAAATCAAAGATGCAATTCTTCAAACTTTAGATCTACTTGGAAATGGTTTATTACGAGTAGCAGAACCTAGTGAAAATAACTCTTGGATAGTTAACCAATGGGCTAAAAAGGCAGTGTTGTTAAGTTTTCGTCTCAAGGATATGAACTTGCAATCTGGGGGACCTCAAAATAGTTCTTGGTGGGATAAGGTTGACAATAAATTTTTAAATTGGACAAAAGTTGAATGGGAAAAAGCAGGTTTTCGAGCAGTTCCGAATTGTATTGTGCGTAACTCTGCTTATATCGCTCCTGGTGTTGTATTAATGCCAAGTTTTGTTAATTTAGGGGCATATGTTGATGAAGGTAGTATGGTAGATACTTGGGCTACTGTAGGTTCATGCGCCCAAATTGGAAAGAATGTTCACTTATCAGGTGGAGTTGGAATCGGCGGTGTATTAGAACCAATGCAAGCATCACCAACAATTATTGAAGACGATTGTTTTATAGGTGCAAGATCAGAAGTAGTTGAAGGTTGTATAGTAAGAAAGGGAGCTGTAATAGGTATGGGGGTATTTATTGGGAAATCAACTAAAATAGTAGTTAGAGAGACTAATGAAATAATATATGGAGAAATACCGCCCTATTCAGTTGTTGTTCCAGGTTCACTCCCTTCTAAAAATGGAGGGCCAAACCTTTATTGTGCTGTAATTGTTAAACAAGTTGATGAAAAAACAAGATCAAAAACTTCTATAAATGATTTACTTAGAGATTAATAACTTGAGAAAATAATGACAAATTCTGTTAATCTGACTTCGGAGCTTGTGAAGTGTCCATCCGTGACACCCGACGATGCAGGTACGTTTAAATTAATCAAAGAATTATTTAAAGATACTGATTTTAAAATAACTGAAGTAAGTAAAAATGGAATTAAAAATCTTTTTTTAAGATGGGGTTCTAAAAATTTACCTACATTTGGCTTTTGTGGACACGTTGATGTTGTAAATCCTGGAGAAATTAGTAAATGGAAAATGGATCCTTTTTCAGGCAAAATTATAAATAATGAAATTTTTGGTCGAGGATCAGTTGATATGAAATCAGCTGTGGCAGCTTTTTGTTTAGCAGCTTTAAACGTAAGTAAGGAAACTTCACCCATATTTTCAATTGTACTTTTAATAACATCAGACGAAGAAGGTAAAGCAAAAGATGGAACAAATGCAATATTAGAATGGATGAATAAAAATAATGAGCGCATGGATTATTGTATAGTTGGCGAGCCAACATGCCCAAAAAAGTTGGGAGACATGATAAAAATAGGACGAAAAGGTTCACTTACATGTCATTTTACAATAATAGGAAAACAAGGACATTCTGCTTATCCTCAATTAGCTATAAATCCGATTAATTCGAGTGTGAATCTTATTTATTTATTAACCAATAAACCTTTGGATAATGGCTCAAAATTTTTTGAGCCCTCAACATTAGTAACTACGTCTATTTTTACCAAAAATAGGGCTAATAATGTTATACCACAACAAGTTAAAGTAACCGTTAACATTAGATTTAATGATAATCATACTGGGGAAAAAATAAGTGCTTGGTTAAAAAAATGTGCAGAAAAAATTGAAAATAAAACTAAAACAATAATTAAAACTGATATAAAAATTTCAGGGGAACCTTTTTATTCAAAACCAGGTTATTTAGCAAAGTTAGTAAAAAAATCAGTGCAAAAATATACAGGAATTTCTTCCGAGTTTTCAACTAGTGGCGGGACATCTGATGCAAGATTTGTTATTACAAAATGCCCTGTGGTTGAATTTGGATTAGTAGGACAAAAAATGCATGCGATTGATGAATCCGTTCAAGTTTCACAAATTGTAGATTTGGAAAATATTTATACAGATATCTTAAAAAACTACTTTAACGATGTTAATAGAAAGACCAAGGGTTAAAATGATAGGAAAACTTAATCACGTTGCTATTGCCGTTAAAAATATATCTTCTGCAGCAAAAACTTACAAGAAAATTTTTGGAGCTCAAGTAAGTGAACCTTTAGATCAACCAATTCATGGTGTAACGGTTGTTTTTGTAACATTAGAAAATACAAAAATTGAATTAATTTCTCCATTGGGAGAGAATAGTCCTATAATGAGTTTCTTTAATAAAAACCAAAATGGAGGGATACATCATATTTGTTATGAAGTTAAAGATTTAGAATTAGCAATTAGTAATTTAATAAAAAATAATTATAAATTAATTGGCGATAAAATTCCTAAAATAGGGGCACATGGGAAACCTGTCATTTTTTTACATCCTTCAAATTTTGATGGGACACTAATAGAATTACAACAGGAGTGAAATTACCTATATTATGACTATAACAGCATCTCTAGTACTTTTTGCCGTATTTTGGTTTCTCATCTTATTTGTTGTATTACCCTTAAATATAAAAACTCAAGGGGAAGAAGGGAAAAATTCTTATGGAACTCCCAGTTCTGCACCAATAAACGCAAATATTAAAAAGAAGATGATTTTAGTAACATTGTTTACTATAGTAGCTTGGTTAATTTCTATGCTACTAATTTATTTAATTTTCTTGAGTTAGTGTTTTTTTAATAAAATTTAAAATTTTTAATCTATTTGAAAATAAGAAATTTTTTTCTCTAACTGAGGCCTTGGTCTATCAGTGATACTTTCATCAAAGCTACCAACATATAAATATCCTGCAACAAACTCATTTTTAGAAGTATTGAATGCTAACCTACCTAACTCTTTATCATTAGCCATCCAACCTGTTAACCAATTTGAACCCCATCCATTTGCAAGAAAATTATTTAATATATTCAAGCATAAAGCTCCACATGAAAGAATTTGTTCAATTTCTGGAATTTTTGTATCATTGATAGGAGAGCAAATCACTGTAACAATCAAAGGAGTTTTTGATAAATTAACTATACTTTTTTCAACTTTATGAGAATCAATACCAACTTCTTTACCTCTTTTTTCAATCATTGAAATATAACTTTTTTTATTATCTTCTGTAATTAACACAATTCTCCAAGGTTCAAGTTTACCATGATCTGGTACTCTAAAAGCACTTTTTAGAATATCCATAATTTGTTTTTCTGAAGGTCCTGGATATTTTAAGTTTCTTACTGATACAGACCTTCTAGAAGAGAAGAACTCCGATGCTTTTTTTATTTGATTCATGAGTTAAAATCCAGTTATTCAGTATCTTGTTCAATTACTCTAAGATTTAGCTCTCTAAGTTGTTCGTTTGTAGGAGAAGTAGGGGCATTCATCATTAAGTCCTCACCTTTTTGATTCATTGGAAACATTATGACTTCTCTTATGTTTTCTTCCTCAGCTAATAACATTATCATTCTATCAATACCTAATGCGCATCCACCATGTGGTGGAGGACCATACTTTAATCCTTCAATTATTCCTTGAAATTTTGAAGAAACTTCATCTTTTGAATACCCTGCTAGCTCAAAGGCCTTAAACATAGTTTCCAGCTCATGATTTCTAATTGCTCCAGATAATAATTCATAACCATTGCATGCAAGGTCATATTGGTAACCTTTAACTTCAAGCGGGTCTCCCATTAGAGATTTAATTCCTCCCTGAGGCATTGAAAAAGGATTATGCGAAAAATCGATAGTATCTTTATCAGAATCTTTCTCATACATAGGAAAATCAACAATCCAAGCAAATGCGAAAACATTCTCATTTATAAGTTTAAGCTCATTCCCAATATGATTTCTAGCTCTTGCAGAAAATCCTTCAAAATTCGAGGGTTTTCCTCCAAGAAAAAAAGCTGAATCACCAATATTTAAATTTAACCGTTGCCTAATAAGCTCTGATTTTTCTTCACCTATGTTTTTTGCCAACGGACCTGCAGCATCTATTTTTCCATCTATTTCTCTCCAAAAAATATATCCCATTCCAGGTAATCCTTCTTTTTGAGCAAAAGAATTCATTCTATCACAAAAATTTCTACTCCCACCCCCCGGTGCTGGAATTGCCTTAATTTCTGTACCTTTATTCTTTAAAATATTTGAAAAAACTGCAAATCCAGAATCTCTGAATATATCACTTACAATCTGCATCTTAATGGGGTTACGTAAATCAGGCTTATCAGAACCATACCACAGGATTGAATCCTCATATGAAATTAGCGGCCACTCTTTATAAACTTTTTTGCCTCCTCCATATTGATGAAAAATTTTTTCGATTATAGGCTTAACAGTATCTAATACATCTCTCTGATTAACAAAACTCATTTCAATATCAAGTTGATAAAAATCGGTAGGAGAGCGATCTGACCTTGGATCTTCATCCCTAAAACATGGTGCTATTTGAAAATACCTATCAAAACCACCCATCATTATTAATTGCTTAAACTGTTGAGGAGCCTGTGGTAGTGCATAAAATTTTCCTTTATTTAGTCTGCTAGGTACTAAAAAATCTCTAGCACCTTCAGGAGAAGAAGCTGTCAAAATTGGTGTTTGAAATTCATTAAATCCAATATCCCACATTTCTTTTCTTATTGAAGAAATAACATTAGATCGCAGAACCATGTTTTTATGTAAACCTTCTCTCCTTAAGTCCAAAAATCTATACTTTAATCTAGTTTCTTCAGGATATTCCAATTCACCAAATACCGGTAATGGTAAGTCATAAGATTTTGTAATAATTTTGGCAGATTCAATAAAAACTTCAATTTCACCTGTACTTAAATTTCTATTTATCAAATCAGTATCTCTTGATTTAACTTTCCCAACAATTTTAATACACCACTCTGATCTAAAATTTTCTGCTATTCCAAAATCTTCACTATCAGGATCTATTACTATTTGTGTAATTCCATAATGGTCACGAAGATCAATAAATAATACACCACCATGATCTCTTATTCTATGAACCCACCCAGAAAGTGTTACCTTCTTATCAACATCTTTAACTGTCAGTTCATTACAATTATGAGTTCTATAAACTTCCATACATGCCTCAAGACAATTACAATTAAACTTCTTCTCAAATAATAGAAAGATATAAAAGGGTAAAGCCTTAATATGATTAATTAAGTTTCATATTGTTATTAAACAACGATTTTTTATAATTTTTACTTGCCTAATTAATATCAAACTGACAAATAATTAATAAAAAAATTAAAATGCCCAAAAGAAATGATATATCAACAATACTAATTATAGGGGCTGGTCCAATAGTCATTGGGCAAGCCTGTGAGTTTGATTATTCTGGGACACAAGCATGTAAAGCCCTTAAAGAAGAGGGCTATCGTGTAATTTTAGTAAATTCTAATCCAGCAACAATTATGACAGATCCCGAAATCGCAGACTCTACTTACGTTGAACCTATAAATACTATTACAGTTGAAAAAATAATTAAAAAAGAAAAACCGTGTGCAATACTACCAACAATGGGGGGACAAACAGCTCTTAATATTGCTATAGAACTTGAAGATAAGGGAATATTAAAAAAGGAAAATGTAGAATTAATTGGTGCTACTAAATCTGCAATAGAAAAAGCAGAGGATAGAAAAAAATTCAGAAACTGTATGAAAAAATTAGGTATAAAATGTCCTAAATCTGTAATCATAGAAAAATTATATGATGCTGAAATAGCATTAAATGAAATTGGTTTACCAGCAATTATAAGACCAGCATTTACCCTAGGAGGAGCTGGTGGTGGAATTGCATATAATACTAAAGATTTTTTTCAAATTTGTAAAAATGGATTACAAATTTCTCCTGTTAATCAGGTATTAGTAGACGAAAGTTTATTAGGATGGAAAGAATTTGAATTAGAAGTTGTCAGAGATCAAATGGATAATTCAATAATCATCTGCTCAATTGAAAATGTTGATCCCATGGGAGTCCATACAGGGGATAGCATTACTGTGGCACCAGCACTTACTTTAACTGATAAAGAATATCAAAAAATGCGTACAGACTCTATACGTATTTTAAAAGAAATTGGTGTTGAAACAGGTGGCTCAAATGTCCAATGGGCAGTTAACCCCGATGACGGAAGAATGGTTGTCATAGAAATGAATCCAAGAGTATCGAGATCGTCTGCCCTTGCATCAAAAGCTACTGGTTTCCCTATTGCAAAAATTGCAGCAAAACTAGCAGTAGGGTATACTCTTAATGAATTAAAAAATGATATAACGAATTCGACCCCAGCCAGTTTTGAACCCACTATTGATTATATTGTAACAAAAATTCCTAGATTTACATTTGAAAAGTTTCCAGGAGCTTCTTCAGAATTAGGAAGTTCTATGAAATCTGTTGGGGAAGTAATGTCAATAGGAAGATCTTTTCATGAAAGTCTACAAAAAGCACTTATTTCACTAGATATCGGTTTATCAGGACTGAGTGAAATTTACATTTCCAAGGACAAAGAAGGAATGATAAATGCTTTATCAAAACAAAACCCTCAACGAATTTTACAAATTGCACAGGCTATAAGGCATGGAATGGAATTATCACTTATAAATAAAATTACAAAAATAGATTTTTGGTTTTTAGAACGTATAAAGGAAATTATTGAACTTGAGAATTACATCAAGAAAAATGGCCTACCAAATAGTAAAAAAGAATTGTTATACATAAAATCTTTGGGTTTCACAGATATGAGGCTAAGTGAGTTGACATCCTTGAAAGAGGTAGAAATTTACGAATTAAGAAAATCAAAGAATATTAATGCTGTTTATAAAAGAGTAGATACCTGCGCAGGAGAATTTATATCTAATACATCTTATATGTATTCCACTTATCCAACGAATGAAACAGAATTAAATAATTGTGAAGCTAATCCGAGTGAAAGTAAAAAAATTATCATTCTTGGTGGAGGACCAAATAGAATAGGACAAGGAATAGAATTTGATTATTGTTGTTGCCATGCTTGTTTTGCTCTTTCTAAAAAAGGGATTGAAACAGTCATGGTGAACTGTAATCCCGAAACAGTATCAACTGATTATGATACATCCGACAGACTCTATTTCGAACCTTTAACCGTCGAACATGTCATGGAAATTATTGTTAAAGAAAATTCAAATGGAAATTTATTAGGAGTTATTGTCCAATTAGGTGGACAAACACCATTAAATCTTTCTAAATCCCTAAAAAAATTTGGCATCCCCATTTTAGGAACTAGTCTCGAATCTATTGATATTTCAGAAGATAGAGAAAAATTTCAAACCCTCATATGTAAATTAGGTCTTAAACAACCTAATAATGGAATTGCCAGATCAGACAAAGAGGCTATTAAAATAGCAAATAAGATAGATTATCCTGTGGTAATTAGACCTTCTTACGTTATAGGAGGTAGGGCTATGGAAATAGTTTTAAATGAAGATCATTTAAAAAAGTACATTAATCATGCTGTAAAAGTTAGCGGTAAAAATCCAATATTAATTGATAGTTTTATCAGTAATGCAATAGAAATTGACGTTGATGCAATTTCAGATGGTATAAATGTAACCATAGTTGGGTTAATGCAACATATTGAGGAAGCAGGCATCCATTCAGGTGATAGCGCATGTTGTATTCCACCATATTCTTTAGATAATGAAATTATTGATAGATTAAAAAAACAAAGCATCTTGCTAGCAAAAGAATTGCAGGTAGTGGGTTTAATCAACATACAATTTGCAATAAATGGTAGGGATATTTATGTCCTCGAAGCAAACCCTAGAGCTTCTAGGACACTTCCTTTTGTTTCTAAAGTTATAGGTAAACCAATCCCTGGAATAGCCGCATTAATAATGGCAGGAATTTCAAAAAATATTATTGATGAACCTAATATTAATTTCTTTGCAGTTAAGGAAGTAGTATTACCTTTTAATAAGTTTCCTGGGACAGATATTTTGTTAGGACCAGAAATGCGTTCCACTGGTGAAGTGATGGGAATTGATAAGAATTTTGCAAAAGCATATTTAAAATCACAAATTGCTTCTGGTATGAAACTTCCTAATAAAGGTACTGCATTTGTTTCGGTTAAAGAAAAAGATAAAAGCCCAAAGTTATTAGAAATTTGTAAGATAATTGATGAATTAGGAATTAATATTTTAGCTACAACTGGAACTTTACAATTTCTCTCAAACAATAATATAAACGCTAAAGGAGTAAATAAAGCCTATGAAGGAAGGCCGAACATTATTGATTTATTAACTGATAATAAAATTAATTTAGTAATAAACACAACTGAAGGCCTCCAGTCTATAGAAGATAGTAAAGGTATAAGAATGTTAGCATTAGAAAAAAATCTTCCCTATTATACTTCCACTACAGGTGCTTGGGCTGCAGCGCATTCTATGAAAAATCTTAATGAAAAAGGACTTTCTATTATATCTTTGCAAGAATTAAATAACTTAGATTTTTAATAAAAAAATACTGCAATGGCAAAATTATATTTTTATTATTCTACGATGAATGCAGGTAAATCGACGATTTTGCTACAAGCTGCTCATAACTACAGAGAAAGAGGAATGGAACCCTTTCTAATTACGGCCAAACTAGATAATAGAGCAGGACAACCTAAAATTGTAAGTAGAATTGGAATTGAGGGGAAAGCCCAACTATTTGACTCAAAAAATGACTTATTTTTAATGATAAAAGAAAAGCTCAAAGAAAAAAAATTAAATTGTATACTTCTAGATGAAGCTCAATTTCTATCAAAAAAACAAGTTTGGCAACTTGCAAGAGTTGTCGATGATCTCCAAATTCCAGTTCTTTGCTATGGTTTAAGGGTTGATTTCCAAGGAGAATTATTTCCTGGTTCTCTTGTTCTATTGTCTATAGCTGACGAAATGAGAGAAATAAAAACCATTTGTCATTGTGGAAAGAAAGCAACAATGGTTGCACGATTAAGTAAAGAGGGTAAAGTAATAACTAAAGGAGAGCAAATTCAAATTGGCGGGAATGAAAGTTACATATCACTATGTAGGCTTCATTGGTGTGAAGAAATAAAAAATGCTAATATAAACGACTCCCAATTTTAGTTTCATTGTCTGGGACTACTAAAAAAACCCCTTCCTCTTTCATATCAGGAACTCCCAAAACTAAAACCTCTGAAATGAAGTTTCCAATTTGTCTTGGTTTAAGATTTATCACGGCTAAAATTTTCTTACCAATTAAGTTATTAGGTTTATAATGATCTGTAATTTGAGCAGAGGACTTTTTTTCTCCTATATGTTTTCCAAAATTTATCCATAATTTTAAAGCAGGTTTTCTTGCTTCAGGATAAGTTTCAGCTTTTATAATTTCACCTACTCTTATGTCAACATTTTGAAAGGTATTAAAATCAATAAAATTCAATATAAATTCCCTTATTATTTCATTTTAATTTTTTGCTAAAGATTTACTTCTATTATAAGCTGCAACTACGGCATTTTTAATTATTTCATGCCAACCATTTTTTTTATCCATCAAAATATTTAAAGCTGCTTGAGTTGTACCATTTGGACTAGTTACATTTTCTCTTAACCTCGATGGACTCTTATCACTATCCATTGCAAGAAGACCAGCACCAACAATAGTTTGTAAAACAATTGTTTTAGTTATTTCTTCAGGTATACCCAAATCATTACCAACTCCAATTAGTATTTCAGCAAAATTAAAAATGTAAGCTGGACCAGAGCCTGAGATTGCAGTAACTACGTCCATCATACTTTCTTTTTCAAGAACTACAGTCTTACCTAATGTACTGAAAAAGTGCTCTGTCCATTTAATATGAGCTAAAGAAGAATATTCATTACCTATTATAGCGGAGACGCCCTGTTCTATAGAAACAGGTGTATTTGGCATAACTCTAATGACCGGACAAGGCACTTTAAAAATGTTATGAAAAAAACTAAAGTCTTTACCCGCAATTACACTTATAATAAAAGAATTATCTGCAAGATCATTTTTATTATCTTTAATAACTTGTTCAGCAACTTGTGGTTTTACAGCAAAAATACAAACGTTTATCTGACCCTTTATATCTAAAGGATTAAGAGTTATTTTTTTTGTATCATTCATCTTTTTTAGCCAATTAGAAGGATTTGGTTCACGCACATAAATTTTAGTCAATTCATTTGAAGCTTTAACCCAACCTCTAAGCATTGCCTCACCCATGTTACCGGAACCTACGATCAACACTTTGTTCATGGTTTCACACTATTTTATAGTAGTTATATAATAAGAAAAAATTCATTTTTTTAGATTCTTTAAGATTTAAACAAATCCAGACAAATGTTGACTAGCTAACCTTAGAGCCATGTCAGGACTTTCTTTTCCACAAGATATTAGTTGAAAAACAGGGTAGAGTTCATCCATTACAGAAGTAGTTTCAGAAATTATTTCTGTAGTACGTCGGCTTTCAATTTCTAACGCGTCAGATCCCTTAAATTGATTGTGAAAAACTAAAATTTTCTCATTCTCACAAAAAGTAAAATGACCCTCACTACATTTCTCATTTGCAAGGTTGAGTGTTTTATAAAAAGAACTCATATTTTCTTTCTTTGGATTCAAATCATATTCACATGTTAATTTTAGCTGCTGATCTTTTTCCAACCATAACAAAGAAAATAAATAATTTTTCCATACTCCTTCAACGTAAAAAGCAGCAGAATCAAAACCATCATTTACTAGCTCCCAACTTTTTAATTTTGCTAAATTTTTAAAATTAGAGACTGGATTACCTTCAAAATATGTTTTTAAATCTTCCTGAATATTCATGATTTATGATTTTTAAATTAACAGAAAAAACAATTTGTAGTTATTTTTGTTTAATATAACACAAAATGTTGATAAGTTAAGTATAATATTTAGGAATAATTAAAAAATTATCTTTTTAATTTTTCGAATTTTTTTTTGCAATTACAGTTTTTGAAGTTCTTGGTTTTGGTTTCAACATGTTTATTTCTTTTTTTAAATCAAGTAATTCTTTTTGCAATTCAGAATGAATTTCTTTCATCACATCAAACTCTTCTCTTGTTACCAAACCTTTATCTGCCAAATACCTGTCTAAAAGACTTTTTACTGCATTTTCAATTTCACCAGTTGCATTTTGTGCTAAACCAAAAGCATTGGTCATTAACTTTGCTAAATCATCAATAATTTGATTTCTACTTTGCATTTTCGAACCTATAATAATAATATTTCTCGACTAGCTTATGATTGATGTAATAATAATTAATAATTAATAATTAATAATTAAAAGACAAGAGATTAAATTTCTAATGTATTTTAGATTCCCAGACTTTTTAAAACCCAATGTTTTTTCTTTTGAAATTTTTAATTTTAGCTTAGCACTTAGTTGGTATTCATTATCTTATATTTTTGGAATTATTTGTGCTTGGTATATAATATATGCTTTAGCCAAAAAAGAAACTCTTTGGCCAGAAAAAAGTCCACTAAAAACACAAAACGTTGAAGACTTAATGACATATCTTATACTAGGTATAATCTTAGGTGGAAGAATGGGATATGTATTATTTTATAATCCTGAGTTTTACTTGAATTCACCTATTCGAATTCTTTATTTATGGGAAGGGGGAATGTCATTCCATGGTGGTTTTTTAGGAGTAGTATTTGGGGCTTTATACTACTCTATTCGAAATAGAAAATCTATACTCCCTATGGGCGATATAATTGCTGTAAGTACTCCACCTGGTCTTTTTTTAGGTCGTTTAGCTAATTTTATAAATCAAGAACTATGGGGGAAGCCTACTACTTATTTTTTAGGAATGGAATTTACAAAACCACCAGCTGACATTTGTCCAAAAAGTTGGGAATTAGAAATTTGCATTAGACATCCCTCTCAATTATATGAAGCTCTATTAGAAGGTCTACTTTTAGGAATATTACTATTAGTATTAGTATATATTTTTAAATTACTTAAGTATCCAGGAAGAATAATGGGGACTTTTTTCTTTGGTTATGGATTAGCTAGAATTTTTGTTGAATTTTTTAGAGAGGCTGATCCTCAATATATAAGTGCTGAAAACCCTAATGGATATATTTTTATGATATCAAAAGACTTTGGCTTTTCAATGGGACAAACACTTTCATTTCCAATGTTAATAGTTGGAATTTTTTTTATAATACTATCATTCAAAAATATTAAAAAAAGAATTTCTTAATTTATGAAAAAAATTAATCTCACTGAATTGATAAAAAATTCAATAATTAAAAAAAATGGGATAAGCCTCTCAGAGTATATGAAAATGTGTATGACACACCCAAAGTATGGATATTACACAAAAAAATATCCTATTGGTTTTAAGGGAGATTTTATTACAAGCCCAGAAATATCTCAAATGTTTGGGGAACTTATCGGATTATGGATTGTTAAAGTTTGGATGGATCATGATAAGCCTTCTAACTTTTCTTTAGTGGAACTAGGTCCTGGAAATGGAACTTTGATGGCGGACATATTAAGAGCGACCAGAAATATTCCAGAGTTTCATAAATCATTAAAAATCACATTAGTAGAAATATCACCTGCCTTGCAGAAATTACAAAAAAAAGTTCTAAAAAACTATCAAATAAATTGGAAAAACAAATTAAATAAATTACCAAATATCCCAACAACAATAATTGCTAATGAGTTTTTTGATGCTTTTCCTATAGAGCAGTACATTTTTAAAAAATCTAAATGGCTGGAAATTATAGTTTCATTAAAAAATTTTAAAAATAAGAACTCAAATGAGTTTTGTTTTGGATTAAAAAAGATAGCTAAACCACCAGATGAATTATCATCCTTAAATAATGAAGAAAACCAGATCTATGAGGTTTCTCCAGAAATTAAAAAAAATATAATATATTTATCTAAACACTTAAAAAAAAATCGTGGTGCTTGTTTAATAATTGACTATGGTAAAAACAATAATTTAGGTAGTACTTTACAGTCTATAAAAAATCATAAATATTCTAATCCCCTTGAAAATCAAGGGGAGAGTGATTTAACTAGCTTGGTTAATTTTAGAGCTATAAAGGATTATGCAGAAAATTATAATCTAGTAGTTACAGATTTAGTTGATCAAGGAGACTTTTTAAATACTTTAGGAATACAAGAACGATTTGTGGCTCTTTCAGAAAATATGGAAAAGGAAAAAATTGCTTTGCATCTTTCATCTTTGAAAAGACTTATAGATAAAAATCAAATGGGAAAACTATTTAAAGTTATTGGAATTAGGAATAGAAATTCTTTGCCATTAGTAGGGTTAGAACATAAGTGACAGAATATTTGACATCAAATGTGATAGAAAATTTTAAACACGGTTTTTTTAAAAGAACTGGTGGTGTTTCAATTAATGAATTTAGCAGTTTAAATTGTAAGTATAGTAGCTTTGATACTATATCAAAAATAAATTCCAATAGAGCAATTGTATCAAATTTAATGGGAATAAAAATTTCTGATCTTATTACTCTTAAACAAATGCATTCCTCAGATGTAATTAATATTACAGGAAGAATTGAACCTGATGAAATTGAAGGGGACTCGATGGTAACATCAAAAGAAGGCATATGCTTAGGAATACTTACTGCTGATTGCGCTCCTATACTTTTTGGTGACTTTGAAAAAAAAATTATAGGAGCTGCGCATGCGGGTTGGAAGGGTTTATATGGTGGGATAGTTGAAAACACTCTAGAAAATATGGTGCAATTAGGAGCAAAGATAAAGAATATTTGTGTAGCAATTGGACCCTGTATTCAAAAAAATAATTATGAGGTAGGGATTGAATTCTATGAAAGATTTATCAAAAAAGATAGAACGTACAAAAATTTTTTTTTAAAAGAGAACAATAAAATATTGTTTGATTTACCTGGATCTATATCTTTTAGACTTCACTTACAGGGTATTAGAAATATCCAGTCCCTAAATAAGTGTACCTTTACAGAGAAAAAAAATTATTTTTCTTTTCGACGAAATCAAAAAAATAAACTTGGTGATTGTGGAAGGATGATTTCTACAATAAAGATATAAATAAAAATTAATTTGAAAAAGGTAGGAAGTTTAATGCCTGAAAAAACGAAGCTATTGATAATCGGATCTGGTCCTGCTGGATATACTGCTGCTGTATATGGTTCTAGAGCCTTGCTAGAACCAATACTTTTGCAAGGTATACAACCTGGCGGTCAACTCACAATTACAACTGAAGTTGAAAACTGGCCAGGAGTAAAAGAAATACAGGGTCCTGATCTTATGACTAATTTAGAAAGTCATGCTAAGTCCGCAGGAACAAAAATTATTAATGAAACTATTATCAAATTAAATTTAAAAAAATATCCATTCATTGCAATGTCAGAAGGTGGGAATCAATATGAAGCAGAATCCATTATACTTGCAACTGGGGCCCAAGCAAAATGGCTTGGCTTGAAATCAGAGGAGAAGTATAAAGGATTTGGAGTATCAGCATGTGCAACTTGTGATGGTTTTTTCTTTAGAAACGAAATAATTACAGTGATTGGTGGTGGAAATACTGCTGTAGAAGAAGCCCTATTTCTTACTAATTTTGCAAGAAAAGTAATTCTAATTCATAGGAGAGATACTTTAAGGGCTGAAAAAATACTCCAAGAAAGACTATTTAAAAATCCAAAAGTAGAGGTTATTTGGAACAGCCAATTAAAAGAAATAATTGGAATAGATAATCCCTTGAGTGTAGAGGGAATAAAAATTGAAAATCTTCTAGATAAAAAAGAATTAGAAATTTCATGCAAAGGTGTTTTTATAGCCATTGGCCACGCCCCATCAAATGAATTAATTATAAATCAACTTGAAACACATAATGGCGGTTATGTTGTTACGAAACCAAATTCAACAGAGACTTCTATACCAGGAGTTTTCGCCGCTGGGGATATTACAGATTTTAAATACAGGCAAGCAGTTACTGCTGCTGGAATGGGTTGTATGGCTGCTTTGGAAGCAGAGAAATTTTTGGCCGAGAAAATAGTCTAGAATTTCAAATAAATTCCTAAAAATAAAAAAAGTTCTCAATTACTCATTAGAATCTATTTTTATTTTTTTAACTTTTGGTTCAATATTTTTTCTCAATAAGAAAACATTTAGCAAACCTTTCTCTAAACTAGCCCCACTGACTTCAACACCATCTGCCAAAACAAATGTTTTTTGAAAATGTCTAGCTGCTATACCCCTATAAATAAATGTATTTTGATTTGATTTTTCAATTTGCTTTCCTGAAATTATGAGTTGCCTCTCCTCTAGTGTTATATTAAGTTCATCTTCACTAAATCCAGCTACTGCTAAAGTAATTTTGTAATTATTATCATCAGATAACTCTATATTATAAGGGGGAAATCCATCATTACTTGATTTAATTGTTTTTTCCAGCAGCCTATCGATTTGCTCAAAACCTAATAAAAAAGGATGCGCTGCAAATGATATTCTAGCCATATTAAAATTCCTCGATTAATGATAACAATATATGTAAAATATTAATAAATTCAATTGAATTAATTTTTAAAAAATTCATATATTAAAGTTTAAGCTGATTGTTCACTATATATTTTTTAGGATTAAAATGGAAAAAAATTTAATTAGCGTAATCATGGGAAGTCAATCAGATTGGAAAACAATGCGATTTGCTTGTGATATTTTAGAAGAATTTAAAGTTAAATATGAAAAAAAAATTATTTCAGCACATAGAACACCTGACCGCCTTTTTAAATATGCAAGCAACGCACATAAAAGACAAATAAAAGTTATAATTGCTGGAGCTGGAGGTGCTGCACATTTGCCTGGAATGGTTGCATCAAAGACTTTTTTACCAGTTATTGGTGTTCCTATATTATCTGAAGCACTTTCAGGTGTAGATAGTTTATATTCAATAGTACAAATGCCAAGAGGTTGCCCTGTAGCAACAATGGCAATAGGTATACCAGGCGCAGTTAATTCTTCCATTTTGGCAATTTCAGTCTTAGCACTTAATAATAAAAAATTAGAAAAAAAATTAAAAAATTGGCATAAACATACGACTTTGACTGTTCCATTGGTCCCAAAAGATGACTAAAAAAAACGAATTACCTTTTGGCAGTATTATTGGAATTTTAGGAGGTGGCCAATTAGGTAGAATGCTGTCACTATCAGCTTCTCAATTAGGTTTTAAAACTCATATATATGATCCGGATATCAATGCACCAGCTAAACAGGTAACTAATTTATCAAGTACATTTGAATATGATGATTTTAAAAATTTAGAAAATTTTGCCAATAAAGTTGATGTTATAACTTATGAATTTGAAAACATTCCTTTAGAAACAATTAAATTTTGCCAAAATTTAAAAAGTGTTTACCCAAATTATAAATCATTGGGTATTTGCCAAGATAGAATCACTGAAAAAAATTTCCTAAAGAGTATAGGGGTTGAAACTGTTAAATTTGAAATGGCTTCATCTTATGAGGAAATTAAAATAGCTATAGAAAATATAGGTCTTCCTGTAGTAATTAAAACAAGTAGGTTTGGATATGATGGTAAAGGGCAAAAAGTAATTTATAAAAAAGAAGAAATTGAAAAAATTGTTTCTGAATTCATAGATGTACAAGTTGTCATTGAAAAATTTATTGAATTTGAGTTGGAAATTTCTGTTATCATATGTAGAGACATGAGTGGAAAAATATCTGCTTATGATCCTTCGGAGAATATACATAAAAATGGTATATTAGTTGAGTCTAAAGTACCTGCAAATATAAGCTTTTCTACAAGTAGTGATGCTATTATTTTAGCAAGTAAAATAGTAAGAAATTTAAATTATATTGGAGTAATGGGTATAGAGTTTTTTATAACAAAAGAAAAGAAAATATTAGTAAATGAAATGGCCCCGAGAGTTCACAATTCAGGTCATTGGACACAAACTGGATGCATAATTAGTCAATTTGAACAACATATAAGAGCTATTACTGGAACACCAATTGGAGATGGTAGAAGACACTCAAATGTATTAATGAAAAATATATTAGGAAATCAAATTTTTGATATTAATTATGAAAATGAAAAATCTATAAATATCTATGGTAAAGACAAAGTAAAAAATAATAGAAAAATGGGACATGTAAATATAATAAAATAAAAAAAGGGGCGTTATGCCCCTTTTATAATAAATATTAAGTTAAGGGATATGATTTACATCATACCACCCATACCACCCATACCACCCATGTCAGGCATCGCAGGTGCTCCAGCTGCACCTTTAGGCTCTGGTTTATCTCCAACCATTGCTTCAGTTGTAACCAATAAACCAGCAATAGAGGCAGCATCTTCCAAGGCTGTACGTACTACTTTTGCAGGATCTATAACCCCAAATTTGAACATGTCACCATATTCTTCTGTTTGAGCATTAAAGCCGTGAGTATCATCTTTACTTTCACGTATTTTACCAGCAACAACTGCACCATCAACACCAGCATTTTCAGCTATTTGCCTTAGTGGAGCTTCTAAAGCTCTTCTTATGATGTTAATACCGGCTTCTTGATCTGGATTATTACCTTTTAACTTACTTAGGCTTTTGGTAGCAGCAACTAATGCTACTCCACCACCAACCACAATACCTTCCTGCACAGCAGCCCTGGTTGCATTAAGAGCATCATCTACTCTATCTTTTCGCTCTTTAACTTCTACTTCTGTAGCTCCGCCAACACGAATAACTGCAACACCACCAGCTAACTTAGCTAAACGTTCTTGAAGTTTTTCTTTGTCGTAATCAGATGTAGTTTCTTCTATTTGAGCTTTAATTTGGGATACTCTAGCTTCAATCTCTGATTTTTCACCAGCCCCATCAACAATGGTAGTTTCATCCTTAGTAATATTAACTCTTTTTGCTGTACCAAGCATATCCATTGTTACATTTTCAAGCTTCATACCTAAATCTTCAGAAATTAACTGACCACCTGTAAGAATGGCAATATCTTGCAACATTGCTTTTCTACGATCACCAAATCCTGGAGCTTTCACGCCAGCTATTTTTAATCCACCTCTGAGTTTGTTTACAACTAAGGTTGCTAAAGCCTCACCTTCTACATCCTCAGCAATAATAAGTAATGGTTTACTAGATTGAATAACTGATTCTAAAAGTGGAACCATAGGTTGGAGTGAAGAAAGTTTTTTCTCATGAAGTAAAATTAAACAATCTTCAAGATCTGCTGTCATTTTTTCTGAATTAGTTATAAAGTATGGTGATAAGTAACCTCTATCAAATTGCATACCTTCGACAACATCTGTTTCTGTTTCCAAGCCTTTGTTTTCTTCAACGGTAATGACACCTTCATTTCCAACTTTTTGCATAGCATCTGAAATTTGCTTACCAATTTCGGATTCTCCATTTGCTGATATTGTACCAACTTGAGCAACTTCATCACTATTTGCTACTGGTCTTGATTGTTTTGCAATTGAATCAACTACTGCTGACACTGCTGTATCAATACCTCTTTTCAAATCCATTGGATTCATTCCAGCTGCCACTGATTTCAACCCTTCACGAACAATTGATTGGGCTAATATCGTTGCAGTGGTTGTACCATCACCTGCAGTGTCATTTGTTTTCGAAGCGACTTCTTTCACCATTTGAGCACCCATGTTCTCAAATTTGTCCTCAAGTTCGATTTCTTTAGCTACAGTAACACCGTCTTTTGTAATTCTTGGTGCCCCAAACGATTTATCCAAAACTACGTTTCTTCCTTTTGGACCTAAAGTAACTTTTACTGCGTCCGCCAATACATTTACTCCATGCATCATTCTGTTACGAGCGTCAGTACTAAATTTTACATCTTTTGCTGCCATAATTAAATTCCTAAATATAATTAAAAAAAAACTAAGCCATTATGCCTAGTATGTCACTTTCTTTCATGATTAACATATCTTCACCGTTAATCTTTACTTCGGTGCCAGACCATTTGCCAAAAAGTATTCTATCTCCAGCCTTTACGTCCATTGGCATACGATTTCCTTTTTCATCAATAGCTCCATTTCCTACTGAAACTACTTCTCCCTCTGCGGGTTTTTCTTGAGCAGAATCAGGAATAATTAGACCCCCTGAAGTCTTTTCATCGTTCTCAACACGACGAACAACTACACGATCATGTAATGGTTTAAATGTCATATTATAACGCTCCCTTTTAAAAATTGAGACGGACTTAAAAAAATAGCACTCGCCGTCGTTAAGTGCCAACAATACTTAATTAGGTAAAATTTTTATTAAGTCAATATAAATAAATAAAAAAATGAGCTTTTATATCTATTTTTTTTTTTTTATAACAACTTTATATTTTTGATTAAAATTAGAGAACTACTTAAGAATGGTTAAAATTATTAAAAGTTTAAAGCAAATCTCTAAGAATTATAACGTTTTATTTTGCGATATTTGGGGGTGTATTCATAATGGGAAAAAAGCTTACACTAAAGCATTAGAGGCCCTAATTGAATTTAAAATGAGTGGTGGATTTGTAATGCTTCTAACAAATGCTCCAAGACCAAAAACAGCTGTGAAGGCTCACTTATCTTCTTTTGGAATTTTTGAAGAACACTTTAATGATATTACTACTTCAGGAGATGCAGCTCAAAATAGTATGCTCGCCGGAGAAGTTGGTAAAAAAGTATTTCACTTAGGACCAGAAAGAGACTTAAGCTTTTTTATTGATTTTCCTAATGATAAAAAAAATAAAAATAGTATCGAGAGGGTTGGACTTTCTTCAGCTGAAGGTATCGTTTGTACGGGACTATTTGATGATCGTACTGAAACACCAGAAAATTATAAAGATATAATAAAATATGGAGTTGATAAGAATCTTAATTTACTTTGTGTAAATCCAGATATTTTTGTAGATGTGGGAGATTTAAGAGTATGGTGTGCAGGAGGAATTGCAGAAGCATTTACTAAAGCTGGTGGGAATAGTATATATTGTGGTAAACCTCATAGACAAATTTATAATTTAGCCTATTCTAAACTAAAAAAACATAATATTAAATGTCCTAAAATATTATGTATAGGAGATGGTATAAATACCGACATATTAGGTGGAAATAAAGAGAACTTAGATACTCTCTTTATTTGCGGTGGATTATCAGGTCCTGAACTTGGAATGAAAAATAATTTAGAAATACCTAACAAGAAAAAACTGGAAGAATTTTTCAAAAAAAATAAAATTCTTCCAACCGTCTCAATAAGTTATCTTAATTAAATATATGAAATCTTGAGGTTTTAGATAATATAATGAAAATTATACGTGACTTAAATAATGCGGAAAAATTTACAAAACTATCGACTATAATAATTGGTAATTTTGATGGTGTTCATTTGGGTCATCAAAAAATAATTAAAAAATGTTCACAAATTGCATCATCAAATAAATTTGGTATTTTAACATTTGATCCACACCCCCGAGACTATTTTAAAAGAAATAAAATTCCTTTTAAACTTACTTCAAAGGAACAAAAGTACAAAATGATCGAAAGATTAAATGTTAACTTTTTAATTGAATTAAAGTTTGATAAAAATATAGAAATTCTGTCTCCTGATCAATTTGTAAAATCTATTATTTTTGAAAAATTAGGTGTGAAACAAATAATTGTGGGAAATGATTTTTGTTTTGGGAATAAAAGAAGTGGTGATGTTAATTGTCTAAAAACTTTAGGAAAAAGATACAATATTAACGTATATTCTTTAGATCTCAAGAAAATTGAAGAAGATAAAATCTCTTCTACATTAATTAGAAATGCCCTTACAGAAGGAAAATTAGATATAGCTAATAAGATGCTTGGCTATTACCATAAAATTTACGGTCTTGTTGTTCAGGGAGATAAAAGAGGACGTGAACTAGGTTTTCCAACAATAAATCTAGAATTAAAAGATATAATTGTCCCAAAGTATGGTATTTACTCATGTATGATTAAAGTACTGTCTTCAGATTTTCAGGATATATATAAAGGAGTAGCATCAATAGGTACAAAACCAACATTTGGAAAAAATGAAGCAAATTGTGAAGTATATATATTTGATTTTTCTGAATCAATTTATAATAAAAAAGTAATAGTTTCATTAGTTAAATTTCAAAGAGACGAGATTAAATACGAATCAATAGAAAAACTTAAAATACAGATGAAAAAAGACTGTAAGATTGCAATAAATAATCTTAGTAAAAATGAATTGTTGAAAGATGAGAAAAAATTTCTGGAAAAACATACCACTTAACGATTTAAGCTCAGAGGAATGGGAGTTACTATGCGATGGATGTGGAAAATGTTGCCTAAACAAGTTCAGTAAAACCAAAAAGTGTGCGCCCATTTATACAAGTGTAGCCTGCAAATTTTTGGATATTAATAAATGTTCTTGTAAAGTTTATAGTGAAAGAGAAAAGAAAAGAAAAGATTGTTTGATATTATCACCAAAAAATATAAATAAAATAGTTAATCTATTACCAACATCTTGCTCATATCGTTTAATTTATGAAAAAAAACCTTTACCTTCTTGGCATCATTTAAACCTACCTAAAAATAAAAATGTACATAATACAAAAAATTCAGTCAAAAATTTTGCAATAAGCGAAGAGTATGTAGATAGTTCAGATATTGTAAATTTCATTTTTGAAAAATTCTAAAAAAAAATTGAAAGAAATAATAAGAAATAAAATTATATTATATATTTTAAAAAAAATAAATTGTGATACAAATAATTAATTAGAGATAGCTTGCTTACTAATGGAACAATTAGCTAATATAAATAAAATTTCACCAAAAAGGATGAATAATGAGTGAGCTGGTACACCCTAAAATAATTTCGGGTAATTCGAATATAACCCTTTCTAAAGGAATCGCAAGTTGGGCGAGTTCTCTAAGCAGATCACAAATTGATCTTGTTGAAGGAAGAGTTGAACAATTTAATGACCAAGAAATTTTTGTGGAAGTTTTTGAAAATGTAAGAAATGAAGATATGTTTATTATCCAATCTACATCAAATCCCGCTAATGATAATATAATGGAATTACTAATTATAGCTGATGCCTTGAGAAGATCTAGTGCTAAGAGGATAACTGCCGTTATTCCTTATTTTGGTTATGCAAGACAAGATAGGAGAACTAAAGCAAGAACTCCCATAAGTGCAAAATTAATTGCAAATCTTTTGAGCGGTGCTGGCATAGAAAGGATTCTAACTCTTGATTTACACTCTGCTCAAATTCAGGGTTTTTTTGATATACCAGTTGACAATCTTTATGCGTCACCAATTTTTGAACTTGATATTTCTCATTATTTTGAAAGGCAAGAATTGCTCACCGTTGTTTCACCAGATGTTGGTGGAGTGGCAAGAGCTAGGGGTTTAGCTAAAACAATTAATGCTGACCTTGCAATTGTTGATAAGAGAAGAAATCAACCTGGTGAAATTGCATCAATGACAGTAATTGGAGAAGTAAAAAATAAAATATGCATAATTGTAGATGATATCTGTGATACTGCAGGAACGTTGGTTAAAGCTTCTGATTTACTTATTAATGAAGGTGCAATTGAGGTACATGCATATATCTCCCACGGAGTACTTTCTGACCCTGCAATAGACAGAATAGAAAAATCAAGCTTGAGTTCATTGGTTGTGACCGATTCGATAAGTATAATTCCAAAAATTAAAAACAGTAATAAAATAAGAATAGTTCCAACAGCGCCTCTATTTGCTCAGGCATTACTAAATATAGCTAATGGAAATTCTGTATCTTCTTTATTTGATAGTGAAAGATTAAGGCCTATATACAAACCTTACTATCCTAAATATCATATTGAAAAAAAACGTAAGGCATAGTTACAAATTATTTTATTTTTCTTTTTTTAGCATGTTCAAGAGTATTCATAACCTTTAAAATAGGAATAATACAAATTACAAGTAAAATAGCAGCAAAATAAAAAGGTAATCCTGGAATATACCAATCATCCTTTTGTGACGCTCCAATTTTAAATAGTAAAGTCATAAGTAAGGGACTTAGAATTGTTGTCATTGCATTTATGCTAGAAAGTATACCTTGTAGTAAACCTTGAGTGTCATCCGATACTTTATTAGAAATAAAACCGTCTAATGTAGGATTCATTAATTCAGTTAAAACTGCGATTGGTATTAAAGCAAAAACTAACCATGCAGTTTTAATTGATCCAAAGCCAAATAGTGTAAGACTCCCAACCACTAGGGAGAAAATAACAATTTTTTGTGGTTGTATATTTCTTACATAGTGTAGTCTGATAATCAAACCCTGTACAAATGCGACACCAAGACCGTAACAAGCTAAAGAAACACCTATCAAACCAGGGCCCCACCCAAAAACCTCCTTGCTCCAGAAACTCCAAATGGAAGGATACACCCAGTGTCCAATACTTATTAGCAAAATGCATATGAAAAATATTCTTAAATCTTTCATTAAAAAAGCTTTAAAAATTGAAATGAACGGATTCAAATCAGTAAATTTAAATTTTCTTTTATTTTTTTCTTCTAGAGATTCAGTTAAAAAAACATAGCATAGTAAGAATGTTACCAAAGATAAAGCTGCAGAAAAAAAGAACGGTAGCCTGAAATTTATCTCACCTAATATTCCTCCAATAAATGGACCAAGTACGAAACCAATACCAAAAGCTGCACCAATAAGTCCAAAGTTCTTAGCTTTATCTTCTGAATTTGATATATCAGCTAAATATGCCATAGCTGTGGGTACCGTACCTCCAGCAATACCACCTATCATACGTCCAATGATAAATATCCATAGTGATGTAGCAAAACCTAGAATCAGATAATCAATAAACATTAAAAAAAGGGATATCAAAATTATAGGTCTTCTTCCAAAAGCGTCAGAGATATTTCCAATTATGGGGGAAAATAAAAATTGCATTAGAGCATATGAAGCATAAAGAAAACCTCCCCAAATAGCTGCGTCAGATACTGAAAATTCACCAACTGCCTGCAGTATATCAGGCATTATTGGGAATATTACCATTAAGCCACTTATATCCAATACAACAGTTAAAAATATAAAACCAATTTCTTTTTTTTTTGATTGTCTCAAAATTTAAAGTTGGTTTTTAATTATTGTTAAATCATTTAATTTCTTAGCAAGAACACACTTTTGAAGATCGGTTGCTTTTTCCATAGAACTTTTAGTTCTATTTATTATCTTTTCTATCATCTCCAAATTTACTTCGTTTTCTAAAGAAGCTTTTTCTGCAAGAACAACTACATCACTACCAGTTATTTGAACGAATCCTCCAGTTAGAAAATACTTTTCAGATTTGCTGTCTGAATTTATATCGATGTAACCAGGTCTAATCGCAGTTGCAATTGGTGAGTGATTAGCAAATATTGTCATATCACCTTCGACCCCAGCAATACTTACAGAACTTACAGAACCTGACACAATAACCTTTTCAGGTGTGACTAATTCAAAATTAAATAATTCCTTAGACATATCAGTTTTTAAGCTACCTTAGATTCAAGTTTTTCTGCTTTTTCTATAACCTCGTCAATCCCTCCAACCATGTAAAAGGCTGCTTCAGGCAAATGATCAAATTCTCCAGCAACTACTCTTTTAAAACTATCAATAGTTACATCTAAAGGTACTTGAACTCCATCAGAGCCTGTAAAAACTTTAGCAACATCAAATGGTTGTGAAAGAAACTTTTGAATTTTTCTAGCTCTAGCAACGGTCAACTTATCCTCTTCTGACAGTTCATCCATACCTAAAATGGCAATGATGTCTTGAAGAGATTTATACCTTTGCAGAATTCCTTGTACATCTCTAGCTACTTGGTAGTGCTCTTCACCAACAATTAATGGATCCATAAGCCTACTATTTGAATCTAAAGGATCAACAGCTGGATATATTCCTAATTCAGAAATAGCCCTGCTTAAAACTGTAGTTGCATCAAGGTGAGCAAAAGAAGTTGCTGGGGCTGGATCAGTTAGATCGTCAGCTGGTACATATATAGCTTGGACTGAAGTTATAGATCCCGCCTTTGTAGATGTTATTCTTTCTTGTAACGCTCCCATATCAGTAGCAAGCGTAGGCTGGTAACCAACTGCAGAAGGAATACGGCCTAAAAGGGCAGAAACTTCAGAACCTGCTTGTGTAAATCTGAAAATATTATCAACAAAAAACAAAACATCTGTACCAGACTGGTCCCTAAATTGCTCTGCTAGTGTTAAGCCAGTTAATCCTACTCTTGCTCTCGCACCTGGTGGTTCATTCATCTGACCATAAACTAAAGATACTTTAGATTCTTCTAATTTTTTTGGATTAATAACACCCGACTCAATCATCTCATGATAGAGATCATTTCCTTCTCTGGTTCGCTCTCCAACTCCTGCAAATACAGAAAATCCCGAGTGAACTTTGGCAATATTATTAATTAACTCCATAATTAAAACTGTTTTACCTACACCCGCTCCACCAAAAAGGCCAACCTTTCCACCTTTTGAATAAGGGGCCAATAGATCAATAACTTTTATTCCAGTAGTTAAAAGCTCTGTATCTGTTGATTGTTCAGAAAACTCTGGAGCAGGCTGATGTATAGGCCTTAATTCTTTAGCTTTTATGGGACCTTGTTCATCAACTGGTTCTCCCACAACATTTAAAATTCTTCCCAATGTGGGATTTCCTACTGGAACAGAAATTGGAGCTCCAGCATCTTCAACAATTGCTCCTCTAACTAATCCTTCAGAACTATCCATAGCAATTGTTCTTACTGTATTTTCACCAAGATGTTGAGCAACCTCTAATATTAACTTTTGACCATCATTTTTTGTTTCAAGGGCATTGAGAATTTCAGGAAGGTGGTTATCAAACTGAACATCAACTACCGCCCCCATTACTTGAGTAATTTTTCCTTTTGGCCTAGACATCGCTTTCTCCATTTTTTATTTTACAGTGCTTCAGCACCAGATATAATTTCAATTAATTCATTAGTAATAGCCGCCTGCCTTGATCTATTAAACTGAATAGTGAGTTTATCAATCATTTCGCCAGCATTCCTAGTTGCATTGTCCATAGCAGACATTCGTGCACCTTGTTCAGATGCTCCATTTTCTAATAAAGCAGTAAATACCTTTGTAGATATTGCTTTAGGCAATAGATCTTCAATAATTTCTTGCTCATCTGGTTCATAAACAAAATTTGATATATTATCGTCATTTGTAAGTTCATCAGACTTAAATTTAATAGGAATCAATTGTGAAGATTGAGGTATTTGAGAAATAACAGATTCGAATTGATTAAAAAAGATTGTAGCTATATCAAACTCATTATCAAAGAATTTTGAAATTATATTATCAGATATATTAGAAGCGTTATCATAAGAAATTTTTTTGACCTCTGAAAGGTCAACATGTTCAATCATATAATCTCCAAAATCTCTTTTTAATTGTTCTCGACCTTTTTTTCCAATGGTTAAGATCTTAATATGATTTCCATCAGATATTAAGTGATTAATATGATTTTTTGCTAATCTAACAATTGAAGAATTGAATGCTCCGCACAAACCACGTTCAGATGTAGCTACTATAATTAAATGAGTTTTATCTTTTCCATTACCAACTAACAAAGGTGAATTACTCGAAGCATTAGTTGAAAACGCGAGTTTTTCAATTACAATAGACATCTTTTCTGCGTAAGGCCTTGCTTGTTCTGCTGCTTCTTGAGCTTTCCTCAGTTTCGCTGCAGCTACCATTTGCATAGCTTTCGTGATCTTTCTTGTTGATTTAACACTTTCAATTCTATTTTTAAGATCTTTTAAATTGGGCATAATGATTATCCAAAACCTGAAGATTAATATCTCAAGAAAAATTTCCCTTGAAAGCCTCAATAGCTTTTTTTATAGAATCTTCGAGTTCCCCATCCACTTTTCGATCGTTAATTGTCAGATCCTCTAACAATTTTTTACAGTCACTCCTAAGATAATCAACCAGTCCCTTTTCAAAACGAGTAACACTATTAACCTCAATATCATCTAAGTATCCGCCTGTCCCTGAATAAATAATAACCACTTGCTCTGCATTTGTCAGAGGAGAATACTGAGCCTGTTTAAGTACCTCGGTTAAACGTGCACCTCTATTCAATAAAGCTTGTGTAGATGCATCTAGATCAGAACCGAATTGAGCGAATGCAGCCATTTCTCTATATTGAGCAAGTTCCAATTTTACAGAACCAGCAACTGATTTCATCGCTTTTGTTTGTGCAGAAGAACCTACCCTTGAAACCGAAAGACCAGTATTTACTGCTGGTCTTATACCCTGATTAAACAACTCAGTTTCCAAAAATATTTGGCCATCAGTAATAGAGATCACATTTGTAGGAATAAAAGCTGAAACGTCGCCACCTTGTGTTTCGATTATAGGTAGCGCAGTAAGTGATCCCGCGCCATTATCATCATTCAATTTTGCAGAACGCTCTAGCAATCTTGAATGCAAATAAAAAACATCACCAGGATAAGCTTCTCTTCCGGGAGGACGTCTAAGTAAAAGTGACATTTGCCTGTAAGCAACAGCCTGTTTAGATAAATCGTCATAAATTATCAGTGAATGACGCCCGTTATCTCTAAAATATTCTGCCATAGAAGTAGCAGAATATGGAGCCAAAAACTGCATTGGGGCAGGATCAGATGCAGTTGCAGCAACTACAATTGAATACTCTAAAGCACCTGTTTCCTCCAGCTTCTTTACAAGCTGTGCAACTGTTGATCTTTTTTGTCCAATAGCAACATAAACACAGTAAAGTTTTTTTGATTCATCCTTACCTGCAGCGTCGTTATATGATTTTTGATTAAGTATTGTATCAAGAGCAACAGCGGTTTTTCCTGTCTGTCTATCACCTATTATAAGTTCTCTTTGCCCACGTCCAATAGGAATTAAAGAATCTACTGATTTTAATCCTGTTGCCATAGGTTCATGAACTGATTTTCTTGGAATTATTCCAGGTGCTTTTACATCAGCTACAGACCTCTTTTTTGTTTTAATAGGACCTTTCCCATCAAGTGGATTACCCAAACCATCAACAACTCTTCCCAACAGTTCATCACCTACTGGCACATCTACAATAGATTTTGTCCTTTTGACTTGATCCCCTTCTTTGATGTCTCTGTCAGATCCAAAAATAACGATACCAACATTATCAATTTCTAAGTTTAAGGCCATTCCCCTTATTCCATTAGGAAATTCAACCATTTCACCAGCTTGTACATTGTCAAGTCCAAAAACTCTTGCTATGCCATCACCTACTGATAACACGGTGCCGACTTCTGCAACTTCGGATTCTTTCCCGAATTTTTTAATTTGTTCTTTTAAAATAGCTGATATTTCTGATGCTTGGATGTTCATCATCCTACCTCTTTCAAATTATTTTTCAATTTAGCTAGTTTCGATCTAATTGATGTATCAATAAGCTTCGAACCAACCTTTACAATTAACCCTCCCAAAATATTGGGATCGGTTTTAGATTTAATTATAATATTACCATCAACTTTTGAGTTAATAGATTTTTTTATTTTTTCTAAATCACTTTGATTTAGTTCAGATACACTTGCTACTTCCACAACCAATTCATTTCTATCATTCCTACATAAATCCTTATACTGGAGGATCATTTCTTTCAAGGCAAATAACCTACGTTTTGAAGTCATGACTAAAATTGTATTGATAACATTTGCATGTAATTTAAGGTTTAAACCAATTGCTTTCATTGTAGATAATTGGTTTTCTCTTGGGTACAATGGAGATTTAATGAATAAAGAAAAATTAGGATCTTCATTTATAATTTTAAGGATTTTATCAAGGTCTTCTTCAAATTTATGAGCAGAATTGGTTTCCAATGCTAAATTAAAAAGAGCGTTTGCATACCTAAATGAGGCATCTTTTGTTAATGAAGTAATTTCACTCAAATCAAGTCTCCATGCAAAGATCAGAATACATTAAATTCAGCAAGTACAATATTAGTTATCAGAGCTGTAACCTTCATGCAAGAAAGTATTGTAAATAAAATTGATTTTTTTAAATATCTTAAATGATCATCGAACAAAAGCTATATGAAATTTAATAATGTGAGATTTCTCTTAAAAATTTTGATAAATTTATTACTGGGGTGTTGGCTTTGGTTTAATCAGACCGTCAAAAATTTCAAGAGGTGCTTTAATGCTATCAGAAATTTTAATTGTATTGGCTATATGAATTTGTTTCTTCGCTAATATTACTAAAACTCCTCCCAAAACTTTTGATGCATATTTTAAAGTAATTTGATCAATAAACTTAAAAGAATTAAAGAGCATTTTTTTTTTTGTAGGAGGCATCAATAAAGTTGCACTCGTATTCAATATTTTGAATTTATTTTCAACCAAAATCTTTGAAAGTTGAGAAATGCTATAGGGTCTTCCAAAACCAAAAGGGGTAAGGTCAGACCTAGCCCAAAAACCTGTTCTATTTGGTACTACTATGAATAAATAACCCTCTGGGACAAGTACTCTCCAAGCTTCTTCTAAAAGCTTACTAGGGTTATCACAATTTTCTAAACCATGAACTATCATTGCTATGTCAGAAATTTCTGATTCTAAGGGCCATTCGGTCTGCTCGACCATAATAGTTTTATTCTTTTTGGAAGGCCAGTTTAAAGCACCTTGATTTTTTGGCATTAAGCATAGGTAATTGGAATTTGTTTTAATTAGGTTATTCAAATACGGTATAGGATAACCATAGCCTATTATATTCTCTTGATTAAAATTTTCCCTTACAATGAATGCTTCATTTTTTTTTATCAGCGTACTAATATTTTTGCTACAGAAAGAACCTAATAATGTATTAGTGTAAAAATTTTGTAATTCGTTTATTTCTAAATTCAAAATGAAACCTATTTCAGTATTATATCAATTTCTTGCTATTCAATATTATAAGCGTTGTCTTATCTTATAAATGAATCAATAATCATTAATATTAACATCTACAAAGGTTTATACATGCACACAGAAATACATACAATACCATGCCTGCAAGATAACTATGCATATATAATACACAACCACAAAAGAAATGAAACTTTTTTAATAGATGCACCAGAATCCTTTCCTATTATTAAAAAAATAGAAGAAAAAAATTGGAAACTTAATAAAATAGTTTTTACTCATCATCATTCAGATCATACTATGGGAACTAATGACTTAGTTAAAAAATTCAAACCAATATTAGCAGGTTCAGAAACTGATTCTCATAGACTTCCAGTACTTGGAGAAACGTTAAAGGTAAATGAAATATTAAATCTCGGTAATTTAAGATTTGATGTTATAGATGTACCTGGACATACCATAGGTCATCTAGCTTTTTATTGCAAAGAATTAGACGCACTTTTTACAGGAGATTCCTTAATGGCTTTTGGTTGTGGAAGATTATTTGAAGGAACTCCAGCTATGATGTGGAAAACATTAAGTCAATTCAAAAAGCTACCCCTTGATACAAAAATTTATAGTGGCCATGAATATGCTATCAAAAATTTAGAGTTTGCTCTTTCTATAGATTCAGAGAATAAAGACCTTCAGAAAAAATATGTTCAAATTAAAGATTTAATT